>JAGXHM010000117.1 GCA_024636155.1 Deltaproteobacteria bacterium
ATATTGACCAATGCCAGCCGGGAAGGCGCACGGGCCGGGATAGTAATGCGCACCCCGCGTTTGTCCGATAATGATATTAAGGCTATAGTCACATCGTTTGCTCAGGAACACATGGTCTCATTTCGTGCATCAAGTACCTTGGTCTTCGACCCCCCCATTTCACCGGCTGAGCCTCGTGCCGGTAACCCGTTTGGCACTGAACTTGTTGTCACCGTCAAATATCCTTTTAACTTCCTTTTGCTTTCCGGTTTTGGTCTTGGGCCAATCACCTTGACAGCGGAAACCCGTATGAAGATGGAATAATCGCGGACCGGCCACTGAGGAGCTTTAGCAAATGAAAAATTTTCATACAAATCGTGTCAGTCGGGGAAACTCACGTGGAGGCGTCCTGGTTCTGGTTGTTATGCTGTTGGTGGTGTTTCTTGGGGTTGCCGCGCTGGCCATCGACATTGGCCACATTACTACCACCAGGAACGAATTGCAGAATGTAGCCGATGCCGCAGCCTTGGCAGGGGCAGCAGAGTTGGGTGCAATTTATGTCACGCTTCCTACCTCTAGCATGCCAACGTACACATTTACAAAATCGGCAATAACAGGACCTGTTGTCATGGCCGTTGCCTCACAAAACAAAGCTTCCGGTCTGTCTATTACGATAGTCAACGATGATACAAAAAACGAAATTGGACAAGACATCATAATTGGTATGTGGAACCAAAGCACAGGGCTCGTAAATCCTACATTAGTAGGACCTGATGCGGTTTATGTTAAAGCTCGCAGAGACAATACCGCCAACTCGCCAATAACCACATTCTTTGCGGGGATATTGGGTATCGATGAAGCATCTGTTACCGCTGAGGCAGTCGCTTCACTTAGCGGCCCTTCAACGGTCGCCGAGGGTGAACTGATATTGCCTTTTGGCTTGTCAGAAAGACTCTTTCCAAATAGCTGCACGGACCTGATCGAGTTTTCACCAACGACAGAGAGCTGTGCCGCCTGGCACAATTTTTTAGATCCCATAAATGCCGCAAAGATGGAAGACAAGCTCATAGGATTTATTCAAGGAGACACCGGTTGCAAGCATGCAGGAGATCAAGGTTGCGGTAGCTTGTCGAATGGACCTACTTGGCTGGAGAACAATTTTGATATAAACAAAGGACCCGATGCTGAAGTAACACCTTCAGTTACGGTCCCGATTGATTTTGAATTTCAGGGGGGTACGATCGCAAGCCTTTTTCTCGGTGGATATCTTGACGCCGATTATGACTACACGACGAATCCTGATGGATATGACGGCAATGCAGGGCCAGTGTTCGATAATGAAAAAAAACCAGCGCCAATGTTGGCCCTGTTTGATTACTTCAGATACCGTGATGGCGATGGTGATGATACCGTTTGGAGCGCTACGATTCCCGTGTATAAAGACAATGCAGATAGTTGCATGAACCCTAATACCGCCATAGAGATCTTAGGCTTTGCAAGAATTAAAGTGTTTTTTCCCAATCCACCGCCGTCAAACAACATCCAAGTACTTGTCGATTGTAATCTTATCGTTGTTGAGGGCCGAGGTGGGGGTGGAACCTTTGGCAATATCAGAGGAACGGTTCCAAATCTGGTCAAGTAATATTGCTGGATGAGTATTTCAACCAACATGAGCCGGATTGATCAACGCCAGCCTTATCTCTACATTCTCGGTTGCGAAGCGTCAACTCAATCGGCCCCCTTTCTCTACCCTCACCCATTTCTGTTCAGAATTCTTCGTAAAGAGCTCTGCGCTCATGTCTGTTCATAGTCTTCTTCGCCAGCATTACTTTCCATGCTCCCTTCTACATTGAGGCGGTGTTCTATCTATTGTCTTTACCGTCAACTTTAAGCAGGACTCCTGACACAAAAAGACCCCCAGACATAAGCCGCCTGGAGGTCTTTTCTTTCTGTTTAAGCAATAGCCCCGTTACCGTGGCCCCTTGCTCTTTGCTAAAGACTGTTGCCGACTTAGCAGTCGAAGTAAAGCTCAAACTCGACTGGAGTCGGGCGCATACGCGTCACGTCGACTTCGGCTTCGCGCTTGTAGGAGACCCACATGTCGATGACATCTTTGGTAAAGACATCACCTTTGAGCAAGAAGTCGTGATCTGCTTCCAGGCAGTCGAGGGCTTCGTTCAGGGTACCAGCGACACTTGGAATGTCTTTGAGCTCTTCAGGTGAGAGACCGTAGATGTCCTTGTCAAGCGGATCGCCCGGATCGATTTTGTTCTCAATTCCATCAAGACCAGCCATCAACTGCGCTGCGAAAGCCAGGTAACCATTGCAACTAGGATCAGGTGTACGATACTCAACACGCTTCGACTTCGGATTGTCGGTAACCGGGATACGGAGTGAAGCAGAACGGTTGCGGTTCGAGTAAGCCAAATTGACCGGCGCTTCGTAACCAGGTACCAGACGCTTGTAGGAGTTGGTGGTCGGGTTGGTGAAAGCACAGAGAGCCTTGGCGTGCTTCATGATACCACCGATGTAGTACATGGCTATCTTGGAGAGGCCACCGTAGCCGTCGCCTGCAAACAGGTTAGTACCGTCCTTCCAGAGTGACTGATGGCAGTGCATACCGGACCCGTTGTCGCCGAAGATTGGCTTCGGCATGAAGGTGACGGTCTTGCCATTCTGAACAGCGACATTTTTGATGATGTACTTGAACCACTGAAGGGTGTCACCCATGCTGAGCAGCGAGTCAAAACGCATATCGATTTCACACTGGCCGCCGGAAGCTACTTCGTGATGAACAGCTTCGATGGTCATGCCGACGCTCTGCAAAACTTCGACCATTTCGTTGCGAAGGTCAACCAGGGAGTCGGTTGGTGCACAGGGAAAGTAGCCTTCCTTGTGGCGCGGTTTGTAGCCAAGATTCGGGAACTCTTCACGGCCGGTGTTCCATGTGCCCTCAATCGAATCGACCGAGTAGAAAGATTCATTAGCACTGGAAGAATAGCGGACGTCGTCAAAGATGAAAAATTCTGGCTCGGGCCCGAAGTATGCTGTATCAGCAAGGCCGGTGGACTTGAGGTAGGCTTCAGCTTTCTGTGCGATGAAGCGAGGATCACGGGTGTAACCTTCCTTGGTGATCGGATCGATAATGTTGCAAATCAGGCTGAGGGTTGCAACCTTGACAAAAGGATCGACCTTGGCTGTCGTCGAATCGGGCATAATCAGCATGTCCGAGTTGTGAATCGGCTGCCAGCCACGAATCGAGGAACCGTCAAATCCGATGCCCTCTTCAAATGTGTCTTCACTGAATTCTGCGAGAGGGGTGGCAAAATGCTGCCAGATACCGACAAAGTCGAGAAATTTGTAATCGACCATCTTGCAATTGTTGTCCTTAGCAAATTTGACTACTTCTTGTGGTGTCATTGTTTTCACTTCTCCTTTAGGAAATGTCTTTTACAGTTTTCAAGTAATTGGACAATGTAAAACTTTTAGCGAGTCTAAAACCAAAAGAAAAACTTACCACAGAGTCACAGAGAGCACAGAGAGAAACAGGGTCTAGGTGTAAAGTCTTTATGACTTTCTCAGTGTACTCTGTAGTTGATAATTGTCCGGTTTTAACCTTTTTTGAGATTACGGAACCGATTTTTAAAGAGCGTCATCACCCGTTTCACCTGTGCGGATACGGACGACTTCATCAACCTGAGTTACAAAGATTTTACCATCACCGATACGACCGGTTTTTGCGGCTTCACCAATCACCTCAACAACCTTGGCAGCCATTTCATCTGCTACAATAATTTCCATTTTTATCTTGGGGATAAAATCGACCACATACTCTGCACCACGATACAGTTCCGTGTGACCTTTCTGACGGCCAAAACCTTTAACTTCACTGACCGTGATCCCCTGGATACCGATCTCATTCAAGGCCTCCTTCACTTCATCCAGCTTGAAAGGCTTAATGATTGCTTCGACTTTCCTCATAATTGGTACTCCTCTATCGATTTAATGTCGGCCGCCCCTTTTGCAGAACAACGCTCAAAAGCCTATCTTTGACGTGAGATCTAACTATAGCAAATTGCTTGCCTAAATTTGAAAGATACAAACAACATTGAATAACCCTTTGATTTTAAACAAATTTAAAGAGTAAAAAAATAGAAGTAAGTGAAAGCAAGTAATGCAGTGACCAAGGATTGTGCCCATAAATAAAGCAACGTCAATCATAGCTGCATATTTACTGTACACAAACGTCCAAGAGCCCAAAGAGCATTACGCTCAGATATAACTTTAGATAGATAGCCGTATACAGTCAGTTAGAATTTAACGGAATTATACCTGACTCAGAGAAATTCAACGTTGACAGAAAAAAAAACGGCGGTAATCTACGTTTAACCATGGGAAAAGTTAACAGCAGGAAAACTTAACCAAGCAAGGAGGAAAAGAAAATGAAAATTCAAAAGTGGTTCAAAAAGTTCATCCAGGAAGAAGAAGGCGCAACCGCAGTTGAATACGCGGTCATGATCGTTCTGATCATCGTCGTTTGTTTGGCGACCATTACGTTCCTTGGTAGTGAGGTTGAAGATGCGTTTAACACTGTAGCAACAACTCTTAACCGGTAACGGTACTCAAGACCAAGCAAAGCTCACTTAAGTTCAAATAAGGCGACAGCATTGGAAAAAGGAAAAGTCGAAATTACACCAAGCCACATAACTGGTTTGATTGCGGTAGCAGTTTCGGCATATTTCCTGATCATGTACAGAGATGATCTTTCCATTGTTGTCGCCTCAGCTTATTTTACGCTTGCCTGCACGACAGACACTTTCAAATCCAAGATCCCCAATCTTCTCAATGCCTGCCTGCTTATTGCAGGCTTTATCATTAGCGCCATGACCCTGGGCATGCAGGGTTTCCTCTTAAGCCTCTCTGGACTGGGGCTCGGCATCGGACTGTTGCTCCTCCCCTATCTCATGGGTGGAATGGGCGCAGGGGACGTCAAAGCTCTCGGCGCTCTCGGCGCACTGATTGGACCCTACGATCTATTGCATGTATTTATCTACATGGCTTTTTTCGGCGGAGGATTTGCTCTAATCCACCTCCTCTATCAAACGGACATCAGGAGTTCCATTCGAGAAGGCTGGCTCTCAGCTTGCGCCTCGGCTCTTACTCATAAAACTCACGACATACTTCCGAAGAAATCCGGTGCACGTAAGAGCGCAATGCGGTTCCCATATTCCGCCGCAATTGCTCTTGGCTATTACAGCTTTGTTTACTGGGGAAGCATACTTTAAAAACTGAAGGAACGAATGATGTACTTTATTCCTTTCGTTACGTTCACAGGGCAGCATGCAATCCAGTCGCCCCCTGACACTCTCAGTAAAAAAATCAGGCATCCCAAAATAACAAACTTAGTTTTCTTTGGCACTATTCCTTGTGGACAACGTCAATTTTAAAAAATTTTCGTTTCAGAAAAGAAGTTTCTTTTAAGTCTGGTACAATAGTTCCAATGGGTTAGAGGAGAACTCTTCTCGTTAACAGAACGAAAGACTTAGCACACAAGAAAAACCATTGTGGAACGGTGAGGGGGGTTATGCCTGCCCCAACATTTTTTTCGTTATCAGTCGTTCGTTCACATACTTTGTGATTCATTCGTTGGCAATTCAAGAAGAGTGTTCCTGCGCCATCCATTTTTAAGTAAGCCTTGAGATAAACATTATATGAATAAAAATAGTTCGTTGAGTTCAGTGCTCATTTTGGATTTCATCCAAGGAGGTTCACCATGAAACAATATGGCACGCTGATTGCCCTGGCTGTAGCCGTCATCTTCGGCATTGTTGCCGTCATCCTTGCCAATCAATGGCTAAGCACTCAAGTCTCGGATGAAAAACAAGTCATTGTTCAGGAACAGATGCCGTTGACAAAGATTGTTGTCGCAGCTCAAAATCTTGACATTGGCACCCTACTGAACGAGCAGACCCTCCTACTCACCGACTGGCCAAAGGCCAACGCACCCCAAGGCTCTTTCACCAAAATTGAAGATGTCAAGGATCGTGTCACTGTGACCAGAGTTGTTGCAGGTGTACCTATTGTTGCAGCAGAGTTAGCGGCTCCAGGTTCAGGGGCTGGGCTGGTTGCCAGTATCGAACCCGGAATGCGTGCCATGGCCATTAAAGTTAATGAGGTTATCGGTGTTGCTGGTTTCGTTTTACCCAACACTTTTGTCGACATCATTTCCGTGCAGAATAATGTGGCACAGACAGTACTCAAGCGAGTCGAGGTCCTTGCTATTGCACAACAGACGTTCGTAGAAGAGGGAAAAGCCAAGGTGGTAAGCACCGTGACACTGGAGCTCTCACCAAAACAAGTATTAAAGCTATCAGAAACAGTACTCATGGGCCCGATGACCTTGGCCTTATTGAACCCGGCTGAAGACATGACAGAGCCTCCCAAGCCCGAGCCAGTTAAAGTTTCCGTAAAGAAGCGCGTTTACAAGCCACGGCCTGTAACCCCCAAAATCCCTACATACGATATTGTTGTGATCAAAGGGACCCAGTCAGTTGAAACAGTAAAGCTGAAAAACCAAAACTAGATTGATATATCAAGGGAGGCGGACATGACACCAACACCCCATTATGCAATTCGACTACTGCTATTGGCTCTCGCTTTAACGGTCTCAATAGTCAGCATAGCTGTCGCCCAGGGGTGGGAAGACAGCATAGAGCTCTCGTCAGGTGATACCAAAAGTTATGTTTCCGAGCATCACCCTCTGAAAAGGATCATTGTAGGCGACCCCACAATGGTTCACATTGACGTGATTGCTAAAAACGAAATCGTCCTGGTTGGCAGAAAGATGGGACAATCAAAAATCCTGTTGCGTGATGACAAGGGGAACACAACGACTCTTAACGTCTTTGTTTCGCCCGATGTCAGCCTGTTGAAAAGACGTATTTACCAACTCTTCCCCAACCAGGACATCAAAATTTATTCTAATAACAACGGAGTCATTCTGGGCGGTACAGTCACAGGAGCAGAGATTATCGAACAGGTTCTTCGTGTAGCCAACCAGGTTTTGACAACCCCGACAGGGAGTGGGCCGAGGCCGATCAAAGTCGAAGACAATGTCAAGAAAACTGCCGCGAAAGATGAGCTGGCCACGGTCATTGCCCAGGAACAGATTATCTCGGCCAAAACCGGCGGTGACGGTGGCGAGGCGAGCACCGGAACCTCCAGCCCACAGATCATCAATCTGATGAAAATTGGCGGGCCACAACAAGTTATGTTGGAAGTTAAGTTTGCCGAAGTAAACAGGAACTCCGGTCGCGATCTACAGGCTGCTTTCAAACAGGGCAAGTTTAAAAATAATTTAGGTGGAGCGGTTGGTGTTAGCCCGCTGGGGGGTATTGGTGCTGGTGGCTCCCCTTCTCTCCCGAACCTTGCTGGAGACCTCTTCGTTAACTTAGCGGGCCTCGCTGACACCGCGAACATATTCCTGAATATTGACAACTTCTCTCTGGCAATGCAATTTCTCGAAGAAGAGAGTTTGGCCAGACTCCTTGCTGAGCCTCGTCTGGTGACCCAAAGCGGTCAGGAAGCAAGTTTTCTGGCGGGTGGTGAGTTTCCTTACCAGAGTATTGATGACGGAAGAGTAAATGTCGCCTTTAAGGAGTTTGGCGTCGGCCTCAAGTTTACGCCGATTATCGGCAGCGACGGCATGGTGACCTTGCGGGTCAGTCCAAGTGTAAGCGAAATTACCGAATTGGTGGAAACATCGACCGGGCCAGCACCGGTACTCTCCTCCCGTAAGCTCAACACAACCGTCAGGCTCCGTGATGGTCAAACCCTGGTTTTGGCAGGACTCCTTCAGGATAATCTTCGTGAAATTGTATCAAAAGTACCGATGCTGGGCGACATCCCGATCCTTGGCACATTGTTCCGTAGTAGCAGCTACCAGCAGAGGAAAACAGACCTGTTGATCGCTGTCACCCCGCATATTGTAAAACCGGTCCGTGAGGGGGACATCAGTTTCCCGGGAGAATTTCTCAAGCCACCAAACCGTCTTGAGTTCTACCTGGAAGGCCGACTCGAAGGGCAACGCACTGCGGAAGATCCCTCCATCCTCTCCCAGCATAGTTTTGTCACAGAGACCGCCATTGACGGCGGCGGGATGGAAGGTGATTTCGGCCACACGGAAACAAATCAATAACTGAGGAGGGATCTCTATCATGAAATATTTGACGTTACTATTCGTTGCTGCTGTTGTTCTGTCGGGCTGTGCCCATGAAGCATACTACGCTGACAATGAATACGGGATAGCCTCTATGGATGCCTATGATCGGATGATCGTGCACAAAGATTACGTCCATGCCGACAAAACAGTGGATGACATGGACGGGATTCATGCCGAACCGACCATGGGCTTGTATCAAAGCTCGTTCGGTGAAGGATTCACCCAGGAGACTGTCGACACAGCGTCTCCAGGT
Source organism: Deltaproteobacteria bacterium (assembly GCA_024636155.1). Taxonomy (GTDB): domain Bacteria; phylum Desulfobacterota; class Desulfuromonadia; order Desulfuromonadales; family BM103; genus M0040. The sequence continues at coordinate 8,454 of JAGXHM010000117.1, forward strand.
AGCAATTGATAATTTAATGAAGTAAGAGATAGAGCCGGGCTTTGATAAATGTGTTGATTCTTTTGATCTGGGTAGTTCATTCTTAACGGGTCAGAAGGACCAGCTGTCTCAAGTTACCCACCCAAAGTATCTGGACATTGGATCATCAAAAAACACGCCAAGTATGATGCGGCAATTGCTTACTCGATTCGTTAGGGTGTTTTTACGAATGCTTAAAAAACAAAACGAATTCGTATAATTACCCACAAAAAAAATTATTTACAATTGAAAATATGTAAATGAAAGCTAGTATTTATTAACAGAAATATTCAATTTAATAATTTCACACAGAGGGTGTTGATAAATGGCAAAAGAGCTGATTGTTGCAATTCAAATAGCCAAACCAGATCGTGCAAAAGCCTTAACAGGGTTAACCAAACATCTGAAAGGTGTCAATCTCCTGCAATGGCCAAGCAATCACGCCGAGAAGGGCGCCATGTCGGTTAAGACCATACCCGACATTATTATGATTGACGACAGCCCTGAAACTGGGGATCTGTTCACCAGACTCAAAACAATCAAGAGTCATTTTCCACAAGTTACCCTGTTTGTTGTTTCCGACAGCAAAGATCACCAGCATATCATTGCTGCCATGAAGGCGGGAGCATCCGAATTCCTGGTGGAACCGGTTTTAGAGGAGATCCTGCACAACGCCATAGATGAGGTCAGGGCAAAGCTGGCCAACGCCGGGCGCTTGGCCCAAGGACGCATTTACAGTTTTATAAGTGCTAAAGGTGGGGTCGGATCAACCGTTCTGGCTGTCAATACAGCAGCGGCACTTTCCATCGACAAAAAGACGGCTGTTGCTCTTGTTGACATGTCATTTCAATCGGGCGATGCCTCGGTGTTACTCGACATTGTGCCACAAAACACAATCATGGATATCTGTGCAAATATGCACCGCCTCGACGTTTCTTTACTACGCGGCGTGATGTCCGGTCACTCGACAGGTATCAACTTCTTGTCTGCTCCACTCAACCCGGAAGATAGTGAGGACATTAATAGCGAACATATAGCCAGCATTCTCAATCTCACCAGGAAACTTTATGACCATGTTGTCCTCGACTGTGGCGCCATGCATATCAACGATTGCAGTGTCGAAGCCTTTAAACATTCGGATAAGGTGTTTGTTGTCACAGACATGTCCGTACCATCAATTCGCAACACGGTACGGCTCTGTAAACTGATCAGAAAGTTTGGTATCAGCCTGGAAAAAATTGAAATCATCATTAATCGTTTTATCAAAGGGGGGGCTCTCTCTTTAGCTGAGGTCGAGAAAAACTTCGACAAGCCAGTCTACTGGCTAATCCCCAACGATTTCTCTGATATCGTTTCATCGATCAACCGCGGTGTACCGTTGATCAAACTTTCACCTGGGTCACCCTTCTCAAAGAACGTGGTCGAGTTTATCAAAAAGATCCAAGGCATTCTGGATGACCCCGATTTCAGGGGTGTCAGAGGCACTTTCGGTAAAGTTATTTAGCCATTCACTGCTTTAGTCATTCAGGGGGTCACATGGCTATCAAAAATATGCTCGGTGGAAGATCGGGTGATGACACAAGCTACGAGCCCAAAACGGAACATTCCAATTTTTATCATGAGGTCAAACGGAAAATTCATGGTCGTCTGGTAGAAGAAGCCAATCTGGCCGCCCTTGACACCCTAGAGCCTGGTGAGATCCGGGCTGAGATTGAAAATGTTGTCGAATATTACCTTATAGATGAAAAAGCTCTCCTCAACGAAGAGGAACGTAAACATATTATTGATGAGATCCTTGACGAGTTGACCGGCCTCGGACCTCTGGAGCCTTTTTTCAAAGATCCAACCGTCAGCGACGTTTTGGTTAACACCTACAAAGACATTTATGTCGAGCGTTTTGGCCTGCTCGAAAAAACCAAATCTCGCTTTGTCGATGACGTTCACCTGCGCAACATTATCGACAGGATTATCTCACGCATCGGCCGCCGCATTGATGAATCGTCGCCAATGGTCGATGCCCGTCTGCCTGATGGGTCTCGTGTCAATGCCATCATCCCACCCCTGGCAATTGACGGTCCCATGCTTTCTATCCGTCGATTTGCCGTCGTTCCCCTCAAAATGGAGGATCTGGTAAACTTCAAAACACTTACGCCTGAAATCGCTCAACTACTGGCTGGCTGCGTGAAGGCAAAACTGAACATCATGATTTCCGGTGGAACGGGTGCCGGAAAAACAACTCTTCTGAATATCCTTTCAGCAAACATTCCTGGCAATGAGCGGATCATCACGATTGAGGATTCGGCGGAGTTGCAACTGCAACAGCCCCATGTTATCCGTCTGGAAACCAGGCCACCAAGTGTCGAGGGAACTGGTCAGGTGACCTCACGCGACCTGGTACGTAATACCTTGCGTATGCGCCCTGACAGGATCGTTGTTGGCGAGGTGCGTGGCGCCGAGGCTTTCGATATGTTACAGGCCATGAACACCGGCCACGATGGCTCACTGACAACCATCCACTCCAACAGCCCACGCGATTCACTGACCCGCCTCGAATCGATGATTTTGATGACCGGTGTCAATTTGCCAGAGAAGGCCATGCGCTTTATGGTCTCCTCAGCTCTGGACCTTGTTATCCAATCTTCACGCATGACTGATGGCAGTCGTAAAGTTACTTCAGTCGCGGAGGTCGTCGGCATGGAGGGTGATGTCATTACCCTTCAGGAGATTTTTGTCTTTGAACGTAAAGGTATTGACAAGGATGGGAAAGTTATCGGCCAGCATCGCTCAACCGGGATCAGACCAAAATTCACTGAACGTCTAGAAATGGCCGGCATTGAAGTTCCTGAAAGTTTATTCTCAAGCTATGTAGGCTGACTTCGGAGAGCTCATTAATATGATTTCAATCTCCCTTTACATTGCGGTCTTTATTTTCACAGTAGCCATTATCCAGGTTGTTTACCTGGCTTGGGCCGAAAGCCGTTTTATTGAAAAACGCAAAATCAAAAAACGGCTAATGTACATCTCTGCAGGCGGCAAACATGGCCAGGAGAAACTTGCCAGATATCGCAAGGGAGTCCTCAAAGAAGTCGGGGCTTTCGAACGATTTATTTTCAACATCCCGCGGCTGAGCAATCTTGACAACTTGCTGATCAAGACCAAAATCCCAATCAATGCCACTCTGTTCGTTCTGCTGAGTATGACTCTTGGAATGATCGGTTTCGGGATTGGATATCTCTACCTTCCACAAAAACTGGCGGCGGTTGCAGTAGCCCTTGTTTGCATATTGGCCCCTTATGTCTTTCTAAAACTGGCCGAGATGGATTATTATAAGAAGTTCCACAACCAACTACCGGAAGCTCTCGACTTGCTTTCTCGAGCCGTTCGCTCTGGCAATGCCCTTTCAGCTGGGCTTGCCATGATCGGCGAGGAGACTGAAGACCCGATCCGTTCGGAGTTTTCGGCAACGGTCGATGAGATCAACCTTGGCTTGACCATGGATGAAGCGCTGGAAAACCTCTGTGAACGCGTCCCTATCCCGGACTTAAGGTTTTTTTCCATCGCAATTCTGGTGCAAAAAGAAACTGGCGGTAATATTGGAGAGATTCTCGATAACATCAGCCGCCTGATCAGGGAACGCATTCAGTTTAAAGATCACGTTGCTGCTCTGACTGCAGAGGGCCGCTTGTCGGCGATCGTCTTGATCGGGCTACCAATTGTTATGTTTGTGTATATGTATGTAACCAATTATGACTATCTCTCGCTGTTATGGACTGAGAAGATGGGACATTACATGATCTATGGCGCAGTTATTTTACAGATTGTTGGCGCTTATGTCATTAAGCGCATTGTCGACATTGATATCTAGAGGGTCACATGCAAACAATCAAAAACATTTACTATAAACTTCTCGAGAACGCTGACTATTACAGCATTCTTCTCCTCATGTTCATGGCTATATTCATCATGATTCTCGCCATTGCATTTATTATTAGAGGACGACAAAGTCAAGCCAAAGAACGTCTCGGCAAGCTCGTCGGCAATGAAGCAGAAGCAAAGGCAAATCAGGCACCCGACAGACTTCTTGGTCAGAAGCAAGACACCTTGGCAGCCAGAATCTCCAAACCGTTACACAAGTTGTCATCCATAGATAAAAGAAGTGTCAGGCAGAAAATGCAGCTGAAGCTTGTTAAGGCGGGATACCGTTCCAATCAAGCCATTTACAACTATCTTGCCGCGAAAATCATCTGCCCACTGATTTATGTCAGCATTTTCATCTTTACACGAATGGTCTACAACTTTCAGACACAGGTGATTATTTCTATTGTTGCATTGATTATTCTCGGGTTTTTCACACCCAGCCTCTGGGTTTTTCTAATGACTAAAACCCGTCAGGAAAAAATTGTGAAAGGTTTGCCTGACGCTTTGGATCTCATGGTGGTCTGCGTTGAGGCAGGCCTTGGCCTTGACATGACTTTCAAACGCGTCGGTGATGAGATGCGCCCTCTTTGCAAACCCTTGAGTGAAGAGTTCACCTTAACAACCCTGGAAGTCAGGGCGGGTGTATCACGCGACGTTGCTTTCAAAAACATGAACATGCGCATCGGTGTCTCTCAGATGAACAGCCTCACGACGGTATTGTCTCAAACCAGCCGTTTCGGCACCAGCCTGGCAAAGGCGCTTCGTGTACACGCTGACTCCATGCGCATCAAACGTCGTCAGATTGCTGAAGCAACGGCAGCTAAGTCTGCTGTCAAAATGGTGTTCCCGCTGGTTTTGTTCATTTTCCCATCTATTTTCGTTGTACTTGTTGGTCCAGGAGCTCTCAAAATTATCAAATACCTCATACCCGCTCTCCGCGGTGGCGGCTAATGGCCTTCTTTCATAACCTCAGGAGATTAAACATGCAAGACGGTTCTTCTTGGCTCGCCCAATCAAAGAGTACTGTTCTGACTTTGCTATTCAGTGCATTGATTATTACGCTTTGTGGATGCACCGAATCAGTTCGAAAAGTCAGTTATGTGACCGATGATGCATCAACTCTTCAGGCGATGTCATCAAAAGACAACATTTCCTCACTGCAAAAAAAGTCCGCACCGGACCTTGTCACTTTTGGCTTTGTCTATCTTGCGAACCTTAACCTTAAAATTGCAGAATTGCATTTCGTCGCCGCAATCGACAAAGATCCGACAATCGTTGATGCTTACATTGGTCTTGGTCGAACAGAGATGCTTAGAGGAAACTATAGTGGTGCTCTGATTAATTTTTCCAAAGCGAGAGGACTAAAACCTGACTATGTGCCAGCCTTAGTCGGTGAAGCTCAAGCATTACGTTCTGAAGGGAAACTGAATGCTGCCATTAAAAAAGTCAACGAGGCAATGGTTGTTGCACCAGAAGACATAACCGTCATCAAAGAACTTGCCATAATTTACGACCTCATGGGCAAAGAGAACCTTTCAGGGCCTCTTTACCTTGAAATTACAGAGAAAAGTCCTGATCAGGCTGCAAGCCACAACAACCTTGGGCTGAACTACATGGTACGGGGAGAATATCACGAGGCCATACTCTCCTTCTTGCAAGCACTTGAACTCGACAGAGACAACTCCCGTATCAAAAACAATCTTGCCTCGGCTTACCTCTTAAGCGGAGACCAAGGGAGTGCCTTAAAACTTTTCAAGGTAACCCTTGGCGAAGCAGAGGCTTATAATAACATTGGCTATCTACTCATGACTCAAGGGCTTTTTGATGAATCAGAGCAAGCTCTCCGTAAATCCCTGCAACTCAGTCCAAGCCACTACGTGCGCGCCCAGGAGAACCTGGATCGACTCCAGGAAATGCGACGTTCAGCACAAGCCTCTCGCCTCTAGCTAATCACGACAACCACCAGATATACAATGCGTGAACGATTCGTTGCACCAATCATCCTGATCCTCGGCCTGGCACTCTATTTCCCCGTTTTGCATACGGGAACTTTTGTTCTTGATGATGGCGACGTTATTGCGCAGGCCAAACATCTCATTAACAGGTCATTTCTAGAGTCATTTGTCTATGGAAGTGGGAGCACTTATTATCGACCGGTTTTAATGCTTAGTTATGTCACTGATTTAATCCTTTGGGATATGCACCCTGGGGTTATGCATCTTGTGAATATCCTGCTTCATGTCGTTAATGCAATCCTGGTTTATCTGAATGTTCGCATTTTCTACCCACTTCGCAAAGATGTGATCCGCGCGCTCCCCCTTACTGCAGCTATTTTATTTTTAGTTCATCCCATCAACACCGAGTCAGTAAACTGGATAGCTGGGCGCACCGACCCCTTGGCAGCCTTATTTGTTCTGCTTGCAACGCATCTATTGCTGCTATCCATGCAAGACCTAAAACAGTCACGCTTATGGCTAGCGTCCCTGTTCATGATCCTTGGCAGCATGTCCAAGGAAGTCGCATTCTTCAGCTTTCCAGCGGTCACCTTATTTCTCTTGTTTTACAAGGCGAGGCAACCTTCTTCGCAATCTTCCATGAGTTGGTCGTGGCGCTTTACCGCCATCTTGCCAATTTTACTTGGTGGGATATCATACTTCTCCCTGCGGACGGCTTCTTTCAGATACGTTGACAAGGGGATTTCCAAGGTAACCGACGTAGAGGCGTACCAGTTTCCCTTCACCGTCGCCAAACAAATCATCACAGATTTCGGCTTTTATGTTAAAAAACTTTTTATTCCCCAACCACTGAGTCTAGCAATAGACCAGGTCCATCCCAATTATTTCTGGTTCGGCATTATGGCAGTCATCCTGTTCTTGCTTTTGGTTCTGACGAGAAATTATCTAATGGGAATGACTCTACTGATTGCATTGACCATTTTTCCAGCCCTTTTAAATGCTCTTTTGCATATTGCTTGGACACCTTATGCTGAACGATATTTATATCTTCCCTCGGCATTCCTTTGTATTGCACTCGCTCTCCCCCATTCTTTTAAAAAAAGCTCGGCTCAAAAACTCCAAAAAGGCTTCTTAATCATTCTTATCTGCATCTTCCTGCCGACAACCGTCAGCCGGAATTTGCTTTGGGCTGAGCCTCTGGAGTTGACCCGCCTCACCCACCAACAGAATCCCGAAAACCCAACAGTGTGGAGCATGTATGCGGTGATGCTTGCCAATAAGACGTTTTACGACGAAGCAAGAACCGAGTTCATAAAAGTCCTTGAACAGCACCCGAAGCACCTTTTCACCTACGACAGTCTCGCAAGCATGGAGCTTTACATTAATGACCCTGAAGCAGCACGAGATGTTCTGGGGATATTCTTCGATAAAGGGCTAGAAGCTGACAGAAAAATTCTTAAAGTCATGTTGGAAACCAATCAAGCACGCCTTAAATTGGAGAATCTCTCAGCAAGGTACTCAGAAATCCGCAGTGAATTAATCGAGACCCATCTGATATTGCATAAACGGGACAAACAACCAGAGCACCTTCTGGAAGCCGCAGAATTTGCCCTCATTGACAACGACTATGATACCGCCAGAACTCATCTCAAGACTTTGCTGGAAAGCGAAGGGATATCCGCCGATATATCAAGAAAAGCGTCATTTCATATCAACGCAATGAAACAAAAACAGGATTTGCATTAAATTTTCTATAGACAAGTGAACCTTCAGTGTCTAGCATAGATTAACAAAATCTCAGGAGGAGTTGTATGCGTCTAAAATTATTGGTCTTATTGGTTGTTTCTCTTCTATTACCCAGCATGGTTCTGGCGGAGGTCATGACCGTGTCTTTTTCAGGTACAGAGATGCGCTCTGCACCAAATGCCATGGCTTCGAAAGTCATTACCGGGTTGTCACCCTACGCACCCCTTAAGGTTCTAGAAAAAGGGCAAGAGTACTACAAAGTTAACGATTATCGTGGTCGCACTGGTTGGGTACACCGATCCTTGCTTAGTGACACCTCCGGAGTTGTCATTACAGGCAACCGTGCTAACGTACGTCAAGGCCCAGGCACAAGCCATCCAGTAATCTTTCAATTATCCAAAGGTGATACGTGTCGATTAATATCTCAGGAAGAGAAGTGGCTCGAGATTCAAACTGCTGAAGGTAAGAAGGGTTGGGTTGCAGAATTTCTGGCCTGGGGCCAGTAATTTCATCTAAAGCCTCATGAGACAAGATCAACTCGCCTCATGAGGCTTTGCTGTTATAAGGATTGAAAGACCGTTAGCTCACACCATGTCAGACCTTATTAAAAAGCATCTGGATCCAAAATCACGAGATCCTCAATCTACCTTCAAATTCAGACAGAACCTTTTTCAAACGCCTATCTAAACTTTTAATCGTTTCCTCTGCAATCTCTTGCGGAACCCCTCCATAAAAAGCCTCAGCAATACCTCCAGCGATACAAGCCAAAGTATCACTGTCCCCACCTAAAGAAACGGCATTACGCACCGCATCTTCAAAATCAGTCGATTCAAGAAATGAAATAATCGCCTGCGGCACCGATTTCTGGCAGGAGACTTCAAAGCCATAATTTTCACGGATCACATCGACACTTGCAGAAAGATCGTAGCAGAACTGCTCTTCTACATAAGACTTGATTGCACTCTTACTGGAACCATTTCGTGCCAGATAAATCGCGGCCGCAACTGCTTGAGCACCTTTAATTCCTTCTGGGTGATTGTGAGTGCTTTCGGCACTATGTAACGCTTCTTCAAGGACATCATCCAAAGAATCATAATACCAGGCTATTGGACTGACCCTCATGGCAGATCCGTTGCCAAAACTGCCATAGGGTACAGGTTGAGGAGACCTGGCCCAGCGTCTGAATCGGCCACCATAACCAGCGTTGGGGTAGTCGTGGAAATATTCACGGAAATTTTTATGATAAGGAATTTTATGGAGAAGACTGTCGGCTACGGCGATAGTAAGAACCGTATCGTCTGTGAAAACACTTTGACGGTTGAATAATTCGAAGTCCTTGCTTTTGATCCTGGCGTGCTCAAATCTCGAGCCGATAATATCGCCTGCAATTGCTCCAAGCATAGATCCCCCCTTGAGATGCTATCCCCTGATTGGTAATAATTGTCATTATACCTGTCAGAGTATTGAATTCAAGGTAAGTTACCAACTGTAAACATTGAAAATCTGTTTAACCATGATGCACATGATGAACGGGATGTTTTAAGGGTTTAACTCCCATTGATCATGTTTATCATGTTCATCACGGTAATCTTTTCATTGTTCTGTTCGGAGGTTAGACACTGAAAAGCTTGGCAGTAAAGATTTTAACTTGGCAAGACGCTCATTTTTGGGGAGAGAAGCAAGAGCTTTCACTTTTGTATAAAACTTATTCAGGTCATAATCAACTTGACGCAGCAAATTCTGAAAAGCCGGAACCTGCTCATAATAAGTCGCCATGGAAGACAAACGCGCGTTGTTCAATCCACCTTCCATCCAGCGATCAAAACCATCATAACCACCCCACCCTTGCTTCAGATGCTCATATTCCGCAAAAGCCTTGGCAATGATTTCCTCTTTCGCTAAAAGCTTCTGGGCATTCTCAAGTTCAGAGGCATAAACCACGTTTAAATCTTTCCGGACAGTTGCAAGCAAATTATGAAAATCAGCAGATTGATCCTCGCGCTGTAAGCATTGCTGCCATAGATCCGTTGAAGCTGATTCTTTCAGCCATCGACGCAGACCTTCTGTTTCCACCGTCTTGGCAAAAGATTCATTGAATGCTGTGTCATTTTGAACATAAACAATCTGGTGAGACATTTCGTGAAAGAGGAGTGCTGCCAGATGGGAGTCATCATTAGTAAGGAAAGTATTCAAAACAGGGTCATCAAACCAATTCAGCGTAGAATAAGCCTTTACTCCATACACATACACGTCAAAACCTTTTTCTGTGAAATTCGCAGCCATGTTGCGAGCTGACACTTCATCAAAATATCCACGATAGGTCACACAGCCGGCAATCGGGAAACACCATTGCTGTAATTCAAGAGATAGCTCTGGTGCAGCAACCAGATTCCAGACTGCGTAGGGACGTTCAAGATCAGCGTATTTTCGATAGCTGCCAGAATCCGGCAAAGAAAGTGAGTTGACGGCAAATTCTTGTATTCGCACGATTTTAGAAAGTTGATTGCGAACATTCTGTGATTCGGTTTCCTGCGCAAGGATGTCTTCGATAGGCTTAGCCCGCGACATCATGTCCCACTGGCCCTTTGCGCATTGCAAAAGATAATCACTATCGCTGCAGGCATTCAAGAGAAAGAGAGAGAGAACGAAAAGAAGAATGATGAAGAAATGTCGCATAGGATGCGTTACCATTTTTATCAGAGCGGCAATGGCTGAAGAGATAAAAGAAACGTCAACTACCTGGAGTTATCTCTTTCAAATTTAATCAACCACGATTTGGTTTTAGAACCGTTAGCTGCTGAATAGTGACCGATACGACCGTCAGCATTCACAACACGATGGCACGGTACGATCAATGGAAAAGGATTCGACGACATAACCCCGCCAACGGCTCTGGCAGCCTTGGGAAAGCCTGCCAGCGCTGCCAAATCACCATAAGAAATAACCGAACCATAGGGTACCTTGATCAACTCCTGCTGAATCGCGCATGTAAATGGAGTCATTGAATCATTTGCCAGGGGTACATCGAAGTTATGGCGCTGGCCGTTAAAGTATTCTGTCAGTTGCTTTAAGACTTCCCGGGTCAATGGTTGAGAGGATTGTTCTGCCTCAGGATGAAACCTTTTAATTGAAACAATGGCAGCAACAGGTGAAGATTCGAAACAAATTCTGATTAATTGACCTTTCCTCACAACAACGGCCAAAGTTCCATAATCTAACGATAGCATATCCCACAGTTGATCTGCCATTTCTCAGCCCTCCCGATAAGGTAAAGAGAGTCTCTTCGCAAAGATTGCCCAAGCCTGCTGTATCTCTTTGACACCAAAGAGCCAGAGACTGACGACATACACCAGACAACCACAGACAACAGCAGACCCCAGTAAAAGAAAGCGCGACCAAAATGGTCCCGCGGTCAGCCAATCAACCTGGCCAATCATCAGAGCAACAACAATGGTCATAAAACATAGGCCGGGAATCATGCGTACAACAGGACGGAAGATTTCTGACAAATGGAGATTACCAAGGCGCCTGGAAAGCAGAAAGGTCAAAGCCACGGCATTAAAAACAGAGGCGATTGTTAAGGCAAGCGCCAGTCCTGCATGTCCCATCGATTGCATCAATAAAAGACCCGCTACAACATTAACCACAAGCGTCCAGAAAGAGACCAGAACCGGAGTACGAGTATCTTTCATTGCGTAAAAAGAAGGCACAACAATCCTGCTGATACCGACAAAGAGAAGAGCTGGAGCATACCAGGCCAGCGCCAACCCGGCCTGAGTGACGTCAAAGGAGGTGAAATTTCCACGCATAAAAAACAGGCTGTAAACGGCTTGATTACAGAGGACCAGACCCAGAGTCGCCGGGATTGTGACCAACAGGATCAGAACCAAAGCAAAGCGTAGTGATTCGCGAAAACCGTCTTTATCTTCAGCAGCAGCCTGACGACTCATCGCTGGTAAAAGAGCTTGAGCAAGAGAGACGACAAAGACACCTTGCGGGAACTCAAAGAGCCGCTGGCCATAATAAAGCCAGGAGACGCTCCCCTCTTGCAGGAAAGAGGCAAGCAGGCGCGTAACGACCACGTTAATCTGATAAATGGCAACGCCGAGAATCCCCGGAACCATGAGTTTAGCCATCTTGACGACAGCGGTATGACGAAAATTGAAATCAAGACGCAAATCGTAGCCAAAGCGATAAAGCACCGGGATCTGCATGGCAAACTGGAGAGCACCGCCAATCAGTACACCGAAGGCCAATGCGATAATCGGCTGTTCCATCCTTGGCGCAATGACAAGCGCTGAGCCGATCATGGCCAGATTGAGCATAACTGGCGACAGAGCTGGCAAGAGGAAGTGTCCGGATACGTTTAAAACACCTGCAAAGAGAGCCACCAGACTGACAAAGAAAATGTAGGGGAACATCAGTCTGTTGAGAAGGTCCGTCAGAGCCAACTTACCTTCACTGCCGGAAAAACCATAGCCGATGACTTTGACCAGCCAGGGAGAGGAGAGAATGCCAATCAACGTCACACACGCTAACACCAACAACAAAAGAGTCCAACAGATACGTACCACCCGGCGCGCCTCGGCAGTTCCTTCCTGTTGCAAAACATCGGTAAACGTTGGTATAAATGCGGCAGTAAGCGAGCCTTCTGCGAAGAATCTCCGCAATAAATTGGGGATCGTGAATGCGACAAAAAAAGCATCCGTAACCAAACCGGCACCGAAGACAGCAGCAACAACCATGTCCCGAACCAGGCCAGCGACACGACTGATCAGGGTCGCCACGGTAAGCACACCGGTGGCCCTGGTAATCTGTTTCTTTTCGTTGTTAGCTACAGACACAGTATTTTGCCCGGAATGTTGTATTATTTTCCATTAATCCCTTATCGTTAACCCATAACATGCTTATATTTATAGATATTTTTTTACAGATTGGAATCTTTTTATCTTGACTGAGTCTTTGACGAATGGTATAAAACTGACGCTTCAACAATAATACACACAGGAAACAGTTCCGGAGGAAATAAAAGTGGCAAATCACAAACAAGCAGAGAAACGTAATCGTCAAAACAAAATCCGCAATGCTCGCAACACTCATATTCGCTCCACCATGCGTAGTTATGTAAAAAAGCTACGTATTGCCATTGCAGAAGGTGACATGGAAGTCGCTAAGGATATCTTGGGAAAAGCCATTCCATACATCGATAAGGCAGCGACAAAAGGTGTCATTCACAAAGCTACGGCAAGTCGTAAAATCGGCCGTTTGGCTAAACTGGTTAACAACACAGACGCTACTGAATAAAAAGTCTGTTTGAAACGATGATCATTAAGGGGAGCACCTGGGAACGGGTAGCTCCCTTTTCCATTCTCTATGGGAACTTGCCTGATTCCGGGGCATACTTTTAAAATCGACCACTTCTATTCCAACCCCAAAAAACTAAAAATTCAACTGGCACAAAAACTTAACAACTAGCTTAGCCTCATGATTACTTCATAATTACTTCATAATTTTTCTGATTGTAAGACTCTAAATCTTTGTAATCTCGAAGTAATCTCGAAGTAATCTCGAAGTAATCTTGAAGCTAATTATTTTTTAAAGTCTTTGAACCGAAGCATCGGAAGAATAAGTCCGCGTTCACTTTTTGTCTCGGGTGAAGGCTTTCTTGGCGCTCTTTCCTTTAACCTTTGCGTCATCGCCTGGAGGCTCCTAATGAAGCTATCTCAAGGACCAGCTTTTCGAGGTTCATCTTCGGATCACCACCACTCGACTTCAAAGCCAGGTCAGTAGCCAGAAATTGGTTAAACACCTGACGATAATGCTGACTATCGAATCTGTTTGCCTGCTGCATCAAGCCTTTTAAAAAGTAGGGACTGACCCCGACTTTTTTCGGAAATTCACTTTGTGGTACCTTCTGGGCAGTCAGCTCTCTCACCTTCCACATTTGCCTGAAATGTCTGGTCATCATAGCCAGAACCATCAGTGGAGCCTGCCCTTCTGCCAGCAGACGATCAAGTAGTTTCAAAGCAGTAGATCGATCCCCCTGCCCCAAAGCATCCGTCAAATCAAAGACGCTCTCGATACGCGTATCAGAAACAATCGCGGCAACATCGTTCTCATCGGCGAGGTCACGCTCACCAAGGTAGCCAACAAGCTTTTCCAGTTCGCCTTGAACTTCAACAAGATTTGTGCCGACTCTTTTGCAGAAGAGCTTCAGAGCTCCTCCAGTCAAAGTCACATTAAATGATTTAGCCAGATCACGAACAAATGATGGTAGCTGGTTCTCATATATTTTCTTGAACTCTATTGCTGTCCCGTTTTTTTTAAGAATTTGATAGATCTTGCGTCGTGCATCAATTTTCTCTGCGGTCAGTAATAAGACAGTTTCCGGGACCGGGTCTTCAATATAAGACAACAAACCATCCAATTGATCTGCCGAAGCCTCGTGAACATTTTTGATAATAATCAGACGACGGTCTGAAAAAACCGGAAACGTTCTGGCCTGCTCGATAATATCGATTGCCTTAAAATCCTTGCCATAAAACTGGGTCAGGTTGAAATCCCTGTCCTCAGGAAGGACAACAGCATTGCGTATAGCCTGGAGTCCTTCTTCAACAAAATAGGATTCCTGCCCATAAAGCAAAATCAGACCGGGAAGGGGTCCGGTCTGAATGATATTTTGCAACTGGTGTATAGACATTATGAAGGTTGACCTCAGAAGCTGTTCAGGAGGCTGCTATAAATATCTTCTGCAAGCCGTTTAGAAAGCTGTTGTCCCGCCAGGCGCTCACCTTCAAGTTGCAGGTTCTTATTGACGGTGGCCAGATAATCTTCACTACGCTGCAGATTCTCCCGCCAGAGGAGCTCATTACTATCTCTAGCCATCAGACGCACGGAAACTTGCATATTTGCACGGTAATCCGTGATTTGATCCGAGGTGCCGTAGGAAAGTGCTTTGCTGCTAAAATCTACAACCTCACCCTCCAATCGAACATCAGCCAAATCCGCATCCTCGGTCAATTTCAACAGTCTCGACCTGGATAACTCCGCAACCAGAGCATCGGTAATGTAATTCTCCAGATACGGTTCAGCGGTCTGATTATCAAACAGCTGAACGTAGAGAACGCGAGCGTCGCCACCCACCCAGGCATCCGATGACCCAGGGGTGTGATAACCACACCCGGCGAGCAAAAGGACAAAGAGAGTCACAACAATACGCATTGGCTTCATCCTACGACCAGGTTGACAAGTCGACCAGGGACAACAATAACCTTGCGAACATCTTTGCCCTCTAAAAAACGAACGACATTCGCGTCTGCCAAAGCAGTTGCTTCGACTAAATCCTTATCAGCATCGGCAGGCACAGTCACCTTACCACGAACCTTGCCATTGACTTGTACGATGATCAGCAAAGTGTCCGAAACCAGGGCATCTTCATCCCATACTGGCCAGCCACTCTCTTCCAGACAATTCTCATAACCAAGGTTATGCCACAACTCTTCACAAAGATGGGGGACAAAGGGCGCAAGCAATCGAACCACGGATTCGATCCCTTCGCGCAGGACTTCCGGTGACCCTTCCTTATCAGGAGCAGCGTAAAGAGCATTGACCAGTTCCATGACCGCGGCAATCGCCGTGTTAAAATGGAAACTGCCATCAATATCTTGCGTTACTTTTTTGATTGTGCGGTGAACCTGCCTACGTAAATCTCTCGCTGCCGGCTGGAGCATTGTGGCGTCAACATCACCAGCATCTTCAATCGTAGCAAGGTTGTCGTACACCAGGCGCCAGACCCTGTTCAGAAAACGGAAGCACCCCTCCACGCCCTGGTCATTCCATTCGAGATCTTTTTCAGGAGGTGCCGCAAAAAGGGTGAACAGGCGCGCCGTATCAGCGCCGTAGCGATTGATCAGGCCATCGGGATCAATCACGTTCTTCTTTGACTTGCTCATCTTTTCATTTCGACCGGTGACAGCGACGGCATCACAGCGCGAACAGCGATCATTTTTAATTTCTTCAGGATAGAGCCAGCCATGCTCCGGGCAAGAGCGGGTCTCCATACAGACCATCCCTTGCGTCAGCAGATTTTCAAAAGGCTCATCAAGTGAGATCATCTCCAGGTCACGCAGAATTTTGGTCCAGAATCGGGCATAGAGGAGGTGCATGACGGCGTGTTCAACACCACCGATGTACTGATCAGCAGGCAGCCAGTAATCGACGGCAGACTGGTCGACAGGTGCTGTATCACAATGCGGGCTGGCATAACGGAGGAAATACCAAGAGCTTTCCACAAACGTATCAAAGGTGTCCGTTTCACGTCTTGCCGGTTGACCACACTTCGGACAGGTGGTGTTTACAAAAGACTCCAGCTTCGCCAGAGGACTACCACCCTCACCGGTAAATTCTATATCAGTCGGCAATTCAACGGGCAGATCTTGTTCTGGAACCGGTACGGCACCACAGTCGTCACAATAGATAACAGGAATTGGCGTGCCCCAATAACGCTGTCGGGAAACCAGCCAGTCACGCAAACGGTAGTTGACAGATCGCTGGCCGGAACCTTGTGCCTCGATAGCCGCAGAGATTTTCTCTTTGCCGGTAGCGTTGTCGAGGCCATCAAAGCTGCCAGAGTTGACCATAGCACCCGACCCTTCCCAGGCTTCAGACATCGTAGCAGGGTCAAGAACCTCGCCATCGGGCTGAATAACGACCTGCATCGGCAGATCGTACTTGCGGGCAAACTCGAAATCACGTTGGTCATGAGTTGGCACAGCCATGACAGCTCCGGTGCCATATCCCATAAGGACAAAGTTAGCCAGGAACACAGGCATCTTTGCACCATTCACAGGGTTAATGCAGTAGGTTCCAGTGAAGACACCTTCTTTCTCGCATTCATCGCTTGACCGCTGTAGCTGGTCACCAGACTTTATTCTCTTGATAAATGCTTCGACTTCTTCGCTGCGCTCCGGCACGGTGAGACTCTGCACCAAAGGGTGCTCGGGGGCCAGGCTCATAAAGGTGGCACCGAACAAGGTATCGGGGCGCGTGGTAAAAACACGGATGGTCTCATCTTTGCCATCTACAGCAAAATCAATATCACATCCTGTGCTTTTGCCGATCCAGTTGCGCTGCATCGTCAGGACTGAGTCAGGCCATCCAGGGAGTTTATCGGTCCACTCCAGCAATTCCTCGGCATAAGAGGTAATCCGGAAGAACCACTGATCTAACTCCTTCAGTTCGACCTTATTCTCACATCGCCAGCAACACTCGTCCTCGACCTGTTCATTGGCCAGAACCGTCTCGCACTGCGGACACCAGTTGACGGCAGCACTCTTTTTATACGCCAGCCCTTTTTCAAACATCTTCAGAAAGATCAGTTGCTCCCAGCGATAATACTCTGGATCACAGGTTGCCAACTCCCTGCTCCAGTCATAGGAAAGTCCCATGCGCTTAAGCTGGGTCCGCATATTTGCAATATTTTCCCTGGTCCAGATTGCAGGATGAGTCCCATGCTGGATAGCAGCATTCTCTGCTGGCATACCAAAGGCGTCCCATCCCATTGGATGCAGAACATTATAACCTTGCAGGCGCTTGAAACGAGCAACAACGTCGCCAATCGAATAATTGCGTACGTGCCCCATATGGATACGGCCAGAAGGGTACGGGAACATCTCCAGAAGAAAATATTTCGGTTTATTGCCATCTTCGGAAACTTTCCATGGCTCACTTTCCATCCACTGTGTCTGCCACTTTTTTTCGAGTTCCAAAGGGTTGTAGCGTTCCTGCATACTTCCTCCACAGAGAAGTTATCTGACAATTGTGAGCTGACAAAAAATAGTCAGGCAACCGACAAAACTTCGCTGACTAAAACATGAAAACCGGCGTAAGCCGGTTATTTTTATGGGCAAGGCCATTGCAGAAGTTCAGCATAACAGCATCTGCCACCTAAAAACCGGCTTACTTCGCGCGATAGGTAATACGACCACGAGTAAGATCGTAAGGTGAGAGCTCTACTGTCACCCGATCACCCGGCAGAATGCGAATATAGAATTTACGCATTTTGCCAGAGATATGCGCCAGAACAACATGCCCATTATCGAGTTCGACCTTAAACGTTGCATTTGGCAATGGCTCTATAACTTTACCTTCAACTTCAATCGCTTCTTCTTTTGACAAACTCGCCTCCTGGTTATTTACGTTATCTGAGAATCAAACACTCATTAGTTTTTTTACCGTTTCCAGGATTTTCATCGTCTGGATCGGCTTCGTAATATATTCATTAGCACCGAGGGCTAAAGCTCTCTCCCGATCTTCAGTCGCCCCTTCAGTAGTAATAACAATGATCGGTGTTGTTTTATAGTTCGGATCGTTACGAACCATGCTCACCAACTTCAAGCCATCCATGATCGGCATATTGATGTCGGTGAGAATCAGGTCAAACTTCTCTGCACTCAATTTTTTCAGACCATCCACGCCATCGTTGGCCTCAACGATCTGAAAACCACGGATACGTTTCAGCGCAAAGACAATCAGCTGTCGCATGGTGGGTGAGTCTTCAACAACAAGAACTTTATAGCCAGACATAGACATTCTCCCCCGTTTATTTAGTTTCTGTCCGGAAACCGCCCTTTTCCGCAATCTCGGCGTCAATCTGCGCATTTTATTGTGCGGCGTAAAGGGCTACGCCTCCGCTCAAATGCTTGATTTCCTTGACCTTGCGAAAAATTGCTGGTTTCCAAATCAGAAACTTACACAGCACTTATCCGGAGTTTCCGGACGGATACTATTTAGTCAGCAAATCAATAAAACCCTGGATAGTCGACAATTTTCGCTCAGAGTCCGAGTACATCCGCGACGAGAAAACTGCCGTGGCTGCGTGCCCTGCCAACAGGGTAAAAAGTTCATAGTCGACGTCGTTAAATTCGTCTTTCTGCGTCAACAACTTGTAGATGGTGATCACACCAATGACATGCTCTTTAATTTTAAGCGGGATGCAGACGATCGGCTTTTCAAAGTCACGCTCATAACCTTCCATCGAATCAATAAAGTAGTTCTCACCAGATTCAACGGACTCACCAATAATCCCCTTGCCAACAGCAATGGAAGGCAATTCAGACTTCACAAGGCCTTCACAGGCGACCGGTTCAAGATGGTTGGTTTTCTCATCCAAAAGAAGCACACCGAATTCTTCGGCACCAATCAGATTAATAACTATTTCAAGGATAATCTTCAGGACTTCTTTGAAATCAAGAGTAGAGTGCAACTGGTAGGACGCGATATAAAGATTGGCGAGCATGTTATTCTCTTCTTCAATCTCAACATAACGGTTTGCGAAGTTCTGATTTTCCTCTTCAACGACCCTTATTTGGTCCAGAATCGCCTCTTTCTCTTGTTCCAGAGCTATAATCTTATTTTTCAGTTCCAGTGCATCAGGGGATTCGACAGCAACTTCATGTCCCTTTTCCTTGAGAGTTTCTTCCAACTTAACAACACGAAATCTGAGCCGCTCGTTCTCCTTGAGGAGATCCTGAGTAAACTCAGCTCCCTTCTTAAAGACCTGCAGAAATTCGTCTGCGCGGCCAGCTGCATCGCTTTGATCGTCATGATTGCTCATGCACTTACTCCTCGTTATAATTACAAACAGCCTGAGCTATTCGACAGACTGTTTCAAGAGCTTGGATTTTAATGCCTCTACTTACACTTATCAGCAAAGCTATTTGTCTAAAAACGCTTTAAATGCAGGCCGATTAACTGACTTCACGATAAATTCCAACAAAGGTCAGTCTAAACCCGGCGATAATAACAATCCTATCGAAAAATATCCAGAGTTAAAAATTCGTTGTGGTCAACTGACTCATCAGGAAAAAAACAATTTGCAGAGAGACACACACGCCAACCGACTCAGAGACAACGATCATAGCCGCAATGGCGCAGAATTTCTTTATACATCGATGGTAGTGCAACAACGCGATCAACCAGACCAGTCGCAATAGCCTCTTTCGGCATACCAAAGACAACACAACTTTCTTCAGCTTCGGCAAATGCTGAGCCACCATTTTGCTTTATGGCATGAACCCCCATAGCACCATCATTCCCCATTCCGGTAAGCACAACACCAAGCAAGCGATTACCGAAAATCGTCGCGGCACTAGAGAACAGGGTGTCTACGGAAGGCAAATAACGCTGATGTCCTTTTGGTTCCGAAACTTTTGCAATGATCTCAGCACCTTTTGGGAAGAACTCAAGGTTTTTACCGCCGGGGGCAATCAACACTTCACCTGGCTTGACAACGTCTCCGTTCTCAGCCTCACGAATTTTGAGCGCGGAGAAGCGGTTAAGCCGCTCGGCAAATGCGCGGGTAAAATCTGGCGGCATATGTTGAGCGACGGCAAAAGCAACGGGGATTTCATCCTGAATTGCAGAAAAAATATTCTGCAACGCAGGCGGACCACCCGTTGAGGAGCCAATCACAACCATTTGAAAATCCTTGCGAACAACGTCAGTAAAAGTATTAAGTCGGGACGAATGCGTCGGCATCCTGACACGCTGCTGGCTGATCGTATTGCTGCGAGCCATAACATTCTTCAGATTGGCAGAAGTGACTTCCCGAACTTTTGCCAGGAGCTCTTCGCGGATATCCATCAGAACCGGCGAAACCTTTGAAGAAGGTTTTGGCACAAACTCGACAGCTCCAAGTTCAAGAGCCTTGAAGACATCTTCATCATCTGACCGGGAAGAGACGACAATGATAGGCGTGGGTTGTTTCTGCATGACAATGCGCAAAAGGGTAAAGCCGTCCATGCGCGGCATTTCCAGATCGAGGGTAATCAGGTCCGGACACAAATCAATAACCTTGCGTAGGCCCTCCTCGCCATCGCAGGCATAGCCAACGACTTCAACATTGGGCAGAGATTCCAGCATCTTGACGATGGTGCGACGATTGAAAGCAGAATCGTCTATAACCAGCACCCTGACTTTACCGGAGCTCATAAACGACCTCCGGTAACCCTGGGCACAGTCAAAGGCTTTTGATAGACCATATCATTCGGGAAATGTCTTAACTGAAAGGAGGTACTGAGGTTCATCAAAGACTCAGAGTGCCCCAACAACAGGAAACCCTCAGGGACCAGCCTCTGAAAGAAATTCTCAATAACGTTTTTTTTCCCGGCTGGATCAAAGTAGATAATGACATTTCGGCAGAAGATGACATCCATCCTTCCCAACAGGGCAATCCGGGCGGTATCAAACAGGTTCAGATGACTGATGGAAACCAGACTTCTGACTTCATCCTTGATGCGTGACTTGCCTTCATGATCGGTAAAAAACCGCTCCTTTTGCAAAGGTTCGGTACTTCGGAAAGAGGCATCACCATACACACCTTCACGGGCCATATGCAAAACCCGCTGGCTGATATCGGTACCGATAACCTCAATTTTCCAGGATTTCAGCCAGGGTTGATCAAGCAACAACATGGCGATGGTATAAGGTTCTTCGCCTGAGGAACAACCTGCGCTCCAGATCCGCAGAGTCTTCTTTCCCTCCAGCTCCTTCCGTTTACGAATTTCCGGGAGGATGTCCTCGACAAAAGTCTTAAGCTGAAAGTCTTCGCGAAAAAAATAGGTTTCGTTGGTCGTCAACTGATCGATGACCTCGGAAAGTTCCTGATCCTTGTTCGGGTTGTAGCGCAAAAAATAATAATAGTCCTTAAACGTTTTCAGATTGTGCAACTGCAGACGCTTGCCAAGGCGCTTTTCCAGCAGATACTTGGAATCCTCGGTAAAGTTGAGCCCGCAAAGTTGGTAGACAAAGTCCCGCAACAAGCGGAATTCATCGGTACTCATCGGTATTTCTGGAGTAAGGAATAACATCTATTGAGTTAGTTCACCGGCAATTCAGAAAGCAGTGTTTTCAACTGCTGACGTACCACTTCCTCTGTTTCAACAGCTAACCTGTTTTCCAACAGGGGGCGTGCGCTCGCACCAAGGACTTCCACTGCGCTTCTGGCAATCTGTGAACGAACCACCCAAAAAGGATGATTAATCAATTTTTCCGCATAGGCATTAATCCAGCTTCCAGGCCCGTAATGGGTCAACAGGTTCATGGCAGCCGTGACCACTTCTTCATCAGCATGATCCAGTGCTGTGACCATCTGCGGACAAGCTTTGGCACCGGCTAGAGATGCAAGGGTTTCCAGGGCGGCAATGCTGACAAGGCCAGCTGAATCAGTCAAAGCCTGTTCCACCAGAGACAGGCTCTGTTCACCGCCAATTCGGCCCAAGCCACGCACAGCGGAAGACCTCACCCAGACATCCTCATCCTGCAGGGCAAGCTGCAAACCATCGAGAGCGTCCTCATCGTCGCAATGACCAAGGATTTCAACGACTGTACGCCGGACTTCAGCGTCCTCATCGGTCAGAGAAAGGAATAGCGAGCTGATATGCTCGCCAACGTCGTAACGTTCAAAGACTTTAACGGCAGCTCTCCGGACCTCAACAGCAGCATCCTTAATTGCTAGGCTCAAAGCATCCAGAACAGCAGGATTGTCCAGCTCCCTCAAGACAATCACAGCAAACATTCTTTGCATGGGATCATTGTGCGTCAGAAGCGGCTGCAACGCGTCAAACGTCTCATTCGGGAACTGATGGCCAAGAGCAATCAGAGCCTGTGACGCTGCTTCCTGAACTTCGCTGCAACTGTTATGCAGACACGCGACCAGATCCGGCAACATCTGCAATGCGCCGATTTTACCGAGAGCATATGCAGACATGCGGACAATTTGCGGATCCGCGTCGCATAGGCCCTGTTGCAGTAGCGGCAAACTTTCAGCACAGTGCGATTCGCCTAAAACATAAGCGAGACAAGCACGCTGGTTACCGTTCACAGCGGGCCAGGAGGCAAGCAAAGCCTGGGAGTTGGCAGCGCCAATATCCACAAGGGCCGCAAGGGCCTCCTGTTGCAGAGATTCGTAATCAAGGAGCCGTAACAGGGGCTCAACGGCATCTGAAGCACCAAGCCAACCAAGAATCCTTATTGACGAGCGTTTGAGTGAATCGCTGAAAGCCATATCAAGGTAGCTGGCGACAGCAACAGCAGCAGGTCCTTTTTCACAACCAGCCAACTGCTCTTTGACCTGTTCCAGATGACGTCCTGAAGACTCTATTAACGCCAGAACAGCTGCCTCACGCACGTTGCGCATTGGGTCCGTCAAAGCCGCAACCAGTTCACTGATCGCAGAGGCATCGCCTGCTTTGCCAAGACAATCAATCAGTGATTTGCGCAGCAGCTTTTCATTTTTGTAGGGCAGCAGTGCTGACAAAGAAACGGGAGAGGCGATCCTGCTCAATGCGTCGAGGATGGTAAATTGCAACAAAAGATCAGGATGATGCATAGCCTTGAGCAGAGCGGGCACAGCTTCAGCGGTTTTCAGCTTACCGAGGTTTTCAGCCGCCGCAGCACGCACATTGCTATCGTCATCCTCAAGGCCACGGATCAGGGTCGGAACGGCCGCTGGGTCAGCAATATCACCAAGGATATCGATAATAAATTTACGGACGTCGTGATCGGGACAACCAGCTTGATCCAAAAGCATCGGCACGGAATCTCTGCCCATGCGGGTAAGAATTTCTACCGCTGCGTTCCGCAAACCGGCATTTTCTTCAGCATGGAGAAGTTCAATAATCTCACCAATCAACTCGCGGCTGATTGGCATGCTGACAAACAGATCTATTGACTCCTTGCGTACCCGCCAACTGGTGTCACCAAACGCCTTAAAGATCAGGTCAAGCCCGGCAAGCGGCTCGCCAGCGGTAAGCTCACGCAACCCCTGCAAGCGTGTTTCTTCATCCGGGGAGCTCAGCGCTTTGGCAATCTGGTCATTGTTTTCCATGGTTCTTCCCATCCGGAATTTGAGCGCGGTGAAGTGCAGCTTCCGTTGATCGTTTCATTACGCACTTTATGCTCCAATTAAGGAGATCAAACACCAAGCTCCTGACTCCGTTTTTGCAGAAGGTCAAGAAAGGCGGCTTCCAGAATTTTGTTCTTTCGTATTTCAGGGGAAGGGAATCGCTCACTGAACAGACGACGAGCCTCTTTTATTTCAATCGCCAGCAGTTCCGACCAGTTACCTTCAAGAATCCCTTCATCAACACGATCTTGATAATAAAGCGAGATATCTGCAACAATGATGCGTGCAAAGCGTTCGGCCCGTTCACGTTCCGGGACACTATTGGTCGAGACTTCGTGAACTTCAGCATTCTGAATCTTTTCGTTCACAGAATGGATGAAATCGAGCGATTGTGACCGACTCTCAGCGAGAGACAGTTGTTTGCCCGCCTCTTCCTTTACGCCATGCGCAGCGGAGCCAGAAGCTTCGGCAGCTCCAACCAGCAAACGGTTAATCTTCAGAACCAGATCATCCGGAATATGATGCTTTTCAATGTAATCATCAGCACCATAGAGCGAATTGGGCTGACGTTTATAAGCAGCTTTATTGTAAACGGAAGACAAGAGAATGATCTTGACGCTGTCGAGTCCAGGGCGGCGCCTGATGGTATCAACCAATTCAAACGCATAGAGCCCTTGCAAGGCGACGTCAACAACTGCGATCTGGGGTCGTACGACGTCCATGGCCGTAAGAACTTCTGCCCCATTGTGGCCGAGAACACCTTCAAAGCCGGCGTCTTCCACAATTTTTTTGATTGTATCGCACAGCTTAAAATCGCTGTGGGCAATCATGACGCGCACTTTTTTTTCGATTTGAGACAGCGAGTTGTGCGGCAGCTCTACTTTAAACAGGCTACGACAGCGCGCGCAACGCAATGAAACCCGTTTCCCGGCAAGTTTTTCTCGATCCAAGCGAAAGCGGGCAGCACAGGCAGGACATTTTACAATCATCAATAAACCTCAAAGGGGCGATTGGTAAATCAGGGCACATATGAGTTTCAGGCCGAGCCAATCGTCTTTTATTCGTGAGTCAACTTCTGCAGTTCAATTTTTTCGTTCGTTGAAAGGACTTTTTCCAAGTCAATCAGCAGAACCAGATCGTCACCGCGGCGAGCAACGCCGAGGAAATAATCAGCTTGGGGACCCTGAATAAACTGGGGCGCTGGCGCAATTTCCTGCCGGCTGTAACGTTTCACTTCTGTCACCTCATCAACCAGCAAACCAATAATTTTGCCGGACAGAGAACAGATCACGATACGATTTTTGCGATTTTCCTCACTGATTGGCTGGTCAAAACGCTTACGCATGTCAGCAACCGGGATCACTGCACCACGTAAATTAATGACACCTTCAATAAAGGATGGAGCTTTGGGAACAGACGTCAGCTTTTGCGGACGGATTATTTCCTTAATCTTCATAATGTCAAGAGCATACAACTCCGGCCCGACTTTGAAGCATGCGAGCTGAATTTCCTCGCGTAAGACTTTCTTCTCAGACGCAGCCAAAGATATTTCACCGGTACGTATCGACATGATCAATCAATAAATCGTTGGATGGTTTCGATGACCATCGCCGATTTGAATGGTTTGGTGATGTACCAGTCAGCACCGACCTGTTCCCCACGAGCCATGTCTTCACGACTCTTCTTGGCCGTCAGCATAACCACGGGAATATTCTTGGTCTCGTCATCAGCTTTAATCCGCCGACAAACTTCAAATCCATCGATTTCCGGGAGCATGATGTCAAGCAGGACCAGGTCCGGCTTAAAGTTGGCAATAGCGTCAAGGGCAGCTTGACCATCGCCAACACCATGGACTTCATAGCCTTTGGATGTCAGCAGAATGCTTTCCAGCTTGAGCAAGCTCTCTTCGTCCTCAACGATCAGAATTTTTTTCTTTATCACGGCAATCTCCTTATGAAAATATCAGTTAAAATCTACGTTCAGTGCACTATGTAAATTTAATAAAATGAGCATGCGACCCTGGTAGCGACCAATTCCGGAAACCATTTCACGATCCAGGCCGGACAAAACCCCTGGCGGCGGTTCGATGTCATCATCAGCAAGCTTGACGACCTGATTAATGCTGTCGACCAGGAGACCGACGGATACTTCACCGAGCTGGCACACAACTATACGCGAGGTCGATAGCGGCTCTGATTTGCCGAGATCCAGTCGCCGACGCAAATCAAAGACAGGAACGACAACTCCACGCAGGGAAATAATGCCCAGAACAAACTCAGGAGCCCTGGGAATGTCAGTGTATTCTCTGACTTTGATTATCTCGCTAATTCGCGTGATGTCCAGTGCATATTCTTCTTCGCCAAGGTGGAAAGCAAGGTATTGGCGGATGTTTTGTGCTTGAGAATTTTCCTGACTGTCAAGAATCTCCGCATAGGATGCATCCGTTGCCAAAACAAAATCTTCAGTGGCGGCAAAGAGCTGGTCCAACCTGTCGCTGAATTCCTGAGACGCACCGGGACCTTCTTCAAAGTCTATCGGGGGCTCTGGGGCTGTCACTAACGCTGTCGTCCCGGCCTGTTCATCAACAACTTCAGATCCGGGGGCCAAAACCGGCAGCGTTTCAGGCTCAACAGTCAGGTCAACAGCCTTGTTCCGGGATTTTGCTTTTTTTCGTATCTCTGCGATATCCATAATTTTTCACTTCTTCACCCCAAACAAAAGCTGTGATGACCACCAAGACACGAAGACTCCAGGAAGGACCTTTTGGTAGCAGCAACAAAATATATCAGCTTTCGCTTTTTGTCTTCATTCAGGAGATATCAGATTCTTTCCGTGCCTTAGAGTCTTGGTGGCAATTTTTTGTTTTGCTTTGATTATAATTCACTATTTCAAGTCGTTGTCCAACAGCCTTCCAACTCCAGCATAACAGCGTCTATAACCGCTTTTCCAACCCGTTCATCTCCCCTGCCGAAGCATTCGAGCAGAGCCAGAGAGGCCTCATGATTAATCATGCGTGGCGTACCTGAGGAATATGTGTAGACAGCCTCGACCGCAGCCGCACTGAACAGCCCCGGTTGGCCGCCCGCCTTGAGAATTCTGAAATCGAGATACTCAGCCGTTTCTTCACGGTTGAGTGGTTTCAGATCATACTGCATCCCAATCCGCTGTCGCAACGGCTCATAAGCCCGGTGTTTGAGCCGATGTTTCAACTCAGGTTGCCCCATAAGCACAATACTGATCAGGTTACGATCATCCAACTGAAAATTCGTCAGCAGTCTGATTTCGTCAAAGGTTTCCTTGTGCGGCACCAGTTGCGCTTCATCAATAACGACGACGGGTGTCATACCCTTCTCATAATATTCGAAGAGCAGTGTGCCTATTTGTTCCAGCAGCTCCACCTTGAAGCGGGCAGGTTCATTGACTCCAAGGTGACGCGCCACGCTGCTCAGGAATTCAAGTGGCGTCAAGCGTGGGTTTATCAAGCAGACAACCTTGAAACTGTCGTCAAGAGCATCCATCAACGCACGAGACAGAGTCGTCTTGCCGCACCCGATTTCGCCGGTCAGTAAAACCAGGTCTCGTTCTTCAACCGCATATTGCATACGGGCCAGAGCTTCACGATGGCCGTGGCTTAAGAAGAGAAACCGTGGGTCCGGGGTTTTACTGAAGGGCCTTTCACGCAGCCCGAAATACGCTTCATACATTGAGTGAAGACTCACCACGCAGCGCTTCGCTCATCAGCCCGGCAACATCAAGCACCAGAATGGTTTTCTGGTTGCCAAGTTCAGCTGCCCCGGCAATTCCCTTAATGAAGCCAAGTGCCTTGCCAAGAGATTTGATAACAACATCCTGCTGTCCAAGAAGCTCGTCGACGACAAAGCCCATCCGTTTTTCCGCCAGCCCGACAATGGCAACAAAAAGGGGACGATCATCATTCTTGTCGAACGTTGCCAGTTCGAAAACCTGATCAACACGGAGCAGTGGTACGGTGCTTTCTCTCAGTTCAATCACTTCCCGTTTCTCGATCGTCTTAATGGCATCGGCTTCAATCATCAATGTCTCAAGTACCGAGTTGATCGGGACAGCATAGGTGATTTCGCCAACCCGCACAATCAACGCCTTGATAATTGCCAGCGTGATCGGCAGAGTAATAATCATACTGCTACCCTGTCCTGCCTGACTTTTAACTTCGATCATCCCGGAAAGTGCTGCAATATTATTCTTGACGACATCCATGCCGACCCCGCGACCGGAAAGGTCACTGACTTCATCGCGAGTCGAAAAACCGGGCATAAAGAGCAGGTCAAAGACCTCCTCCTCAGTCAGCGTCTGGGTCTTCGAGATCAACCCCTTTTCAATCGCCTTGAGACGCACCTTGTCACTATCGATACCGCGACCGTCATCGTGGACTTCGATAACGACATGATTGCCTTTCTGCGAGGCCCAGAGTTGAACTGACCCCTTCTCTGGCTTTCCGGCAGCGCGGCGCTCTTGCGGTGATTCCAAACCATGATCAATCGCATTACGAACGATATGCATGAGCGGATCGGAGACGTCCTCGATAATCAGCTTATCAAGCTCGGTGTCCGCGCCCTTGATTTCAAGATCAACTTTCTTGCCCTGCTCATTGGAGACCCGTCGGACAATCCGGGTCATTTTGTCAAAGAGTTGGCCAACCGGAACCATACGCACGTCCATGACGCCTTTTTGCAGTTCATGCAAACGGCGCTCAAGGATGCGCGTGGTTTTACTTAACTCAGTCGCCAGTTCTTTTTCACCAGTCCCCTTCAAACGCTCACCAATGTTGGTTATTGCACTTTTGGAAAGGACCAGTTCACCGACGATATTCATCAACAGATCAAGCTTGTCGATATCAACTCGGACCGTGCGACTGATCGACCGCGAGGAGCTACTACCATCAGCATCTTCGACCGCTGCGGGCAAAGGGATTTCTGCTTCAGGCTTGCCAACGACGATCGACGTTTCAACTGCGGCCGGATCTTCAAGGACAAAACCCTCAGACTCCTGTTCTTGTGGCACTTTACCACAGGTGCGGATATCGAGCGTATCACGTCCCAGAAGCATTTCAATATCAACACGGTTAAGATCGCTGCCGAAGAGGATTTGAAAAGCGATCTTGTCGCCGACATCACCCGTCGACGGCAGAGTACTGATCACCTCACCCTGTTGTTTGAGCTGCTGAGTGATTTCTGCGAGTTCCTGATCAAAACTGCTCAGATCAAAGTTCATACGTAGCAGGTGCAAGCAGCGCCCCTTACGTACATTTTCCAGCAATCGATGCTCTTCGTACTCAGTGAGGACATTCAGTATACTTGCATCGATATCCAGACCAGCCAGAGGATCCTCATTGACCTGAGCACCACCTTTTGCCGCCTGGCTTATCTGCGCCAGAATAGCACCAAGATCGATGGTGAAATTTTCATCGTTGTTCTTGCCATCAATCAGATTGATCAAAACATCGAGTGCGTTGAACAGGGTGTCTACAAGCGATTGCGTGAAAGGGACCTTGCCGAGTCGTAAACCGTCCAGCAGGTTTTCCATGGAGTGGGAGAGTTTGGAAAGGTCATCAAAGCCGAACATGCCAGCCAGACCTTTAATCGAATGAGCTCCTCGAAAAATGCCATTGAGGACATCAGGATCGCAATCACCGGAATCGACAGAATCAGCCAACTTGACCAAATCAAAGTTGAGTGATCCGATAATCTCCTCAGTCTCGCTGATAAAATCCTTGAGGGCTTGTGAAGAGCTCTTGTCGGACAAATTTTCCTCCGTATCACTATTCATTGTCTATCGAACGGTACTAGCAGCATGTCGAACAATCAGAGCACTAGCAACCTGCTCGTCGTTATATCCCACCAAAGATTTCAGCCCTCCAGATAGTCACGGATTAGCTGCTGTAGCTGGTCAGGGACAAAAGGTTTAACGATGTAGGCATTGGCGCCAAGAGACATTCCTTTTTCCCGATCACGCTCACTCCCCTCAGTGCTGATAATAAAGAGCGGGGTCTGCCGATAATTCTCGTTATTGCGGATAAAGCTGACGAGTTCAAGGCCGTTGATATCGGGCATATTGATATCAGTAATGATCAAATCGACTTTTTCGCGCGGCAAAATTCGCAAAGCTTCGAAGCCGTTTGCTGCTTCAACAGTCTCATAGTCACCCATCGCCGCAATTGTTGAAACAATCAGCGAACGCATGGTCAACGAGTCTTCAGCAATTAGAATTTTTTTGCTCACTCGAAAAACTCCTTGAGTATTTAGCTTTAAGCCGCAAGCTATAAGTCAAAAACTATAGTCTCTAGTCTCACAGTCTCATAGCTTACAGCTTACAGCTTACAGCTTACAGCTTACAGCTTACAGCTTACAGCTTACAGCTTACAGCTTACAGCTCACAGCTCACAGCTCACAGCTCACAGCTTACAGCTATCCTTTCATCATACGGCGTTCCAGAAGAGCTTTTTCCATCGCCAGACCTGCCTGGGAGAGGAAAATTTCCAGAGATTCCGTGTCACCAATTGGCTTCTTGTCAGGCAGGTTGTCACCATAAAGCACGGCAACCACCCTGCCTTCACTAATCAACGGGCCGACAAAAACCTCATCAGGACGCTCGCCGCCAAGGTGCTCGAAGAGATAATTGTTCCACTTTGTATCCTGCGGTTCCCTACGGTAGGGTGCAAAGGATTGCAAGGCTTCAGTAAAGACGTGTTTTTCTGCTTTTGGCAGCTTAGTGCTGCGGACGCGAACATCGGCGGAGTCACCCTTCAACTCAATGCCAAACTGACCCAGGCCGACAATTTCCTCATCCTTGACCAGCAGAATCACAGCGCGGTTCATCAATTCACTGGCAAAGCGCAGAATAAGCAGAATGATCCCGCCGCCGAGAGAAGGGTTGTTCAGCTCTTGCAGCATGCCGCGTAACAGGTGCAACCCTGGTGACGGCTGAGAGACTTGCGGCGCATCCCCGCTTACCACCTCCCCCATCTCCTTGAGTAATTCCGCGCCAATGTTGTACATGCCTTCCGTTAACGGAACAGCGCCTGCAGTTTTTTTGCCAAAGGCAATAATAGCATCAACCAGAGCAATCAAACCATCACGTCCGCGCCCATCAAGAACATCAGACTTCTTCGGCTTCGGGAAAAGCGTGGCCACACCAAATTTGCGCACACTCCGTTCCGCCTCCTGGTTGGGGTGATCCGACATGACCATCACTTGGAAATCCGGATACTTGTTGCGAACTTCCTCGAGAAGTTCAAGACCACCGAGAACGCCGCTACCATCACTACGAGGCATAATAAGATCAATAACCAAAGTCGTTAATTGCGGATCAGCGCCCGCCACTGCCTCCAGAAAAGAGTTGTAATTGGTAAAAACATGAATCTGGGCTTTGCGCTCCTGCAGCAGAGTAGCAATCTGACCAGCGGTACTTGGATCATCGTCAACCACGAGGAACCTGCGGGGCGGGACCTGATCCGGTGTTGCCGAACCAGCTTGAGATTCTTGAGCCCCTGTTGAAGAAGCAGACTTGTCGCCGACAGCCTCACCCTTGACTTCGGCCAGCAGTTGATCGATATCGACCAGAGATTCACCTTGCTCATCAACTTCTTCGCCACGGTGTCGCCTCTCATCAAGGAGACGGCTACCCTCCATAGCCAGCCATTGAGGATTGAGGCCACTATCAAGCATAAATTGCAGGGGATTCAGATTGGTGGCCGCCAGCTCTCCCGGGTCACCAAGCTCAAAGGAAAAAGATCCTTCGTCCCAGCTGAAAAAGCTATAAACAACCTTTTCGACCTGCTCACGAACAGCCTTTTCAATCTCCTCACGATCAACCCCGAAATCACTGACCAGAATATCACCGATGCGGCGGTCGTCATCACTTTCATGCTGGATAACAAGAGCCTTTTTAAGGGCCTTCATATCCGCCATGCCCGCGCGCAGGACGAGATCTCCGAGATTCTCCGGATGTGTTGTCGCTGAGGCACGGATGACCTGGCCATCATAAAAGATGACACGCCCTTCCCGGTCGCGGCTCGTCAACTGCAGCACGCCGGACTTGCGGCTCAAACTAACGATCTGAAGGATTTCCCCCAGACCAAGATCTTCCAGACTACCAACTAGGCTCATAAGCTCTTCATAAAAACATCAATATTTAAGGGGCACAATGTGACGTAACAATCGGAAATTAAATAGAAATAAATATACTTCAATGCACGCCGCCAAGTAAAGCAGGTTTTCTGTCAAAAAGGAGGTTGTTTGATCTTTGTATGGTGGCGGCGGGACGCGACCCGCGGTTTTGATTTAGCCGTTAACCTGGGGGAAAAACATCATTTGAACAGGGATAGACAGGATGAACAGGATAACGGCTTACAGTCAAAATCTCAAAAACATGGTCTATGGTTAAACCCACCACCCACAAGCGTAACGCCCGTTCGCTTCGCTCACTCATGACACAAAGGGGTAAAGCAAGTCGCGAAGAAGAACTGAAAGCTTCTATTGTTTAGATTCTCAGGCCTCCAGAAATGTAAACCACGCTAAATCAGTAGATAGCCAAGCCAACAACGATTATCGATAGAAATAAACAAACAAAGACGCATCCCCGATCCCAGAGCACAAAAGAGTTCGACACACCGACCCGTGGAGCAAGAAGTGCCCAGCGCAGCGCAA
>JAGXHM010000118.1 GCA_024636155.1 Deltaproteobacteria bacterium
ACCAGTAAACATATTCATTGGGGAGGACAAAGAGATCCTTGACTGTCCAGGCTTCACCGTGAACGATCATTTGGGCAACTTGTTCAACCATGACTAGCGTACCTCCTTGTTCAGACCGATGTAGTAGACGTTCGGTTTGGTGCCGTACTCATCACGCAATATACCGACGCGCTGATTCAGGATCATCTGTGCGACCGGGTCGTTGGGATCTTTCAGGTTGCCGATTTTGCGGGCGCCGAAGGGGCAGGCCTGGGCGCAGGCGGTATTGCCGCCATTGCTGATGCGGTGATAGCAGAAGGTGCACTTGTCTGCAACATGCTCCACCGGATGGAAGAAGCGGACCCCATAGGGACAACCCATGATGCAGTAGCCGCAGCCGATGCACCAGGTGCGGTCGACCAGAACAACGCCATCAGCCGTCTGGTAGGTTGCCCCCACCGGGCAGACCTGGACGCAGGCTGGTACAGTGCAGTGGTTGCAAAGCTTCGGCACGAAAAAGGCCTGGGCGATCTCGTCATCGGGTACTGCCAGCATGCCCGATGCGTTCTGGTCGATCAGCTTGCTTGTAAAACCATCACGGGCCCCTTTCGGGCAATCCATGACTACGTTTCCGTCCTTCTTGATGACGTAGCGCTCTACCCAGGTGCGGGTTACGTTCGCATCATAAGGAATGTCGTTTTCGAGCTTGCAGGCCTTGACGCAGAAGCCGCAACCGACACACTTGTAAGTGTCGACGAGGAAGCCCCATCGCAGCTCTGGGTTCGCAGCGAGAAGTTCCTTGGGGTCGATGAAATCCAGAGCAGATATTGACACAGAAGCGCCGGCGACAAACACCGCCGTACTCCTTAAAAAATCCCGTCTTTTCATATCACATGTCCTCCAGGCTCGGATTGTGCGGATTATGACATTCGCTGCACTCTTCGCCTTTGTTGTGCTCAACAGGGTCTATGCCAGGGATATCTTCCCGGCCACTGGATGGGGTAATTAGCTTGGCGTGACAGCGGATGCAAAGCTCCCTGCTCGTGTTGATTGCCAGCTTTTCCGGGTCGTCAGGGTGGCTCAGCGCGGGGCCATGACAGTTTTCGCAAGGGATCATGGCGTGTTGAGCGCCTCGGAGTTCTTCGACTTTATCATCGTGACATTCGTTGCAGTACTCGGTGTCCTTGTATTCTGCCGGGAAATCTTTCCATTCCTGTTCATTACTCAGTCGGTGGTAACCGAAGGTGTAACCTAGCTCCTGCGAGCCAAAATCCGAGGGCACATAGACTGATCTGAACAGTAAAATGGCGATAACGACACCAATGACCACGAATAGCGGTCGCCAAACATGGTTTTTCACAGGCTTCTCCTTGGGGTATGAAGTTTTAGCATAATAAAACGTGGTTTTGTTATTAGCATGGCATGTTGGTTGTTGTCAATTATTCATGCAGCAAATCTTTTGTAAACATTCAGGACTTTTGGGAGAATCAAATTACGCAAAGGGTGCCTGTTAAGTATTAAATTGTCTTAGTTATGGTTTTTTCATTTTTGGCAGCTGCTGCGAATCTTGACATGTAAATGAAAATAAAATACTGTTTTACTGTCGCGGCGGTGCTGGCTGGCCGGGTAAAAGTTCAGTCTGCTGGAAAGGTATTAAGACGGCCCCCTCAGAATGAGGTTGTAACCGGTCTTGTCGATTTCTGTTTCCAAGTTTAGATGTTTTCCAAGTATTTACAATATGTGACGGGAAAGATGTCATAGCTGCAATGATGAGAGGTGTTTATGGAGGAAAAATCTGTCGATCTTGAGCAGCGCATCGCTGATCTGGAGGAGCAAGTCGCCTCATTGGTCGTGACTGTCAGTGAATTGCAGGCGGGAATCGCTGGCTCAGTAATCACTCCATCAGTCGAAATGAAAAGGGCTGCTCGTAAAGCTGCCGTACCCGGCGAGGCCTCAGAGGAAATTCTCTCCTGGGTCGATAAGTCTTATATCTTGTCGCGGATTGCAACGACCAGTTTTATTGTTGCAGTCGCCTTGGCTTTGCGAACGGCGGCTGACAGCGGCACTATCGATTTGCAGATCGGTTCTTTCATTGGCATGCTCTACGCTTTTGGACTGATTATCTACGGTTGGTTTGCTTATAAAGAAAAAAGTATCCAGGCTCCGGTTTTTATTCTCTGGGGAACGATCGTCATGTGCGGCGTGGTTGTTGAGGCCCACCGTGTCTTTGACACGGTCCCGACAGAACTTGCTTATGTCGCCATGGCTGTAACCGGTTTGGTTGCAACCATCATCAGTCGTGTTCATCATGTTGCCCTGCCAGTTTTCGTCGGTACACTCGGTATGAGCTTCGGCAGCTTTGCTCTCGATTATCCCAGCCCGGTATTCCCCTACCTTGTCATTATCATGGGACTGGCAAATGTTTTTGCCACCTATGCAACGCGATTACTGAGGGCTTCCTGGCTGCGCTGGCTGCTGCTTGTATTGACCCTCTTTATGATCCAGATATGGGACCTCAAGCTGTCGATATATCTGTCCAGACTGAGTCCGGAAAATCTCGAGTTCTCGGTGCAGGGGTTATTGCCGTCGATCGGTTTTCTGGGGGTTGTCTTTGCCGGCATTGCTCTTCTCGGAGTCTTGGGAAAAGTGCAGGAGAAAATATCAAAGTTCGATGTTGTCCTACCGGTACTTAATGTCTGTTGGGTTTACCTGGCCGCCCATTATGCTATCGGCCAGGGGTTGACGACATCGACAACGTTCGGCTGGGCCGCAATGATTGCAGCGTTTGCTCATCTGGCGGTAGCGTGGTGGCTTGCCCACCGGACTGAAGGTGGAGCCTTGGGAACCACGTCCTTCGCTATGGCCGGTAGCTTCCTGATGGCTTTTGCAGCACCAATGGCTATCGGTCATGCGGTGATTGCAGGTGCGCTTGTCGCCTTGCTTGCAGTCGGTCTGGCATGGGTATCCGTAAGGCGTGGCAACCTCGGATTGCGCTTGGGGTCCTATCTACTGCAATTCTACGCCTGCTCTGTATTGGTCTTTCTGCTCTGGCCAACAGACGGAACCAAGCCATCCCTAGTCGGCGCGCTCTCCTCAGGTCTGCTGGCCATCATTGCCTTTTGCCATTACTTCTGGGCGCGGCGTCACCCACCTGTGGCTGGGACCACTGCAATGGACAAGCTTAACAAGAATGACCGTGGTGCGAGCGTACTGTTGATTGCGGCCTTGTTCAGTGGCTTCTTCACGATGCGGGTTGGTTTATATCAAACGCTGGATTTCATGCACTCGGCAACACACAATGCTTTTGGTGGGTCTCAATCCGTTTTGATCAATGTCACGGCTGCAGTCCTTCTATGCTTGAGCTTGACAAGGAGGAACAAGGAGCTGCGCAATGTGGCCATTGTCATTACTGTGATTGGCGCCGGGAAGGTCTTTTTGATGGACATGGTGCAACTGAAAGGGATGTCATTGATGATCAGCGTATTCACTTTTGGTCTGCTTGCGGCACTGGCGTCTTATGTCCTCGGACGTTGGAATAAAAAGACTGAAGACCCTGTCCCCGCTGATTGAGGGAAGATAGAACACTAAGGTGCTTTCATCAGGCACTGCTTCTAGCGGTAGATATCTTCTGTTCCAGCAGCTTTAAAGCTTGGTACGCAGGACTAAAAAAGGCATCCAAACGGTGGATGCCTTTTTTGTTACTTCTGCAAGTCAAAGGTTACCAGACTGAATCAAGCTGTACCATAGCCTTTTTGAAGTCAGCTCTGACGCTCTCTAGAATAGCAATAGCGTACTCATTGTTATGGACACCATTCGTACCATCATTTCTCACAAACTTGAGGTTGCGAAGTCCTTGCGCATAGGTTTTCCAGACTTCAGCAGTGTCACGTTTAGCGGCATCAGCATCGAGAAGCGCGGCTTCAATCTCAACTCGAAGTGTTTTCAGCTCTTCAATACTTGCTTTGGTTGATGCTTCCCAATCGTTGAAAATGTCTCGATATGCTTCATCTTCGTGGCAGTTGGTGCACGATGCTGCGGAAGGGCGATAGACACCTTTGGTGACGCCGGTATGACAGTCGGTGCAGGTCATGTCGGCAGCATCGCCATACATCATGCCGGGGGTATCTTCAACGCCTTCAACTCCAGTGCCCTCATTCATGGCTAGCTGGGCTTCGTGACAGACGTTGCAGTCAGATATCTGAGGAGCATCATCAACGGCATCAGCGTGGCAGGCAAGACAAAAGTTCATGCGATCGGTCGCTGTCGCAGGATTGTGAACAACGCCAAAATGACAATCGCGACATGTTAAGTCAAAGTTTTCGACATGCATGCTGTGGTTAAAATGCGTCCCACCGACAAAGTCGTCTTCCATGATGTCAGCCAGACCCTTGCGCTCTCGGAAAGCTGGGTTGACGACGTCATCCAGCATACGCATGTTGACCAGCTGCATTGGTCCCCTGGTTGTTTCACGAACGATTCTGTTGCCCTCGTCAGTATGGCAGTAGAGGCAGTGCCAAGACGGCACAAGGTCTTCATGGGGGTTTGACAGGATCTCCAGTTTCTCCTCTTTGGAGATGGTCAACTGCATGTAAGTATCCTTGAGGCCACCCAGTTTTGCTTTAGCATAACCGAGTACGCCGGGACGGCCGTGGCAGTCAAGACAGGAAACGCCAGCATCACCGTGGGCGGAGTGTTCCCAGGAGTCAACTTCAGCCAATGGACCGAAGCCTTGTGCTGGATGGCAGAGGTGACAGAACTCTGGTTCAGAGGTCATGTGAAGAATCTGGATGTTGATGAAGCCGAACATCACAACGAAGATCACTGAAGCAATGGTGAAGAGGACGATGTGTCTTTTGCACCAGTCAAATACGATTTTAAGCATGATCTGCACCTCTGTAATAAAGTTTTCGTTTAAAAGTTTTGGAAGGAAAGGATTAAAACTACAAAAGCCACCGTATAATACACATTCTTGGGATGAATGCAATAGAAACGTTGTATACAGTATCCATTGCCATAAAGACTTTTGGCTTACAAATGATGGTTATAGATAACAAAAAGGGGCGTTGCCAACTGGCAGCGCCCCTTAAAATGTTCAACTTATGTTGCCAGCTGAATGTTAGTGTCCGCTACCTCCCATGAAAGCGAAGATCATCAGGAAGAGACAGGCAATTCCTGTGAAGAGAGCGACGTAACCAAAGGTCTTGAGGCAGAAGTCGTAAACGGGCCCGCTGACTTTCTTGCAGACGTAATCTTCTGTCGTTCCTTCTTCTTCATAGCGGCGCCATTGGTCACCACGTTCTTCAAGGAACTCTTCTTTGGCCATCTGACCGTTGAAAATGACGAAGTCCATTGGGAACTTCTCGGGTCGGCCGTGCGTATTGTAGAAGTGTACGGTGAAGATAAAGCCGGTTGCCAGCAAGGCCTCGTCGGAGTGTACGATTGTGGCGACGTTGAACATCCAGCCCGGCAGGAAGTAACCGAAGAATTCCGGGAACCAGAGCATCAGGCCTGAACCGCCGATGGCAAACATACCCCAGAAGACGGCGAGGAAGTCAAATTTTTCCCAGTAGGTCCAACGCTCAAAGGTTGGCTTCGGCCCCAGGAAGAGGAACCAGCGCACCATGCCGATAACGTCGCGGATATCGCGCAAGTTTGGACAAAGTGAGTCGGGTCCGAACAAGCGTGTCAGCCACATGTCACCCGGGTGCCTCTTCTTGCTCAGGAAGAGGAAGTCGAAACTCAGGATGAGGGCGGAAACGAAATAGTAGAATGTCAGGATCGCACAGCCGCGATGAATCAGACCGGCGTAGTATGTGCCGCCGAAGAAGTCCATCATCGTCATGGCCCAGTGCTGGTCTGCAAACTTGAGCGGAATTCCGGTCAGAGTCAGGCCGAGGAAGCTGACAATAACAGTCAGATGCAGGAAGATGTGACGAGCTTTAAAGCGTACGTACTGCTTGTGAGGCTCAGTGATGTGGTGCTCGCCTTTGCCCTGATCCCCTGCCGCTAATTTTTGACGATTATCGACAAAACCACGGATCATCCAGAGCAGCGTGTGAATCCAGAAAACAGCAAAAGTACCGACCAGCAGGCCAGTCATGCTGACATAAGTCCAGTAGCTGATCGGATAGTTCTCACGATCGGTCATGTCACCATGGGAATTGAACTTGGTAAACAAAGGTGTGGCATTAGGGTGACACTGTGCGCAAGTGCCGACCAGGTTTGCCTCGTTGACGCTGGAGGCAGGGTCGTCTTTGGGAAGCACGTTGTGTGCGGTATGGCAGTCGGCACATCCAGCAACCTTGTCAGGCGAGCCGAGTCGGAAGTTCTTGCCGTGGTAGCTGTTCATGTAGGTTTCTACAGCCACGTTGAAGACGCCGTTGCGCTCCATCATCTCGTGGTCGGCGTGACATTTCAGGCAGACCTTGGTGTGAAATTCGCGGTTGATGTGGCTGTCAGAATCACCCAGTTGTTCGATCTTGTGCAGGCCATGGCAGTCATGACATGCGGCAGAATCCAGATTACCGGCCATAACTGCTTTGCCGTGACTGGAGTCCAGGTAGTCTTCGTGGTCATCATGGCAACCGGTACATTTGGCAATGACTTTGGCTTTGTCATCCTTCCAGTAAGTATGCGTATGAATGTCGTCGTGACAGTCAGCGCAGGTCACGTCGTTCAGTTGATGGACACTCGAAAAATGCTCGCTGCTTTCTTTTTTGTGACAAAGCACGCATTTGGGTTCCTTGGGCATGACGTCACCAGAGATATGTGCGTCGAGGGAGGTCACCTCAACGTGGCAACTGGTGCAGGCGTTCTTCCCATGCACAGACGCCCCATAAGCAACCGGAGCGACAACATCATCGTGGCATTCAAGGCAGACTTCGGGGGCAATGGCCATGCCACTTTCGGCCTGAGCTGGTATGCTCGGCACAAGCAGGGTTATGGCTAACAGAATAAAAGCAAGGATCCTGCAATTCATGGTTTGACCTCCTGAGGGTTTTCTTTTTGGCTCAAGCCGGATCTAGGCCGGAATGATCTCAAAACGTGAAATTCAGATGTATGAAAAATCGAAAAAACTGAACAAATTGAAACCGTTGCCTACCAAGACGATTGTATACTGAATAAGATTAAAAATGGTTTAACATAGGCAACATTAAAAGTCAATCGTGAAAGATAGCTAAGAAATATTTTAAATATACACCTTGAAGTTTTACCTGCTCATTAGATAAAAGTCTTGCCTGGACAAAATAAAGGACGCTACTATGCCGCAATTTTATTGGTACGGGAGTAGTCGCGATGGCACAGAAGTGGCGTGGATGGGTTTTGGCCGGGATTGCCTTAAGCATGTATGTGATCGGTGGGGTTATGATCATGGGCGGGCTGATTATGATTGGCATCATGGGTGATCAAGATCTGTGGGGCTGGGGTGAGGCACGTGGAATCGGTTATATGGGTTTTGGCCTTGGCATCATCCTCTCC
Organism: Deltaproteobacteria bacterium; assembly: GCA_024636155.1. GTDB lineage: Bacteria > Desulfobacterota > Desulfuromonadia > Desulfuromonadales > BM103 > M0040. The sequence goes on from JAGXHM010000118.1 coordinate 7,459, forward strand.
GTTGTTGGTGTTCTGGTCATGAGGATCATGCGCAATAGAGGTTGGTAATAAACGGGTCAGAAATTAATTAACAAAGAAAAAGGGAGCAACCGCGGGTTGCTCCCTTTTTTGTCTTGATAAAGACCGAATTACTTGCTGAGCAGTTGCACAACAGTGTCGGTGAAGGGGTTGGCGAAAAGGATGATCATAGCAACAACGAGGCAATAGATTGCCAGGGACTCAATCATCGCCAGACCGACCAGCATAACGGTCATGATCTTGCCGCTTGCTCCAGGGTTGCGGGCAACGCCTTCAACTGCCTTCGAAATAGCCACGCCCTGGCCAATACCTGTACCGAAAGAACCAAGACCCATGCCGAGAGCGGCAGCCATTACACACCAAGCAAAATACTCCATTGTTTTACTCCTTAACTAATTGTGATCGGTTTTCCTAAACAATATAGGACGCAAGCACGGACATCCGTGCTTAGTGAGCTTCTTCAAGTGAGCCAGCAATGTAAATCATTGCCAGCAGCATAAATACGAACGTCTGGATGAACGCAACCAGAATCCCCATCAACATCAATGGCAGCGGAACCAGAAAAGGCACCAGGGTAAAGAAAATCATCAGAACGATTTCATGGCCGAACATGTTGCCAAATAAACGCAGGGTCAGCGATAAAGGGCGTGCCAGGTGACCAACGATTTCGATCGGGATCATTAATGGTGCCAGCCAGCCGATCGGTCCGCAGAAGTGTTTAAAATAACCGATGCCATGCTCCTTGATACCAATGATATGCGTCATGGCAAAGACTGTCAGAGCTATTGCCGCATTGGTGTTCAGATTGGCGGTTGGTGGATAGAAACCGGGGATCAGGCCAATCAGGTTTGAAATGAGGATAAAAAAGGCAATGGTCGCAATGAGAGGAAAGTAGGTTTTCCCCTTCGGCCCCATGGTCTCTTCGATCATGTTCTCAATGCCGTCAATGACGAGCTCAAGGAAATTCTGCATTCCGGTAGGGACCGTTTTGATGTTGTTCTTAACCAGAACCGCAACAAGGATGAGCATTATCATCACCAGCCAAGTATAGGAGACCGGACGAATCATTTCTACAACATGGCTGATATTCTCAACTTCTTCAGGGGTTGTCGGGGTGCCCAAAAAAAGTTTCACGATCCAATCAAGAAAAATAAACGGATGTGTCATGGTCTCTGAAGCCTCCTAAACTTAAAGTGTACGTTGTACTGTCATCCAAAACAGGTTGATAATTACAACCGAGAGACCGATGATCAGGCCGATGACGTTAATTTTTACAATTGCAATCAGGACGGCCAAAACTGCTGCTAAAGTTGCCAACCTGATAATGTAACCGAACTGGTAACGAAATTTGGTACCGCCTGTTGGTTGCTCCAGCAGACGCCCCAAAGAGCGTTGCAGCCAGAAAAAACCGGCAATAGCGACCAGTCCGCCAACCAGAATCCCGGCACTCAGGGCAAAGTTGCCGAAAGGCAGACTGCCAAGCAGTAGAACGGTTAGAATGATCCAGTTGCGCCGTGCCAGTTGCGCGGGCAGCCGTTCAATCTGATCCATCGTCCTTCTGCTCCTGTTTATCGTCCTGGTCCAGTTCGCGCATTCCGCGTCGGGTCAGAATGAAGATGTTACGAAAACCTGAAGCGATTCCTATGCCGAGCCATATCAGGGTCATCCAGGGTGCTGTTTCCAACCACTTATCCAGGGAAACACCGATGAATAGGCCAATGAATGACGCCGCCACCATAGAAATCCCGATGCTCGATAAAAAGCCGAGGGACCTCATGAGTTGACGCTTATCGTCGTCCATAATAATTGTTTACAAAATGCACTTGGGGTTAAAAACAACTCTAAATAGCACAGGGTTTTCGGGGTGTCAATTGGTTTTCTTGGCTCTGAGTCCCTGTTTGGTCAGTGGCCAAGAGCAAGCAGGGCAAGGAGTCAAAACCACTCACGTAGGTTGGTGAAGCTTGATCGCTGTCTTTGGGCCAAGCTACTTTGTCTGACTATTCCTTAGCTGCCCACCAGCAGCTTTACACTTATTTGTGAACTTGTCAGCGGATTTCGAAGCAACGAGCCTTTGGTCTGGGCAAACGGTCCAAACTGTCTGTCCGTTTAATGAACGACAATCTGCTGGTCGTTGAATTCGACAGTCTGTCCTGTGCGGATTTTGCAGCGCTTGCGTAGTTCTGTTTCACCATCAACCCTGACCAGACCGTCAGCAATCAAAAGTTTGGCGATGCCGCCGCTCTCGCAGAGACCAGTCACTTTCAGCAGACTATGCAATTCAATGTAGTCGTGCTCATCCAGATCAAATTCGATCATCAACTTTTTGGCCTAGGCGGGCGGCTACGTGGTGGTTTTTTCCCACCTGGCTTGAAGAATTTACCGTCGCCGTTTCTCGGTGAACTTTTGTATTTTGGTTTCTCCGTCTTGGTTGGGAATCTCTCGTCAGCGGGACTGATCTGTAGCTGTTGTCCACAAATCCAGACTTTTTGCAGCAATCTGAAAGTCGCCGAGGGCATGTTGCTTGGGAGGTCAACGAGACAGTGGTCATTGAGGATTTTGATCTGGCCGATGTCGCGGCTATTGATGTTCGCCTCATTGGCAATCGCGCCGACAATATGTTTGGGCTCCACACCGTGGGCGCGGCCAACTTCGATCCGATAGCGTGTCAGGTTGGCGTCGGAGGTAACACGCTCGCGTCGGGAATATGGGGCACCCCCTGAATCCTCGTCAGGGGTAGTCACTTCCTCAATCGCGCCAACGTCTACCTGTAGAGGTCTATCTTTTTGAACCAGGAAGGCGAGGGTTGCGGCGATCCTGCGCAAGCCGACATCGTACTGGTGCTGATAACTGTCGATCAGTTCTTCGAAGAATTCCAGATCCTGAGCCTCCATCGCTTCAGCGATCTGTTCCTTGAAGATGTCGGTGCGGCGGTTTGAAATGTCTCTGCGGCTTGGCAGACTCATTGCCGTGATCGGTTGGCGGGTCGCCCGTTCGATGGCTGCCAGCATGCGTCTTTCACGAGGGGCGACGAAAAGAATCGCCTGTCCTATCCGACCTGCGCGGCCAGTACGGCCGATGCGGTGAACATATGCCTCGGTGTCGTAAGGGATGTCGTAATTAATGACATGGCTGATCCGTTTCACATCCAACCCACGGGCGGCGACATCTGTGGCGACTACAATGTCGAGGGTCCCTGCTTTCAGCCGTTCTACTGTTTTTTCGCGCAAGACCTGGGTCATGTCGCCATTCAGTGCCGCACAGGAGAAGCCGCGCGATTCAAGTTTCTCTGAAAGTTCAACGGTTGCTATCTTGGTCCGTACGAAGACAAGCATGCCTTCGATCTCTTCCGCCTCGAGAATCCGGGTCAAAGCATCCAGCTTGTGCATCCCTTTGACCTGCCAGAAGCGCTGGACTATGGTGTCGACAGTTGCGGTTTTGGCCTTGATGTGAATTTCAAGCGGGTCTTTCATATGCCGGCGGGCAATGTTTAAAACTGCTTTCGGCATGGTCGCAGAAAAAAGAGCCGTTTGCCGTCCTGCCGGTGTGTCCTTCAGAATCTGTTCGACATCATCAACAAAACCCATGCGTAACATTTCGTCAGCTTCATCGAGGACCACGCAGGCTAGTTCTGTAAGGTCCAGAGTGCCTCGGCGCAGGTGATCCTGAATTCGTCCCGGGGTGCCGACTACGGCGTGCACGCCGCGATGCAATTGCCGTAGTTGCTGGCTCATGCTCTGGCCGCCGTAAACAGGCAGGACCTGGAATCCAGGCAAGTAGCGCGCATAGGTGCGGATTGCTTCCGAAACTTGCAGCGCCAGTTCTCTCGTGGGGGTAAGTACCAGAATCTGTGGTTTTCTCTTATTAAGATCGAGACGGCTCAATAACGGCAGGGCGAAGGCCGCCGTTTTACCAGTACCCGTTTGGGCCTGTCCGAGTAAGTCGCGCCCTTCCAGCAGCGGGGGAATGCTGCGGGCCTGAATCGGCGAAGGTGTTTCGTAGCCAACGTCATTAATAACCCGGTGTATCTCTGGAGCGAGAGCCAGGTCAGCAAAGGTCGTCAATTTATCTTCTGTCATGGGTTTCCTGAGTTCAGATGCACGGAAAAAGCCCGGCTAATACCGGGCAGTGTGGGTGCCGATGTGTGAGAAGAAAGCCTCTATTGTCATTAAAGGCCTACTTTATATAATGTGCAAGAAGGCCGAGAACTTAACCTATCTGTTCATTGAGTGCAACTCTTTACCTGTTTGGGGCAGAAGCAGCCAATCACCATCAGCCAAATTTTGAGAACAGGATGCCGACGCTCCGATTGAGAATATGCTCCCGCGGTAAGGAGGAAAAAAAAGGTTCTTTACGGGCACCAAGCCGAATCAGCTCATCAATGATCTGTTGATGACGTTTGAATTTGAGCCCCTTACGCAGAGATTTAATGGCCTGGCGTTTTTGTCCGGCGATCATGTAGATGCGGCTAAGCTGGTAATAATGGTCCGGATTGTCTGGCTCTATCTGGAGAGCTTCCCGGCAGAGCGTCATAGCTTGTTGATATTGACGGCGCTCTTTCGCCAGGCAAAAAGCCAGCTTGGCTTTGATGCTGGGCAATGGTTTAATAGCGTGAGCCATTTCAAATTGCACCAGCGCCACCAATGTGTCGCCGTTCTTTAGGGCTTGCTCGCCTTTAAGTAGCAGGCCATTCAGGGTGTCTGACATTTGTACCTCTTTCGCTCGATTAAAATGATTTCCAGAGCGTAGTCTTAAAGATTAGCGCAGCTCTGTGATTTCGGCAACACGGCGGGTCAATTGAGATGCTGAGTCGTAAGCTCATGTCAAGTGCCATCCCTTAAGATAATGGTGACCGATAATCAATTTGCCCTGAGTCTCAAGAGCCGGATAAAGAGTTGCCTGGGCTTGCCCGCTGAGGTATTGTAAGGCGTTAATCTTGCTGTTGTTTGTTGAGTTTTGTTCGGTATGTTTGCTAATCCGCATGTTTTGTTGAGCAAAGGAGTCTGACCATGGGTTTTCTGCGGCAGTTCGTAATCCTGACGATCATTGTGTTGACGATGACAGGCGGCGCTTGCGCCGAAGAGTTGTTGCGTTACGCCGGGGCAACCACGTTGCAGCGGTTTTTTATGCCGGAAGTTGCCCGCCTTTTTGCCTCTGACACAGCGATCAAAGTGCATATTGAAGGTGGCAACACTGGCCCGGGCATCAAGGCCCTGTTGAACGGTGAAGTTGATATGGCGGGTGCCGGACGCTTTCTGACCGAGGCGGAAAAGAGCCAAGGATTGGTTGAACATTTCCTCGGTTGGGATGTGCTGACAATTGTTGTTCATGAGCAGAATCCGTTGGAAGACCTGACCATTGAACAGCTGCAAGGGATTTTTTCTGGAACGATCACTGATTGGCAGGATGTTGGCGGCAATGCTGGCCCGATTGTTGTGGTGACTTGCCCGAAAAGCTCCGGTATGCGCAGTGCCGTTAAAAGTTTGATTTTGAAAGAAAAGGATTACCTCTCTCGGGAGATTGTTTCGGCGATCGTTGCCGAATCTGATCAGCAGGTCAGCATGTTCCCGGCAGGGATCACCGCCTTGAGTCGTAGCATGCTCAATGCCGATCATGTAAAGGCGATCAAAGTCGATGGTGTTGTTCCAACCGCCGTCAGCATCGCTGAGGGACATTATCCTCTCGCCAAGCCGTTGACTCTGGTGACCAACGGTGAACCACAAGGCGATCTGGCACGCTTCATGAGCTTGGTGAAAGGTCAACAAGGCCGGGCAATCTTTCAGAGAAGCTTTGTTTTGGCTGAATAGTCCCAACTCTTCAAATAAATCAAACGCTGATTACATAATAACCTGAGGACGTTGAATTTATGAAGTTACGGTCAAAAATACTCTTTGCGCTGGTTTCGGTGGGAGTTGTCCCCTTAGTGATCTCTCTCTGGGTTGTCGGTGGTATCGTCTCCAACGAACTTGAGATACAGACGCAGGTGCGTGCTCAGGATTCTGCCAACTTTATTGAGCAGATCACCACCAGCGCCTCGACGGAGAATCTGACGCTGGTCAAGATGCTGGCCAGTAATCCTTTCATGGTCAATGCTGTTTACTCTGCCGGGTTAAGTGGCGACGACACGCAGTTGGTCAGCGTGCTGTCCGATATGGAAGATTTGCCTTTTGATCAGATTCAGGTTCTGAACAAGGAGGGACAACGACTTTACCGAGGCTTTAGCCACGGCAACGAAGAGATCCCTGCTGTCTCAGGCGTTGAGCACCCGGTTATCGAGGCGAGCATGGAAGGAGAGGTTTACGCGGAAAGCGGTCTGTTCGATGGCCGTATGGCAATTATTTCTGCCGCGCCAATCAGCATGTACGGTGAGGCGGTCGGTCATCTGGTGGGCGTTGCTTACCTCGATATCAATCTTGCGCATCGCTTGAAATCCCTCAGTCGCATGGAAATCGCTTTTTTTGACGAAAAAGGAGTTTTTGCTTCTACATCTCCTGAGTTGGCTGCTCTTGATTTGTCAGCTATTCTGCTGTCGCGTAATTACGAAGCACTGATCAATGGTAGCAAACACCGGATTTTCTATAATTCGATCAGTGGCAAGGATCGCGGTGTTCTGATGGCTCAGGATATCGCTTCTTTGGATACTGCCAAGGACAGACTGCAACAGTCCCTGCTGGTCACCGCGATCATAGTTGGTGCGCTCTCGGTTTTTATCGGGTTACTTGTATCAACTGGCATCGTTCGCCCTTTACGGGAAATTGTCACAAACTTGCGGGAAATTTCTGCTGGCGGTGGCGATCTGACCCACGAATTGACGGTGCGCAGCTCAGATGAAGTCGGCGAGCTATCTGAATGTTTCAACAGTTTCCTGGCTCGGCAACGTGAAATGGTGGGTCGGGTTCGCAATGTAACCGAAGATCTGGCAAAGGCAAATGAACAGATTCGCAAATCTTCTCACGAAGTTATGGAAGGGGCTGTGAGCCAATCGCAAGCTCTGGAAGAGTCCTCCAAGGGGATTGAGGGGATCGACGAAGCGGTCGTCGGTATTGCCGACAGTACCGCTAGCCTGGTCACCGCAGCGGAGGTAAGCTCTTCAGCAATTCTGGAGCTGGGGGCAACAAATGAAGAGATCGCTTCGCAGATGGAGAAGCTTTTTGCCACTATAGACGAAGTCTCCAGTTCGATTAACGAAATGTCGGTGGCTAGCCAGGAAGTTGCTGAGAATGTAGGTATTCTGTCCTCTTCTACAGAAGTGACGGTTTCCTCAATGTTGGAGATGGACGCCTCGATCAAAGAGATTGAAGAAAATGCGGCGCAGACCAGCAAGCTGGCTAGCGAGGCAGCAGAAGATGCCCAACGCGGGATGCAGACAGTCGATGAAACGATCCGTGGCATTGAGTCCATCCGTCAGACTGTTGATCGGGCCAGTGTCGCGATCATGGAGCTTGGCAATCAGTCGAGCGCTATCGGTAAGATCCTCACCGTTATCGATGAAGTGGCTGACCAGACCAGTCTGCTTGCTCTAAATGCAGCAATTATCGCTGCCCAGGCAGGTGAGCATGGTAAGGGCTTTGCTGTGGTTGCCGATGAAATCCGCGAGTTGGCTGAGCGTAGCGCGGTTTCCACCCGCGAAATCGGCACAATCATTACCAACCTTCAGGAGGGAACCCAGGAAGCGGTTGTTGCAATGAAGGCGGGCAGCGAACAGGTCTACGAGGAAGTTAAACGCTCCAAGGGCGCCAGTATTGCTTTGGAGAAGATCCGCAGCAGCACTCTCAAAGCGATGGATCAGGTCAACGGCATCGTTCGTGCTACAGAGGAACAGTCTCGTGGCAGCCGTCAGGTGACCGATTCAATGAATCAGGTGGCTGCCATGCTCGAACAGATTGCTTCGGCGGTCAATCAGCAGACTTCGGGGGCGCGTCAGCTTGCTGAAGGTGCTGAGTCGATGCGCGATATCGCCGCTCATGGCAAACAGAGCACCAGTGAACAGGCCAAGGGCAGCCGCCAGATCAACGAGAGTATGGAGCAGATTCGTTCGATGATCTCAATTATTGACGGTTCCACCAGGGAATTGACCAAGCGCAGCCGAGACGTTGTTGGCGCTGTTGGTAGCGTCCACAAGGTTGCCGAAGACAACGCCAGCCGTACTGCTGAGCTGGACCATGTGGTTGAGACGCTCACACGCTTGACGTCTGCTCTGGAAGAGGAGGTTGGAGTCTTCAAGATATGACCGACTCGTTTCTCAAGCTGACCGTGCTGGGTTCAGGGACCAGTACCGGCGTCCCGGTCCTTGGCTGTCATTGTGCCGTCTGCTCATCGACTGAGCCGCGCAATAACCGAACCCGTTGCAGTGCACTGCTTGAGTGGTCAGGCCACAAGGTTCTGATCGACACCGCAACTGATTTTAGACAGCAGGCCTTGCGTGAAGGCATCGAACAGGTTGACAGCGTTTTCTATACCCACGCCCATGCCGATCATGTGCATGGGATTGATGATCTGCGGACCTTCACTTTGCGGACCGGTAAGGCGATTCCGGTTTATGCCGCACGTGATGTGCTTGATCGGATTCAGGAGCTGTTCAGCTACATCTTCAGCGAAGCGGATGTTCCGGGATACCGACCGCGTCTGCAAGTTAATGAGGTGACCGGCCCTTTTGAGCTGTTCGGGCAGAAGGTGACCCCGATTCCACTGATGCACGGTCCGGGCGAATCGCTCGGCTACCGGATCGGCAATCTGGCTTACGTGGTCGATTGCAGCGCGATTCCCGAATCGTCCTGGGCTTTGCTGGAAGGTCTGGACGTTTTGATTATTGACGCCTTGAGATTTCGCGAACATGAATCTCACTTCAGCATCAGCAGCGCGATTGAGATTGCCAGACAATTACGGGTGCCGAGAACGCTATTGACACACCTTACTCATGATGTTGATTATGCTCGACACTCCACGGGACTCCCTGAAGGCATCGAATTTGCCTATGATGGGCAAACCATAACGCTGCCGTTGTCATCGCGATAAGAACGATAGAAAGATATGTCTAAACATCAGGAAATACGCCTGCACGGCCACCTTGACGACACCATCGAATATTTTGCGATGGCGGCTTCCCGTGATGCTTACAGCCGTTACTTCTTCGAAGCGTCCAGCGCCGATCTGCGGTTTTTTTCGCCAGGCAACGAATTCATTCTTCAACCTGAGAGTGTTAGCCATCGTGGAAACGGTGGGTCTTTCTGCGAGTACATGTTTGGTGTCGATCAGCCGCTGTCCGATCTGGCGAAAACCGATGTACGTAATCGTCTGATCCTTTATGGCACCTTCTACAAGGGCGATGGTGGCCAGCTGGATTTCACGCCGCAAACCGCTGGCCAGAGCAGCTATGAACAGGTTTTTTTCGAGGGTAACGCCACGGTCAATTATTTTTTCTTTATGACCGGGTCGGTTTCCGGAACGCTGCAAGAGCAGCAGAAGAATATTGCTCGGCTGCTAGGTAAGACTCTTAAGCGTTCAGCCGATGTTGGGCTCGGTGACGATTCCGAACTGCTTGATGAAATCTACGGTATGCTTGGCCATCGCAGTTCTCTTTATCTGATCAAGCTGATCAACAAAAAACACAAGCGCTACCACGATGCCTTCAAAGATCTCTACTTTGAATACAAAACGATCCCTGATTATGAGTTTGAAAAACTCCAGGAACTTGCTGATGAGCTTAAAATTGACAGGTATCAGCAGGAACGCATGCGGATCGATGTTATGTACAAGCATCCGGATAACCAGAGGATCGTTGACGAGTACAAGAATATCCTGATCGAGTGCAACCTTAAGGGGAGCATTAACCAGCTGGAAAACGCGCGTCTGACACGCTTGAAAACGCTGTCGGTGCGCAACAAGATTCCTGCGGCGCTCTTCTATACACTAGACAAAATGCTCAAACACGACAAGCTGGTCGACCTTGATGAACAGGATTATCTGGCCGAAACCAGACAGGTGCTCGAAGGTATTTTTTTTGCTGAAGCCCAGATCGATGCGCTCATCAACTCTGAGGATATGTCGCTGTTGCTGCATGCCAAGCGTCAGGCAAGTGAAAATCGCGACCACACCTTCGAACATATTCTGCTTGAAACCGGTAAGGTGTGCGATGAAAAGATCCACGCAGGGGCCGACCTCGCTCTGCTTGAGCTCTTCTCCTATATCATTACTTATTTTGATCGTTACGATAATACTTCGGCGGTGATCAATCAGCTGGCCTTCATGGAGAATGTGCGCTTTGGTGAAGAGCATATTCGCAGTCTGCTGGGCAACAAGAAAGCTTTTGATGAGCTTGACACGAAACTCTGGAAAGAGCTCTTTTTCAAGCAGGTCTTTGAGAACAAGTATCTCGGTCAGTTCGGGCGCAAAAAAGTGGTTTGTCTGCAAAAGGGGCTGGCTTTGATCGAGGACAGCCATCTGACAATCAAGGCTTTGGTCAATCAGTTGTACGTCTTTGAAAAGGAAGAGCGCCTCAACGCAACTTTGCTGGCCCACGTCAAAGATCGAATCCGCAACTTTTACTCAAAATACAACACGCGCGTGGAGCAGGAAGCACTGTTGGTCGAAGTGGCCGACGAGCTTTACAATAAGGGCCTTCACACCGGTGATATCCCGCTGGCCCAGTTCCATAACGTCGTCGTGAATATCAAGAAGGAAGCCGTTTATCTGCACAATCTGTTGCCCAAAATTATTGCTGAACGCGACGCTAGTCTCCGCGAAGACTTCCTTGACAACAGCGGCCTCGATCGTTTTTATGTTGAAGAGCTGGAGCGTGAGTATTTCGAGCTTAACGACCTTAATTTGAGCGATCTCTATTTGATCCGCAAAGGATTCGCGGACTAAGCGCTTTTTTACCTGATTGAGAAATCCGTCATGAGCCAACCAGACCTCAAGCAGATTCGCAATATCGGCATTATCTCGCATATTGATGCGGGCAAAACGACTGTCTCCGAGCGCATTCTCTATTACTGCGGCGAGATACACAAATTGGGCGAAGTCCATGATGGCTTGGCGACCATGGACTGGATGGCTCAGGAGCAGGATCGTGGTATTACCATCACTGCCACCAGTACCACCTGTCGCTGGCAAGACAGCTGGATCAACCTGATCGACACCCCGGGACATATCGATTTCACCATTGAAGTGGAACGCTCTCTGAGAGTTCTGGACGGGGCAATTGCCGTCTTCAGCGCTGTTGAAGGTGTACAACCACAAAGTGAGTCAGTCTGGCACCAGGCGAATCGCTACAGCGTGCCGCGTATCTGTCTGATTAATAAAATGGATCGGATTGGATCGAATTATCAAGCGGTGCTTGAACAGATGCAAACACGTCTTGGTGCTCGTTCAGTACTGATGCAGTTGCCGGTGGGAGAAGAAGGTGGTTTTAGCAGCGTGGTCGATCTTTTAGAGCGGTGTGTCCTGACTTTTGATGAAGATGAATCCGGTGCGACGGTCACCAGTGCACCGGTTGCTGATGAACTCAAGCCAGCCGTTGATGAGGCCCGTGAAGCCTTGGTTGAAGCCGCAGCTGATTGGGATGATGAACTGCTCATAGATTTCCTGGAAGGGAAAGAAGTTAGCACGGAGCGGGTCCGGATGGCACTGCGCAAAGGGGTGCTGGCTGGACAGTTGTTCCCGGTCTTCCTCGGCTCGGCATTGCGCAACAAGGGGATCCAGCCGCTTCTTGATGCGGTCACGGAGCTTCTGCCTTCGCCTCTTGAGCTACCGTCGGTTCCGGCGCATCAGCCGGGAGTTGAAGAAGATCTCCTGCTCCCTTGTGATACCGGTGGTCCGTTTTGTGCCCTGGCTTTCAAGGTCCTTTCCGATGAGGGCCGCAAATTAACTTACCTGCGCATCTATTCTGGAGAACTCAAGGAAGGCGATACACTGTTGAACTCTACCCGTAACGTTCAGGAGCGTGCCGCGCGACTCTTTCGTATGCATGCTCATAAACGGGAAAGGATTAAGGTCGCCAAAGCCGGTGATATCGTCGCCGCCACTGGCCTCAAAGAGGCTTTGACCGGTGACTCACTCTGCTTTCCGGAACAACCATTGCAACTTGCTGGCCTTGAAATCCCTGAGCCTGTTGTGTCCCTGGCGGTAGAACCGAAGCTGATCCAGGATCGCGAGAAGCTGCTTCTTTCGCTGGAAAAACTGCAATGGGAAGACCCGACCTTCCGTGTGCGCGAAGATGAAGATACCGGTCAGACGGTTTTGACCGGTATGGGTGAATTGCATCTCGAAGTGGTACTGCGGCGGTTGACAGATGACTTTGGTGTCGCCGTGAATGCTGGTCAGCCACAGGTCGTTTACCGGGAAAGCGTCTCTGCGGAAGCCTCTCATACGGAGATCTTTGAACGTGAGATAGAAGGCAAGCTGCAACGTGGCGAGGTCACCCTGCGTGTTACTCCGCGTGAGCGTGGTGCAGGTCTTGAGATTGAGTTGCCATCTCTTGCAGCATCAAACTTGAGTGCAGATATTCTCGCCGCCCTCAATGAAACTTTACGCATGGCCATTCAGGCCGGTGTGCAGATTGGTTACCCGATGGTTGACTTGAGTGTTGTTGTAGAGCGGGTTCCGATTGAGCCTGGTGTGACGACTGTCCTCGGTGTACGTGTCTCCGCGCAACGTAGTCTGATGTTGGCAGTACGCGCGGCAAAACCGATCTTGCTTGAGCCGGTGATGGCTCTGGAGATTACTTTGCCAAGTGAATTCTCAGGCAAGGTGCTTGGCACTTTACAGCAAAAAAGTGGTCGCATTGAAGGAATGGAGTCGCGTGATGTGGTTGATATCATCCACGCGCATGTGCCGCTTTCGGAGATGTTTGGCTACATGACCGAACTGCGGAGTGCTACACAGGGTCGAGGTTCCTTCACCATGGAGTTCAGCCATTACGATAAGGCGCCCGACGCAGTCTTGAAACGGTTTGGTTTATAGGGGCACGGCAGACCGTGCCTTACGGTGGGATCTCTTCCGCCGCTACGATTAATCCCAGTGTTTGATAACGCCCGATTCGAGAGCAGCGCGTTCGACTGCGGCTGTCACTTCTTTGTGGACTTCCGGATGTAGTATTGACGGCACCAGCTCATTCTCTTCAGCGTGTTTGGCGATGCTTTTGGCGGCTGCGATTTTCATCTTGTTGTTGATCCGGGTCGCCCGCACGTTCAGCGCGCCACGGAAGAGTCCGGGGAAGGCGAGGGCGTTGTTGACGCTCTTGCCGTCGGCGGCAAAAGACGCCCCCGCTTGTATGGCGAGCTCCGGAATGATCTCGGGGTTCGGGTTGGAGAGGGCGAGGATGACCGATCCTTTGCGCACCATTTCCGGCTTGATCAGGCCAGGACAACCAGTGGTGGCAATGACGATGTGAGCGGTCTTCATCACATCATCCAGGGTCCCTTCTTTGCCACCCACCGCAATGAGTCTTTCACAGGCCGTCTTGTCGAGGTCAGCGCCAATCACTTCTTTGACACCGTAAGCAAGCAGTAGCTTGCTGATTCCCATTCCAGCGGCTCCCAAGCCAATTACGCCGACCACAGACTTACTCAACATCAGGCCTGAAAAGCGCGTTGCGTTCAGCAGGGCAGCCAGAACCACGACCGCCGTGCCGTGCTGGTCGTCGTGCATGACCGGAATGTCGAGCATGGCATCGAGGGCATCCTCGATCTCGAAGCATTCCGGCGCTTTGATGTCTTCAAGCTTGATGGCACCGAAGGTCGGCGCGATATTGCGCACCGTTTCGATAATGACCTTAGGGTCGTGATTCTGAATCAAAATAGGCACACCGCTGACACTGACCAGATGGTCGAAGAGGACGGCTTTCCCCTCCATCACCGGCATACCGGCAATCGCGCCTATGTCACCAAGGCCGAGGATTGCAGTACCGTTGGTGACGATGGCAACCTGATTCGGGATTGAGGTGTACTTGTAGGCAAGTTCCGGAGAACGTTCGATATCTTTGCAGATAACCGCGACTCCAGGCGTGTAAATTTGACGGACATCTGTAATCGTTTCGATCCTCACCTGGCTTTTGGTGGCGATCTTACCGCCCTCATGGACTTGGTGAACCAGGTCAATCACGTCTTCGACGATAATCCCTTCCAAATTGCCGATGGCATCAACCACATCCTCAAACTGTTGATCAGAATCCACGTAGACAACGATTTCACGCGTGTTGTACGTCCGGCCAACGCGCATCAGATGAATATCTCCGACGCTGGCGTTCTGTCGGGCTATCGCTGTCATGACACTCGCTAAATGCCCCGGCTTGTCAGTGAGCATCAGGCGTAAGCACTTGGCTATCTTTCCTGCTCCCTGTTCGATTTCCATAAGTTTCTCCAATCACTTACCAACACAGCAGCAGCCCTGTGGTTGACAAAAATTCAACACATTATAGTCGTTCAGAGATCATGTGCAACGGGAAAGAGCATGGACTCGCAATTGCCCCCTGTAGAGCTTGACATAAAATCCTTTTTGTTTATATTGGTTGTTGATAATTAAAATACACTAAGCTCCTGATAAGGCCAATCC
>JAGXHM010000119.1 GCA_024636155.1 Deltaproteobacteria bacterium
CGAATAGCGACAACGCTAGACCTCCTCCTGGGTCACGCGCAGGACTTCCTCAAGGGAGGTGACTCCCTCCAGCGCCTGGGCCACGCCAGCAGAGCGCAGGCTCTGCATGCCCTGGCGCATGGCAGCCTGCTTGATTGTGGCCGCGTCTTTGTCCTGCAAGAGCAGTTCGCGGATGGTTTCGTCCATAGGCAGCAGCTCATAGATGCCGCTGCGTCCCCAGTAGCCGATATTCATGCAGTGAGAGCAACCTCGTCCCTGGTAGAATTGCGGGTTAGGCGGGAGAACGCATTCATCACCGAGCTGGTCGAGCAGCTCAGGCGGCGGATCAATCGCTTCCTTGCAATGCGGGCAGATTCTGCGCACCAGACGCTGAGCAAGGATGCCGACGATACTGGAGGCTGCCAGGAAGGGCTCGATGCCCATTTCCACAAGTCTGGTCAAAGCGCCGGCGGCGTTATTGGTGTGCAGGGTCGAAAAAACCATATGCCCGGTCAGGGCCGACTGTACAGCAATCTCGGCGGTCTCACGGTCGCGGATCTCGCCCAACATGATAATGTCGGGGTCCTGACGCAGAATTGAGCGCAAACCGTTGGCAAAAGTCAGGTCAACCTTCGGATTGACCTGAATCTGGCCGACACCAGACAGCTGGTACTCGATCGGATCCTCAACGGTGATGATGTTCTTTTCACGGTTGTTGAGACTGGTCAGCGCCGCGTATAGAGTGGTGGTTTTGCCGGAACCGGTCGGGCCAGTCACCAGGAAAATTCCGTGATTTTTGGTGATCATCCTTTCAAACTGGCTCAGCAGGTTACTACCCAGGCCAATTTCTTTCAGCGTGAGGACGCTCGAGGCCTTATCGAGCAGTCGCAGCACCACCCGTTCACCAAATGCTGTCGGCAGGGTTGAAACGCGCAGATCAATGTCCCGCCCGGCCACCCGCACCCGGAACCGACCGTCCTGGGGCAAGCGCTTTTCAGCAATGTTCAACTGCGCCATGATCTTGATGCGAGAGACGATCCCGGCGTGGGCTTTCAGCGGCGGCTGCAGCACCTCGTAAAGGATGCCGTCGATACGGTAGCGGATCACCAGATTCTGTTCGAACGGCTCAATATGAATATCGCTGGCGCGTTCCTTGTAACCCTGAGTGATCAGACTGTTGACAAAACGGATGATCGGTGCTTCGTCCGAGGCATCAATCAGGTCGGCCGGTTCCAGGTTGCGCACCTTGTCGTCGTCGGCTTTTCCTTCGATTTCCTCAATAACCTCGGTGGAATCGCCAGCCTGCTTTTCATAACCGCGATTGATGGCGCGCAGAATCTCTTCGGGGGTCGTGACCCAGGGTTCGATGTCCTCCCGGGTCAGCGTACTCAAGTCATTCAGCGGACGGGTATCCAACGGATCGGCCACGGCGACCTGAAGACGGCCGTTCTGCCGTGCCAATGGATAGATACGGTATTCTTTGGCAAAGCTGATCGGGATCAAACCGAGCAGATCATCGGCCGTTGAATCTTCGGGAATCGTCTCCAGGTAGGAGAGTTCAAACTGGGCGGCCAGAGCCTTGGCCAGGGTCGCGCTGTCCAGCGCTTTCGCCTTGATAAGGATTTGACCGAGACGCAGATCGCTCTGCGTCTGCTCCGCCAGGGCCGCGTCAATTCGCTGCTGAGAGACCTTGAAGTCCTCCTGAAGGATCTCACCGATAGGCCGCCAGTTGTGCATGCTGAGTTGCTTTCCGGGATCTGATGAGGTCATTCTTGAACCGGTTGACCATGCGTCGGGGCTGTCATCCCCGGAGTCGCGCTTGCAGGCGCCACGTCGTCGGCGGCTGTCTCCGACTTAATCGCTTCCTCGGTCAGGATGGCATTTTGCTCATCCAGCCCAATGAAAAAATTCTCCGGCACGGCCGAGCGGATCTTGTCGGTAACAAAGCCGCTCGCCGCCTTGCGGTTGCGACTGGTCACACGGTCGAGATCTTCAGGGCTCTTGATAATGGTCGGATTAATAAAGACCAGCAGGTTGGTCTTTTTTTCCTGGGACGAGGTGCGTTTGAACAACCAGCCGAGGCCGGGGATATCGCCCAGGATCGGTACCTTGGTCTCCGCTTCGATGATATTGGTATCGATCAGGCCGCCGAGCACCACGGTTTTGTTGTTTTCGACCAGGACCGTATTGCGCAGCACCCGCTTGGTGAAGGTCGGGCCGACTTGATTGACATCGCCGACACTGGCCGATGTCGATGCAATGTTAGTGATCTCCTGATAAACGTTCAGTCGGACCAGATCGCCCTCGGTAATTTGCGGCGTGAAGCGCAAAGTCAGGGCCACATCCTGACGTTCCACGGAAACGCTCTGGGCCAGGCCGGAGCTGCCGGAGTCGGTCAAGCGGCCGGTGATGATCGGCACGTTGGAGCCGACGATGATCTCGGCCTCTTCGTTGTCGGACGTGAGCAGGCGCGGTGCCGACAACAGGTTAACATCGCTGCTTCCTTTCGACACATCGATCAGCACCGAAAGCGCCGGCACAGTGATCGGAGTGCCGTCAGGTCCGGTGACAGTGATCGGGTTGAAGAAGCCACCGGCCAGCAGTCCGTCGACTGCTGCGCCCAACAGCCCTGCTCCACTTGACACTAAATCATTAAAACCGACAGGACCGCTGTTCTGGTTGGTGCTGCCGATAACCAGGCTATCGTTACCGACATCCGCTGCGCCCTGCAAGGAAACGCCGAGCCGCTGGGTGGCATCCATGGAGAGCTCGAGAATCAACGCCTCGACATAGACCTGCTTACGCTTGATGTCGAGCTTGGCGATGATTTCCTCGATCGTTCTGTAATCATCCGGGCTGGCATTGATGATCAGCGAGTTGGTCGGTTTATCAGCCGTAATACTCACTGGTCCGGCGGAGAGTGGCCCACCCACTGCACCCTTTAGGGCTGCTCTGGCTTCAGTCTTGATACCGGTCAGAATTTCGTTGAGAGTCGCCGCCAGAGTTACAGCATCGGCATTTTCCAAGTAAAAGAGATTGATGTTGGATCGAGCTCCATCGACGTCCTGATCCAGACTGGCAATCAGCCCCTTGACGATCTCCATATCATCGCCACTGGCCAGAACAATCAGGGAGCGTCCTGCGGCATACGGGCTGATCTTGGTGACCACCTCGTTAGCACCCGCTGTGTTCGCTTTTCTGCGACGGGCTGGTGCAGCCGCAGGCTGACTCATGATCTCGTTGAGAATTTTGGCGAGCTCTTCAGCACTGGAGTTCACCAACGGCACGATCTCGATCAGACCTTCCGAATCAGGTTGGTCAAGCTCGTGGATGATCTTGGCTAACCTCTCGATATTGGCACCCGTATCAGTTATGACCAGGCTGTTGCTCGGCGCAGAGACGGCAATATTAGCGTAGCTAGGGATCAAAGGGGCCAGAACAGTCGGAGCTAAAACGGACGCATCAAGATGTCTCAGGCGAAAGACGCGGGTGATGACCTGCTCGCCTGCCTTGCGCCGGCCGTTGAAAACGGTCGGCAGATTCGATCCTCTGGCGTCTTTCAGAGGTACGATCTTGTTGATCTCGCCCGACGGGACAACCGTAAAGCCCTTGACGTTGAGGACCGTGTGAAACAATTGGTACGCCTCATCGAGAGTCATGCTCTCCGGAGAGACGATCGTGACCTTGCCCTTCACTGTCTCGTCGTAGAGAAAGTTCTCGCCGGTCAGTTCACTGATGGTCTGGATCAGGTCAGATAACTCCACATCTTTGAAGTCGAGGGTGACCCGGCCTTCTTCGGTTGATTCGACCTCTACCTTGGCAAGCGTTTGAGCAGGAAGCAGGCATAAGAGCAAGAATGTCATCCATACCAGCATACGGTAAGTCATCGGTGTTTTCATCGGAGAAACCTCTTAATTAATTTCATATGCAAAGTTCATCGGTTGACCATTGCGCTCAACCTCGACGGCGATCTGCCGCGCTTCGCGCAACTGCTGAAATATCTGTAAAGCCTTTTCCGGACTGTCCAACTTGATGTTGTTGACTTCTTTGACCACGTCACCCCGCTGTAGCCCCATCTTGACCAGCACCGACCGGCTATCGACATGCTTGACCAGAAAGCCATTGATCTTGCCATTTACTTCTTGCGGCTCCATCTGCGCAAGCCGCAGTTGATCGGCAAAGTTCTCGCGCACCGACTCCACCATGGTCCTGGAGACCAGCCAACGGTTTTCACCGACTTCCCTGATATCGCCGCCGGCAGCGCGACCGGTCTCTGCTCCGGATGGTGCAACGCGGGACGAGAGAGGCCCTTTTTCATGTAGCGTCAAAGTTGTCAGGCTCTGGTCACGGTTCCTGATTTGCACCTGATTGCGCTGGATGTCTTCAATGGTCCCGTCACCGGGCAGCTTATCGCCAAGGTGATAGAGCTTCAGCTCTTTATTGACTTCAAGCAAGACCTGGGAACGTTCCGCAGCCACGACGGTGCCGAACAGTTTGAGGTCAGCGCGGGAAGCCGTTGCCGAGGTCTCTGCCCCGCGAGCGGCATCGGATCCAGGGGGCATCATCGCATCGACTGAGCGGTTATTAGCATCAAAAATGTTGTTCTGCAAGATCAGATTCAGGTCAGTTTGCGAGGTCTTCAGTGATTTGCTTGTGACCGGCTGAGCGATTGTGCTTTCAGCTATGAATTCAGAGCGTAGATTCATTTGCAGCATAGTGTCGATCAGATGGCCGCTGGCAAGACCCAGAAACGCGAGCAGGGCCAAACATAACGGTTTATAAAAACTGTGTAAAACATTCAGCATGACGAATCCCCGGAGGTTTAATTCAAGAGAAAAGAGGATAAAGCTCATCAATTATTAATGCAAGGATTTCTAGCAACTGACACTAACCGCGACCTTGTCTACCAGGCCGCTCTGAGCTCTTACGCACTTAACTAAAAAGCGTACCTTTCGCGTAGAAGTTTTTGCCACAAAGCTAAAACGCCACAAAGGGGCCTATACTTTTCAGAAACATACGCCAGCGAAAAGGGACAATCACAAAAGATCCAATCTCAAAGAGAGTATCGCAAATCGAAGAATGGGTTCAATTTATACCGAACAAGGAATCAGTCAACACAGAGAGAAGGCAGAGAAACCTCAGGTTTCATCATTGAATTTGTAAAAATCTACCCACCCTTGCAAAATTCTTTAAATATTGTAACATGTAATTTACGTGATTTTAATCTGCGTGATGTCATTTATTGGTTTATTTATTGGTTTATTTATTGGTTTATTTATTGGTTTATTTAATGGTTTATGCTGCACCTGCCGACACCACCCGTACATATTTTCCGGGACACACGTTTGTTTGAAAATTATTATTTACAGTTTTTTTCAAATTGGCTTTATTTATGCTTGGCTTATAGCGGTACGAGTTATTTGGAAGCTTGCCATAACGGGGCAACACATTAAAGCAAAAGATTTTTTATCGTCCCTATAGATTTTTACGTGAAATAGACACCGTTATATAGCAGAAAGATGTCAGCCATTGCGCTTTTTTTAGTTGACAACCGACGTGTTAGCCCCCGTTTCTTAGAAATGGGTAACAACCTAAGAAGGGGTGCAAGGAGATGCAGTATCAACACGATACTGACTAAGGCACCTCAACTCACAATCTGGGAGGTACATGTATGAACGGAAAATGGTTTAGGATTCTTTTAACGGGGTTAATGTTAACAGCCCTGGTGCTGGCCGGCTGCAGTGACGGCAGCGATGGAGCCGCTGGCACCCCTGGCGCGGACTTCGAACTGCCAGCGGCTGAGATAGCTGGCCTCCTGGCTTGCTCGACCTGTCATGGGTCAAGTACTGCGGCCACAGAGTGGAAGGCGAGCAAGCACGCCATGAACTCGCCGTATACGATCAACGCTTGTGCAACATCATGTCACAACCCATCAGGCGCCATGTATGATATTGAGGCTGCATTCGGTGTCAGCCCCACGGGAACGGTCGTTGGTTGTGAAGATTGCCACGGCGCAGGCAGCAACCATGTCGACCTGCCTAATTCTGAAGCGGTCGCCAATGTTGCACCGACCACCGCTGTCTGTGGTCAGTGCCACGACGGTGAAGGTGACGTCGCTCACCTGGATCATCACCCCTTCAATGAGCAGATCGCGTCCCGCTTCATAGCTGGACCTCATGGCGGAGAAAATGGTGACAACCACGCTCGTGAAGCTTTCTGTAGCGCCTGCCACAGTCATGAAGGTTCCCTGAGTCTATTCGCCATGGGCGGTGCAGAAAACGTGCTTGACCTGGCCGCAAAGTTCACCTCGTCCAGCGTACCTAGCTGGTCGAAGACCGAAGAAGAACTCACCCTGCGTGAGTGTGCCACCTGCCATGATCCGCATACAGGCAAGCTGCGCACCGATGACACTGTCGAAGCCGTCACCTACGACACTCCACCCATCACAGAAGACAAGGTGGTCTTCTCGGCTGAGTTCAACCTCTGCACTACCTGTCACATGGTTGACCTCGAATCTACAGTGGTCGACGCAGAAGACGGTCTCTTCAGCTATCAGTTGAGCTCTGCCTCCTACAGCGCCGCCAACATGCTCAATGCCGCGGGGACTACCTTCGACATCGTCGAATTCGACATTGAGAATGCGGACCTCACCACCACAACCCGCGAGATCTTCAACACCCAGATCTTCTACCATGACAACACCCCTGGTGGCGGCCGCAGCTTCGTCGACACTCACTTCGCCGGCACCGTGGTTGGCCGCGTGGCCGCTGTTGATGAAACCGTTGCAGCCAATGCCATTGCTGATGTTACTGTGACCGGCTACAACGTCAACGCCGCGGCAGTAGATGCCTGTACCACCTGCCACGATCCGCATTCTGCTAACAAAGTGCAGGGCGAAGATGGCGTTGCACAAGCGCAAAGCTTTGCAGAAGGCGTCGGCATGTTCCATGCTAACTACTTGGGTAGCGCCCTGGGACGAAACTGCACGCCCTGCCATGACGGTGGTGAATCTTTCGTGACGTGGCTCAGAGGTGGTAGCGAACCAGAAGCAGGTGATAGTGACACCAGAACCATTGCTTGTCGGACCTGCCACCAGCTCGAGCAGCTTGAAGACAGTGTTGACGAAGAAGGCAACCCGATCACCGTCCTCGGCGACCCGACTGCCGTGCGTGCATTCCCCGAAGATCATGAATTCGCTTTCGGTAACGGCGCGATCGCCGATGTTGCCGATCTGGGCGTCAACCAGATCTGCTTCGAGTGCCACAAAGGCCGCAGTGGTGTTAAAGAAGGTGCGTTTGATGCAGCCACCACCCGGGCCTACGATGTGAGCTACCTGCACTATGCACCGGCCTTTGCAACCTTGTTCGGCAACGAATCAGGCATGGTTCCGACCTACGCTGGCAAGACCTACGCCGGCAAATTTGTCCATGGTGGCGGTGCTGCTGGTCAAGACAGTGCGGAATTCGGCTGCGTGGATTGCCATAACGTACATGACACCGATGGCAATAACGTCATCCAGAACAAGATGGTCACCAGTGCCGATTGCCTCGGTTGCCATCAGTCAGGTGCCTTTGTCGATGCAAACCTTCTGGAGGACCGCACCGTGGCATTTGGTGAGCGTCTGCGTGACACCATCATTGCTACTTACAATACCCGTTTCGACCCGGATATTGACCAGGATGCGTTCCATGATATCCAGGCCGGTCGAAATGCGGCTTCGGAGATTGGTGCCAACGATCTGGCTGTTGCGACCGCTATCTACAGGGTCTTCAATTACGATGATGGCTCGCCGCACGGCACCGAGCATGGTCATGGTGGCTCCTGGGCACATAACAGCAGATTTGCCCGCCAGGTCCAGTATGATGCTATCGAATCTATCGGTGGCGACCTGACTGGTCTGACCAGACCCTGATCATCGGGATCTGATTGATTAGATTGTTATGGGGCGGGAGATTTCTCCCGCCCCATTTTTCTTTTCCTTTTTCCCTTTCGGATCTATAACCACCCAAACAAAGGCAGGGACAATTCAACTATCTATTAACGCAAAGTCGCGGAGACGCAGAGAGTCGTGTCCATAGTTGGACTTGTTCCCCAAGATTAGAAGCTTTGTCTCTGCGTTCTTTGCGACTCTGCGTTAAACCTTCTTTTGGGTTATAAAACCGTTCCTTTTCCCTTTTTCCCTTTTCCCATTGTAACTCTTGTCTTTTACCAATCGCCTGGCGTATTGTTTACGTCGAAAAAACTGAAACCTGAGGCGTTAAATGTGAAGCGTAAGGAGATTCAATACATAGCGGCTACGGGGGTGTTAATTTTTATAATCCTGCTGGCTGCCGGCGAGTTGATGACCCGGACGCTAGGCGTGACTGTCGTCTATGAATACGATGCTTCCCTGGGTTGGCGACCGAAGCAGAACTTCACCAGTCGAATCAAGGTCATCGATCAGTCAGGCAACAAATATTTCGCCGACTATTCTACCAATGAATTCGGATTCAGGGCTTTTGGCGATCTGACCAGCAGCAAAAAACGCATCCTGTTTATAGGGGACTCCTGGACAGGCGACCCGAACACCTCCGACGAGGACGCATACTTCGGGGTTGTACAAAACAAGCTGCCAGTCGAAGTCTTCGCCATAGGCGGGGGAGGATACGGCACCCTCCAGGAGCTGATGCTGGTTCGGGAGTTTGCGGAGAAGATAAGGCCGGACATCCTCATGCTGCAGTACTGCGACAACGATCTCATCAACAACAGTTTTTCCCTGGAAGGTCCGAGCATCACCCGGAGCCAGAAAAATTTTCGCCCTTACTGGATCAATGACAAGATCAGGTACAGGCTGCCCACAGACAGCGTCTATATTCTTCTGCATCGATATTTCAGGCTGTTCAGGACCCTGGATGCCCTGTTGTCCACGGCGCAGTACAGCTTCTACAACAGCTATTACCCGCCACCTTATCAGGCATACGAGGGGTTGGGTCCAGCACCGTCCGCCGAACTCCAGGCCGAAATAGCCACGCAAAGAGAAGCGTCCATAGCGACCACCCGGTTTCTCATGTCGGAGATGAGACGTGTACTTCCCACCGGCACCAAACTCGCCACCTTCTCGGCGAGCAGCGATGATCCGGAAGAGCTCCGCATCTGGCAGTCCCTCGCCGAAGAAAGTGGCTTTATCGCCTACCCTTCCGTCTCGATGCGTGTCGAAGAGGCCGAAGCAGAAGGGAAAATCGCCCGGGTTCGGGATGGCGCCCACTGGAATCGACTGGGCAACCGGATCGCCGGGGACGAACTGTCCCGGCTGATCGCAAAAGACTTCTTGTAGTATTACCATTGAGTTGATTGATGAAACTGAACTGGATAAACATCTTACCGGGATTTATCCGCCAAAAGCTGGAGGGGCGCCTCACCCTGCAAAAAACCATGGACAATACCGCCTGGATGATGGGTGATCAAGTGCTCCGCCAGCTGATTGGCCTGCTGGTCGGCGTCTGGCTGGCCCGCTACCTCGGCCCGAGCCTCTATGGCGAATTCAGCTATGCAATTGCCATCGTCATGATCGTCGCCCCGGTTGCCATGCTGGCCCTCGACGACATCTCGATTCGGCGTCTGGCACGTGACCCTTCCAACCAGGACGAAACGCTGGGAACGGTCTTCGTCCTGATGGCACTCGGCGGTGTTCTCGCCTTTGCCCTGGCCATGCTGTCGATCATACTTGCGCGCCCCGACGATGCGCTGGTGCGCTGGCTGGTCGGCATCCTGATTGCCGGCACCATCTTTCAGGCCTTTCATGCCATTGAATTCTGGTTCGAATCACAGATGCAGTGGAAATTCACGGTCTTTGCCAAGACCTCGGCGTTCCTTTTGGTCAGCCTGATCAAGATCGCCCTGATCCTGTTGCAGGCACCGCTGATCGCCTTTGCCTGGGCCGGGTTGGCCGAGACCGTCTGTGGTGCGATCGGCCTGCTGCTGGTTTACCGGCAAAGAGGTTGCACCGTCAGAACATGGCGTTTCAGTCGGCCCATGGCCAAGTCCCTGCTCAAGGACAGCTGGCCCCTGGTCTTTGCCACCGTCTTGACCATGGTTTACCTGCGCATCGACCAGGTCATGCTCGGCAGCATGCTGGGCAGCGAGGCGCTCGGCAACTACTCGGTTGCCGTGCGGGTGGCCGAGGTGTGGGCTTTTATCCCGCTGGTGATCTGCTCAGCGACCTTCCCGGCGATGGTCGAAGCCGAAGCCATCTCCGATGAGCTCTTCTATGCTCAGATGCAGAAACTTTACAGCCTGATGGTGCTGCTGGCCTACGCCTTTGCCCTGCCGGTAACCTTCTTTGCCCGGGAGATCATCGAGCTGCTCTTTTCAAGTGCCTACGCCGAAGCCGGCCCACTGCTGGCGGTGCTGGCCTGGACCGGGGTCTTTACCAGCCTCGGGGTCGCCCGCAACAACTTGATCGTGGCCAAAAACTGGACCAGGGTGAACCTGGTCTCCATTGCGCTCGGCGCTGTGCTGAACATCTTCTTGAACTACCTGCTCATCCCCCGCTACGGGCCGATGGGGGCCGTAGCCGCAACCTTCGTCTCTTACTGGTTTGCCGTGCACGGCACCTGCCTGCTGCTGCCGCCCCTGCGTAAAACCGGCGGCATGATCACCAGGGCGCTGCTCTTGCCGAAGCCCTGGTGATGTGGCGGAGAGGTGCCAAACAGTTCGTTGAAATTGCGAATAAAGGATTCAATAAGTCTTGTGATAATGGTATCTTAACCAGTGACCCTCTTTCTGCTTAAAAGAACTCATGATGAAGCCTTTTCGCCCCTTCAAAAAGACTGAGAAGCCCGGTTCACCCCAGACTGGGAGCGCTGCAGCAGACACATCTCCGCGTATACCCATTTGGCAAGCGGTTTTGTTGCCCGTCGTCTCAGTCCTGGTCTTTTTCCTCCTGCTGGAAGGTGGCTTGGCACTGTTCGGCGTACGCCCGACCCTGACCACCGAAGACCCTTTTGTCGGTTTTGC
>JAGXHM010000120.1 GCA_024636155.1 Deltaproteobacteria bacterium
CCGAAGGTCAGAATTACCCGCCCAGCCTCGATCCGACCAAGGTTGCATTAACTGACAAGATTAAGAAGATGCCAGCCTTCGATCCCACCGGCAAGCTGGACGGATACCTCTTTGCCGACCCGGACTACTGGAATCCAAAACAGCTGGAATGGACCGAAACCTGGGATCGAATCAAGGCGGGGAGCTGAATCATCCGCGAAAACCAGACTGGAGGCTGTCCGAGAATAAGGGCCGAAGCGAAAATCCGGAAGTTTGAGAGCAGATTTTAGTTCGTTTGCAGCCGGTCATTTATTCTCGGACAGTCTCCTGGGAATGTTATGTAGTTACGGGGTCGGTCCAGTTTTTCAGGGAGTTGACCGACCCCGTCATTCGTTACTCCAGCAGAGGAAGATAGGATAAATTGGCAACCAATAAGAAACAGCCCATCGTCCAGTTCAAAGGTATTTCAAAACACTTCGGCAAGGTCACCGCCGTGGAGCAATTGGATTTCGACATCGAAGAGGGCAGCCTGGTGACCCTGCTGGGCCCGTCCGGATGCGGCAAAACCACGCTACTGCGTATGGTGGCCGGGCTGGAGCACCCCAGCGCGGGGGACATTCTGATTCGGGGGAAACGGATTAACGACATGCCGACCCATAAGCGGAATCTGGGTATGATCTTTCAGAATTATGCCCTCTTTCCGCACAAAACCGTTTATGACAATGTCGCTTTCGGCCTGAAGTATCGAGATGTTCCCAAAGATGAAATCCTCGAAAAGGTGACACAAGCGCTGGCGATGGTGCGCCTGCCCGATGTCGGGAAGCGTATGCCGAGCCAACTGTCAGGTGGCCAGCAGCAGCGGATCGCCATGGCCCGAGCCATCGTCATCGAGCCGGACGTGCTGTTGATGGATGAACCGCTTTCGGCCCTCGATGAGAATCTGCGCGAAGAGATGCGACGCGAGGTGAGCAACCTCCAGCAGATGCTCGGCATTACTACGATTTTTGTCACCCATGATCAGCGGGAGGCGCTGAGCATGTCGGACAAAATCCTGGTTATGAATCAGGGGCGCAAGCAGCAGCAGGGCTGCCCCGAAGACGTCTACAACGAACCGGCCAACCATTTTGTCGCTGATTTTCTCGGTCACTCCAACTTCATCCTCGGGGAAGTTGTCGACATCGACAATGATCATGTCAGTGTCAGGATAGAAACCGGAGACGTTCTTTTGGCCAAGAATAAAGGTGGCTTTGCCAAAGGTGATGCCGTAGAAATGATCGTCCGTGCTCAGCGACTCGATGTTTTCCCCAAGGACCAATCCAACTCATCCGAAGGGATGAACTGTTTCGAAGGCCGCATCATCGACCGCAGCTACATGGGCGGTGAGATGAGCTACTTCATTGAGCTGAGCTCCAAGCGTGAAATTAATGTCATCTGTATGATGAAAAAAAACATCCATATCATCGGCGAGTCCGTCAAGGTGCAGGTCTCGCCATACCACTGCCATCTGATCGCTGCGGAACCCGTCGACTGAGTTTTTTTGACGCTTTTATATTCCGACGATTAAAAAAAGACCTGAAAAGCCGCTGTGCCTTTTCAGGTCTTTTTGGGCAGTGATACAAAAAGTTCAAAGGGACACCATGCTGAAACTGGAACAGATTGAAAATAGTTTTCTGGCGCGCTATCCAAAGCGAATCGTAACGATCGATTCGCATACCCAGGGGGAGGCGACCCGTTTGCTGGTCGGCGGGGTTGGCTCTCTGCCTGGCGCAAGTATGAAGGAAAAGCGGGACTATTTTGCAAGCCGTTTCGACCATATCCGGCGGCTACTGACCCATGAACCCCGGGGGCATCGGGCGATTATGGCGGCCGTAGTGACCGAGCCGATCAGTGCGCAGGGAAAGTTCGGGCTCTTTTATATGGATGCCAAACGTTACCCATACCTCTGTGGCCACGCGACCATCGGCGCGGTGGTCAGCTTGGTTGAAACCGGGGTACTGGACGCCGCCGAGGGGGACAACTTGATCACCGTCGACACCCCGTCGGGGCCGCTGGATGCCCAGGTGCGGATTCGTGATGGCCGTGTCGAGTCGGTTGCCATCGACATGGTCCCCTCTTTTGTCTTTGCCAGCAACCAGGAACTTGAAGTCCCCGGCTTCGGTAAGGTTCCGGTCGATCTGGTCTGCGTTGGAGGCTTTTTTGCAATGGTTTCGGCCAGTGCCATCGGCATTGAACTGATCGCGGAAAACAGCCAGAAGTTGATCCTCTTAGGAATGGCGATCATCGAAACGGCCAACCGGGCGTTTAAGGTGTCCCACCCGGAGCGGCCGGAGGTAAACAGTGTTGATGTGACCGAATTTTATGCTGAAGACGCGCAGACAGGCAAAGGGAAGGGCTGCGTGATCTACGGTGAATCTCACATGGACCGTTCCCCCTGCGGCACCGGCACTACGGCCAAGCTGACCCTGCTCCACCACCAGGGGAAGCTCGCTCCCGGCCAGATCTACTATAATTCAAGCCCACTGGGAACGGTATTCGAAGGGCAAATTGTCAGAACCGCCAGAATCGGCAAATTCGATGGGATAGTTGGTCAATTCCGCGGCAACGCCCAGATCACCGGTTACCATCAATTCGTCGTCGATGTCCATGACCCCTTTCCCGAAGGATTTTTATTGTGAAGAGAGCTGAATGTTGCCCCGAAATCATCCTCTTCAACGGCAAGGTTGCGACCCAGAACCCGGTGTTGCCAAGCGCAGAGGCTCTTGCCGTTGGTCAGGGGCAGATTCTGGCCGTCGGCAGTAGCGATGAGATTCTCAAGCTGGCTGATGCCGATACCGAAAAAATTGACCTTGAAGGGCGGTTGGTGGTGCCGGGTTTCATCGATACCCATTTTCATCTCTATGAATGGGCCCTCAAACGCGCAGGGGTGAAACTGGATGACATCACCGCTATGGAGGAGTTGGTCGCGCGCGTCAGCGCGACAGCTGAAGCGCAGCCCCCGGGCCAGTGGATTATGGGCCAGGGCTGGAACGAGACCGATTGGGCCGAGCAAAGCATGCCGACCCGTGAAATTCTGGATCGCGCAGCCCCTGACCACCCCGTGCTGCTCTGGCGTTGCGACCTGCATCTGGCGGTGGTCAACTCCATCGCCCTGACCCTGGCCGGGATTGACGCCGGCACGCCGGATCCGCCTGACGGCAAGATCGAACGTGACGCGAGCGGAGAGCCCACCGGAATTTTGCGCGAACTGGCAATCAATCTGGCCCGTCGGGCCGTCGTTGCTCCGGCCTTAGATCAGGTCATGGACGCTTTCGAGGATGCGATCAAGGCCCTTCACCGCCTGGGCATCACCGGTATTCACGACATTCGGCTGATGGCGGACGATGACGGTGCCGACGCGTTTCGCACCTTTCAGGAGCTGGATCGTCAGGGCCGCCTCGAACTGCGTGCGTGGGTCACCCTGCCGGGGCATCGCCTGGACGACATCATCAGCCTCGGCTTGCGCACCGGCTTCGGCAACGACTTCCTGCGGGTCGGCCATGTCAAGTATTTCAGCGATGGTGGTATGGGCGCCCGCAGCGCCTGGATGATCGATCCGTACCTGGATGCGGAACATGGTATGCCTTTGATGGATATGTCCACACTGGCCATGGATATCAGCAAGGCGGACGCGGCCGGATTGTCGGTCATGGTCCATGCAATCGGTGATCGGGCCAGTCGCGAGGTGATCGACATCTTTGCCGCACTCGAATCAGCACGTTCCCGCTCCGGCGCACCCGCTCCGGCCATTGCTCACCGTATAGAGCATGTGCAGGTGATCCGACCGGAAGATATTGTCCGACTGAGCCAGTTGAATCTGGCAATTAACATGACTCCATCCAACCTGCCGCTGGACATCAGGCTTATTGATAAGACGATGGCGGAAAAGGGCCGTTGGGCCTATGCCATCCGCCCACTGCTGGACAGCGGCGTGCCAGTCATGTTCAGTTCCGACTGTCCGGTGTGTAATCCCAACCCACTGCTTGGTATGCACGCCGCGGTGACACGACAGCGTAGCAACGGGACACCGGCTGGCGGCTGGCACCCGGAGAACCGCATAACGCTAGCCGAAGCTCTGAGTGCCTATACAGCCACCCCGGCCGCGGTACATAATGCCACTGATCTGGGCGTGATTGCAGTGGGGAAAAAAGCGGACATAGCCATTCTCAGCGAAGACATTCTGGTCGTACCACCATCCCGACTGCCCTGCGTCCAGGTCGACATGACCCTGTTTGACGGCCGGATCGTCTTCCGCCAGTTTTAGCGAGACAAGGTCAAGCAGAGCCTGATTAACAGAAAAGTTCAAGTTCTGCCGCTTGTTGGCAGAACATCGGAGAGAGAAGCTGCCTTTGACTTTACCTTTCCTTATGTGACCTTGCACGGCACGATTGTTGTTCGTACTGATGAACATGATATCGCCTCCCTTGATGAACTGAAAGGCAAGCATGTCGCAGTTATGGCCGGAGATTGAAAATCTCAAAACAGTGATTGTTTTCAGCGGCTACGCTGACGATCCGGTGATTGCCAACTATGCTTATTATGAGTCACGACTGCCGAGACGAAAACAGGCATGTTATTGATAGAGAAATTTAAGAAGAACGTTTAATCATCAAACGAGGATCAACATGATCACAGCCATCGCCACTTTCCAGTTGCCGAGTCCAATCACTCTCGACGAAGCGCGTAAGATCTTTTTGAGCACCGCACCTAAATATCTTGGGGTGACTGGTCTCATCCGGAAATACTATATGTTGTCTGAGGATGGAAGTACTGTTGGCGGGGTCTATCTCTGGAACAGCAGAGAAGAAGCTGACGCAATGTACACTGAGAGCTGGAGATCTTTCGTACGTGAGAAGTATGGCACAGACCCGTCGGTTACATATATGGATAGCCCTGTTGTGGTCGACAACCTCTCGCAGCAGATAATCGAAGCATAGCTGAGCATCTCAGCGCAATGTGAGAGAATGACGATGAGCTGCCTCCCTGCTGTTATTTATTCGACAGAGATCAAGCCAGAATGGTTGGATTACAACAACCATATGAATGTTGCCTATTATGTCCTGGTCTTTGATCTTGCTTTCGAGGAATTGCTACTTTCTCTCGGTCTGGGAGGAGAGGGTGCAAAGTCATCAGGAATATCTACAATGACACTGGAAAGCCATATCACCTACGATCAAGAAGTCTCTCTTGGACAGGATGTGGAGATCCGGATGCAACTGGTAGATCATGACCACAAGCGCATGCATCTTTATTTTGAAATGTATGTGAGGGGAAGTCGTGGCTACCTTGCTTCCACACTTGAACAGATAAGCGTGTGCGTAGATCTGAATAAACGTAAGTCTGCTTCCTTTCCAGAGGAAGTCATGGCAAAGATTAAAACCCTGTCGCAACAACAATCACACTTAGAGCGTCCCGACAATATTGGTCGTAAAATTGGTATTCGCAAGTCATCGAAGAAAGCATTCTGGCGTTTGACTGATTGTTAAATTGCAGGGTAGGCAAGGATTCCCTGCTTCGGCCAAATTCACACTCTCCATTCAATGCAGCAATGCAAATAAGACACACCTCTCTTTGACATCCCCTGGTAACTGGATAAAGTTAATAGGGACTTACTTGTGTCGCTACATAAGAATACGGGGGGTACGATAAAAGATGACAACAGGCTATCCGTAAGAATCGGGTGGCTTTTCTTGTTTTAATCACCTGTGGGGCGTTTGCGCTGTCACTTTACTGGCCTGTGATATGAAAAAAACAACGGATACAGAAAATCTGTGCAGAAAGGCCGAGGGGAAGGGTGCTTCACAGCCAGCATCTACCGCTGAGACTGACATTAAGCGCTTGCTGCATGAGTTGCAGGTGCACCAGGTTGAGATGGAGATGCAGAACGAAGAGCTGCGGCAGGCAAATCAGGCTCTGAAAGAGCAAAAGACGTACATGCAAAACGTCATCGACATGACCCCCGCCGGTTATTTCCGCTTGGACGCGGACGACTGTTTTGTGGATGTCAATGATGCCTGGCTGAAAATGCACGGATATGGCTCGCGGGACGAGATTATCGGCCAACATTTCAGCATGCTGCAGGTTGACAGCGTCTCAGATTCGGCACTCAAACACCTGGCCGAGCTGCACAGCGGCAAGCCCATCCCCCGGGGTGAGTTTACCAGCCGCCACAAGGACGGTTCGGTGGGACACCATGTCTTCTCCGCCCATCCGGTCCTGCAGAGTGGAAGAATTGTCGGCTTTGAGTGGTTCATCATAGACATCACCGAGCGCAAGCAGGCAGAGGAGGTGCTGCGCTCAAGCGAAGAGAACTATCGTTCGCTAAACAAGGCGATGCTTCAGCCCCTGGCGCTTCATGAAATCATCTGTGATGACTCAGGGAAACCGGTCGACTACCGTTTCCTGCATGTCAACCCTGCCTTCGAGAAACTGATTGGCAAGAGCGCAGCCGAGATTGTCGGTCGCACTGTTTTTGAGCTTCTCCCCGCCACGGAAGCTCAATGGATTGAGAGTTACGGCAAGGTTGCACTGAGTGGTGAACCGATACAGTTTGAGAGGTACTCAGCTGAGTTGGATCGTTACTTTGACATCGTCGCCTACTCACCGCAAGCTAGGCAGTTTGCGATCATCGCCAACGACATCACCGAGCATAAAAAGGCCGAAGCTGAACTGCGTAAGTTGGAAAAGCTGGAAAGCATCGGCACCCTGGCCGGTGGCATTGCCCATGATTTCAACAACGTCCTGACCGGTCTGTACGGCAACCTTGCCCTTGTCAAAAGGAAGCTTGCCAAAGATCACCCCGGATTCCGGTTCCTTGAAGCAGCGGAAGAAGCTATGTCCAGAACAACCGCCCTTACCAGCCGGTTGCTGACCTTTGCCAAAGGTGGTGACCCTGTCAGGGAGAACCTGGGCCTGACCAGCCTGATTAAAGAAGTCGTCAACCTCAATCTGTCCGGCAGCAACGTCAAACCGATTTTTACCTTAGAAGACAACCCGTGGGCAGTTTTGGTAGATCATAGCCAGATAGAGCAGGTCTTCGCTAACCTGACAACCAATGCCAGGGAGGCCATGCCCGGCGGTGGATTTCTAACCATCACCATGGAGAATGCAGAGCTGGCAGAAAATAGTGTATGTGGTCTTACCGGGGGGAAATATCTACAGATCTCCATGACCGATGAAGGCACTGGCATAGCCCCCGATCTGCTGGACAAAATCTTTGATC
>JAGXHM010000121.1 GCA_024636155.1 Deltaproteobacteria bacterium
ACTTGTTCTGCTCAATGACCGTACCGATAATCGAGGTCGTCGCAAGCAGGATCAAGGTGATAATTGCCAGCTTCAGGGAACAGAAAAAATCCCATAGCTGGTCGTTAAAGCTTTTTTCTTTACTCAAGATGTTTTCTCCTGAATTGATAAATTAGTAACAGATGGTTATCTTGATTGGTCTCAAGAGAGCACGCCATCACACTTATGTGCATTCTTCAAACCTTCTGCTTTGAAGAATGCTGTTATTTATATTTGATTAAATTTAAAGACAGGGTAAAGCAGATTCGGAAGAGAAGAGAATCAAGTCAGGAGAACAACTGTACGGTGAAAAAGAATGGCCTGCGCAACCCCTGGCGGCGGTTGAGGCAAAAAAGATCCAGCAACCAGCTTGATGCTTTGCATTGCGCCTGGGTGTGAATTTTTTGGAGATAATGGCTCAAGGGGAGCCACTGTTGTTCTTTTGATCCGCTTAAGAAAGACGGCTTCACACTGTTGAACTGCGAAATCAAGACATGAACCACAGTGATCACTATCGGCCTGGCTTATACTTGGGCCAACGTAATGGTTGGCAGTGCCTGACCCCTCATCACCAGCACAGCAGTCATTACCGGCTGCGTAACTGACATCAACGTGGCCATCATCACCTACACACCAGACGTAGCCCAAAAGGGCTCCAACACTGGTCACCAGAAAGGCGGCAAGAAGCAAAGAAGTCACAAATTTTGAAGAGAGGTTAAATTTCATCGCACCGGAAGATAGCACAGGCTCACAAAGACTTGCCAGTCTTTATCGAACGAACTGTTTTTACGGTTAAAATGTTGCGCTGAAACACCGTTGGGCGACGATCAAGCACGCCGTTCTTGGCCACAATTCGGGCAAAAGCCCCAGAGCTCTCTCAGCCGGGCATGACACGAGACACACAAAGAGCCGTCATACTCCGTCTTCTTGCGGCTTTTGACGGCGAAAAAGACCAGAGCAGCCACCAGGTTAGCAACGATAAGCACCCAACCGATTGGTGGAACACGCATGCAATCATTGTAGACACAATGGCCACAATAGAGTAGCCAGACATTGCACGCGACAATAGCCAGGATGGCCATCGAGCAAAAGACGACAAACCAGGAATACTTGTATTTTCTAAATGCTATCTTCATACGATCTCAGCTTCATTCAAATATCTGCACCAAGGACAGTACTTCAGCCAGCGATCATGCACCTTGCCACAACCGTGGCAAGATTCACGCAGGACAGTCTGGCATTGTGGGCAAACCAGCCACCCCGATATTACTTTTTCCGAGCAACCAGGGCATTCACCTGACAAAGAAACCTCTGGTGGAGCTGGCTTATCAAACTCCATGCAGATGAAGTAGAAGATAACTGAGAGGCTTATAATAAAAAGCAAAAACATACTGCCTCACATTGCTTGTGCAAGTGTTCCGCTGGCATCAGAAGTATCCTTTTCGATGAAACCATCTCGCAGAGACACAGTACGATCAACCCACTCCAGGTTCTCTCTATTGTGCGTCACCATTACAATAGTCTGACCACCCTGATGCAGTTCTGCTAGCAGATTCATAACCTGCTGACTTGTCGCCGAATCGAGGCTACCCGTCGGCTCATCAGCCAAAAGCAATGGCGGATTATTGACCAGAGCTCTGGCAATCGCCACCCTCTCCTGCTCGCCTCCAGACAACTGCTGAGGCAAATGCAGCATGCGATCAGGCAGGCCAACTCGCTCCAGCATAGAACTGGCACGTTGGCGTTTTTCAGCAGTAGAAAGTTTCGTTACTGCCAGCGGCAGCATGACATTCTCCAGAGCATTCAGGTAGGAGATCAGATTATGTGACTGGAAAATAAAGCCAAGATACTCGCGCCGGAAATCAGCCTGCTTCTCCTGCGAGAGTCCATAGACATCGATTCCATCAATAGTAACTGTGCCGGAGGAGGGGTTGGTCAGGGCACCCAGGACACTCAACAGGGTACTTTTCCCGCTCCCTGACGGCCCCATCACACCAAGAAAAGTGCCCTCATTCACAGAGAGGGTCATTTCATGAAGGGCGGTCACACAATCGCCTCCATTGATGTAATGTTTAGTGACTTGTTCAAGCTTAATCAGACTCATATTAGTTCCCAAATCATAATGCCCTGAGCGCTTCGCTCGGTTCGAGACGACTGGCACGCAAGGCTGGTTGTAGAGAGGCAATCAAACCGACAACAACGGCAGCTACGACAGCAGTGGCCGCAAGGGTTGGGTTCCATTGCCATGTCGCTTTTCCACCATCGAGGAAGGGCAGAGCCGCCAGAGTTGCAGTCACGCCACTCAGATAGCCCAGTACGCCTCCCAGAGCGCTGACGATCGCAGCCTCCATCAACACCAGGTGCAACACATGTCTGCGGCGGTAACCGATGGCACGGAAAATCCCTATTTCTCGGGTTCGCTCACTGATTGCACCCATCATGGTGACAAAGACCAATAGAGCACCAATAATAACAACGGTTACAGCGACTCCCCAGGCAAAAACTCGGAACTGGTCGAGGGCGTGCATGCGGGTTTTCACCACCTGCTGCACAGCCTGAACATCGACACCCGGCAAAACCGTCTGTAACTGATGGACCATATCTTCAACAGGGCAGTCATGACAAAGTGCCGCGATTTCAACCATACTCACCACGCCCTCTTTACCGAGTGTCTCCTGTGCTACTGACAGAGGAGCGATCAAAAGTTGATCATCCTGCGAGCCAGTTTTAGCCAAAAGACCAACCACAGTGAAGTCCTGACCGGTGATTTTCAACGTGTCACCCATCGCCAGATTAAAGCGCTGCGCTACAGCATTGCCAACGACGAGTTCGCGCCCCTGTTGAACAGGTCGACCGACAATTGACCACCAGCGTTTCAATTTGAATTCCGCTACGGGATCGACACCCATCATCATGACCCGTTGCCCTTCGACATCAATTGCACCGAGAACCTTAGGCGCAATCAGGGCAATATTGCGTCGATTGGGAATTGAATCGATATTAACCAGACTGCTCTGCTTGATTTCTTCGGCAACCAGGCTGACGCCACCAAGTTGTAATCCGCCATAATTCAGAGCTAACTGATCACTGTGCGGGGAGAGGATAATATTCGCTCCAAACTTTTCCATTTCATGCTGGGCGTTTTCACCGAGAGCATCCGTCAATGACAGTAAGGTGACGACCGTAGCAACACCTATCAACAGGCCAATCACAAGAAAGATTGCACGGCCTTTGCGACGCCTGAGATTATGTAAAACAATATTTTCCAATCGCACGTTAGTTATCCTCAGTTGACAGCGTTCTTGAAATAACCAATGCCGAGCTCGATATCGTTCGCAGCGATAACGACCGCTTCTCCATCCTGTTGACGTTGAAGAGGAGCAGGATTACAGCCTCCCTTGACGACGTTCACCAGATCCGTACGGAAATGCTGATCGCAATTATTACAAACCATGTCGTTGCCTTCCTGACGATAACCTTTGTGCTCACGGTAACAGACATCGCAGGTATCAAATGCCGCACGAATGACGCCATCCTGACTGCGTACGACAAAGAAATCGATCGGGCCGGAATTTCCTTCAAAACGGTAGAATTTGGCCTTGCCGTCGGCAAAGTCTGCTGCGGTAAAGTGAAGCTTACCGTCCTGCCCGGCCTGAACCGTTTCATGACCAGCCAGCGCGTTTTGGCCAAAGAAAAACCAACCACCGGCAACAACAGACAACACCAATACAATGGGAATCAAAAACTTTTTCCCGCTAGAAGGTTTTTCGTTAAATTGTTCACGTTTTGCATCGCGTTCAGACATAATCAACTTCTCCTCTGTTTAAAAGCTACTTGTGTTCATCCGTCTATTCGCTTAGTTAGTACCCATCTGGAAAGTCCGGATGGGTAAAGTGTGGGTTTCTGATTTGGAAACTAGCTGCTACAGCATCCACCGCCACCGCTACCACAACCGCCGCTACTTTGGCTGACGGCTTTGAGTCTTTTATCAAAGATTACGACTTCGGTGTTTTTCTGTAACTCTTCGTACCAGTCCTGAAACTTGGTCTGCTTTTCCCCTGGGCTTCTGGCGCCAGCATAAACATGATCGTCGATATTTCGATTGATAATCATGTCTTCACGAAGAATCTCGCGAAAGCTCTCAACACCGCCGTAACGCTGCGTTACGATCTGATCAAGCCCCTTATGCTCCTGCCGTAGTTCATCGAGTCGCAAATCTACTTCGCCTTCCTGAATAACAATCTGATTCCCTTCAGCAGCAGAAAGCAGCAGTTCACGCTGTAGGACATCTTTCCAGACAGCCTGCCAGATCTTATCGTTCTGCTCTGTAGCAACAGCGCCATTGGAGCGTTGCTGAACACGTTGCTCAAAGTCACTACGAGCAAGCAAGCGATCACCGATTTTGGCCAGATATTTCTGACCCATCTGAGATTCTTCCTGCTGCATGGCTGCATATTCCTGCGCATCTAGTTCCAGTCGCAGCTTGGCAGGATAACCAGCCTCGCTAATCGTCTTCGCAATCATCTGGCTGTCAACTTC
Organism: Deltaproteobacteria bacterium; assembly: GCA_024636155.1. Classification (GTDB taxonomy): domain Bacteria; phylum Desulfobacterota; class Desulfuromonadia; order Desulfuromonadales; family BM103; genus M0040. The sequence goes on from JAGXHM010000121.1 coordinate 4,558, forward strand.
AGTTGGGTCGTAGGTGACACGTCCACGATTACTTGTCAGGTTGACTTCAACGGAACCTATGCCATCCAGACCGGACAACGCTTTCTCTATGTTGCCGACACATGAGCCACAGGTCATTTTTTCAATCTGATACTCAGCCAAGGCTGCATTGGCTGAATTGGTCCCTACAGGATAGAGTAACCAAAGAAGAACCACGGCAACAACAGTCAGGCAAAGTGCTGCGTAAAGTTTCGGGATTTTCGTCATAGGTCTCGACTCGCTTTGTTGAGGGTTTCAGTTGGTGGACGAAAGTATATTATTGACTCAATATATCAACTTTTATGCCAACACCAAAAGAGCCCGATAAACCTCTTAAATCATTAACTTAATGGGTTAAAACACTCAGTAAGGCAGACCAGAATTTGTTTTTTTGTGGGATATTACACAGGAGAAAGGAGATTATCCTTCAGTTTCAGAAAGCAAAAGGCCCTCTCAAATAGATGACAGGGCCTTCAGAAGATCTTTGGCGGGACGTTTATAAAATCATTAACTCATGGTTAGCAAAAGTCAGATGTTTCAGGCCTTCTGCGCCTACCCAGAAGGTATCTTCGACTCCGACCGCACCTAACCCAGGAAAGACCACCTTCGGTTCAAAAGCAAAGACCATGTTTTCCTGTAGCTCATAATCATTAAATCCTCTGGCAATAAATGGATACTCATCCAGCTCTACGCCTACACCGTGACCAATAAAGGAGACCTGGGCTCCCTTTGAGCCCATGAAGTGCTCTTGATAACCCATATCGCAGGCCATCTGCAGACATTCATCATAGACACCTCCCCAACTTGCACCAGGCTTGGCTATCAGTTTTGCATGCTTCAAGATAAGAACCATGTCAACATAGGCCTTAGCAAGTTTTTCTGGCAGCTCACCGATACTGAACATACGGGTCTGGTCAACGATATAGCCGTCAAAAACACTGACAAAATCCACAGTAATCGGCTCATGTTTGTGAATCTTCTTATAACTCGCCCCTTGCGGAAAAGAAGGACTAAGGCCGACCCCCCCCAGGGGCGTATCAGAATAAGTTGGCACCGCACTGTCAGCCCCAGAAAAAGCGTGGCCGAAAAAAAGTTCGCTATTAAAACCACGCATACGAACCATTCCCTGATGGCCAGCTTTTCTGGCAACAAATTCAAGTTCCGCGGCCAATTCAAGATCGGTCATACCTTCATGGATCACCTCAACGGCTTTCTTGCAAACTTTATCGAGGATCAACGCAGCATCCTTCATGATGCCGATTTCATAAGTAGATTTAACAGCGCGCACATTACGGATCAGAGGCGTGGCATCACTGATAGTGGATTCACCAAGTCCCGTCTGGAATCTCTGCATAACCGCTACCGGAACGACATCTAATTCCATACCGACCGTTTTTGGCATTGCGTAACCGAAATCAGCCAGCACACCCGGGATGTCACGTAGGCTTTTGAACGGGATGACTTCCTTCAAGCCTGACTCCATTCGCGCCCGCCCGTGATCCTTGCGCACCAGGTAAAGAGCCTCTCCCTCAATCGGTACATAAAGGGCTCCTTGCTGGACTGCCCCAGTGAAGTAAAAAAGGTCAGCATTCTGCACTATGAGAATCGCGTCAAGGCTGTGGATAATCATCTCTTTTTGCAGCTTTTGTATGCGATCGACAAGTTCTGTGGTGGGGGTAAGACGCATTTTTTATTCTCCTTAAAATAATTTACAACCGGCAGCAAAATAAAGCGAAAAAGAACTTTAAGCACTGCACAAAACCTACTGATTTACAAACGAAATTCCAAATAAAAAGCACCTGTCTCCAGACGGTAAAAAACTTTCAGAGAAGCTGTCCGAAAACAATGAAAATCAAATAAGATACTGTTATTTAAGAGTTTTTACATATTACAACGACAGTGTCAAGGTTACTCAAAAAATCAAAAATGGTTATCTGATATGTTACCAAAAACCGTCCATGATGTATTGCTTTATAAGAACATTTGAATGTTTATGCGCCCTGAATCAGTTATGATTTATTTATGTGCAAAAGGCTAAAAGTCCAGACACTATGCGAGGCTTAACAGGCCACTTCCCCTCTTTCCACAAATCTATCCACAGGCAACTGTGGACTGTATACAATTTCTCACAAAAATCTCACAAAAAAACCGGCCAGAACAACGCCTGACCGGTTTGGTTTTTTCCAGAGCGGAACAGATTACTTCACTTCCTGATTATAACGCTCCCGGTAGTAAGCTTTCATCTCCTCGACCTTATTAGGATCAAAGCCTTTGGTGTACCACTCGTGCTCTTTACGGCCATCAATGTACTTGGCAATGATCTCTTCGTATACTTCCGGTTTACCAGCCTTCTCACAAGCTTCTTTCGCTTCTGGAAGAAGTCCTGTGTAGAAATTCTTGGCCACATCGTAGATACCGTGCCACCAGGCATAGTCAGGGCCGCTCATAGCCGCACCGTGACGAGCACGGCGCCCTTCGTGATGCCAGAGCTCCCAGTAGATCCAGTCGATCTTGTCGTCGAAATCGCCTTTTGAGATCACCTCTTTATCCATCAGTAATTCACGTATCTCTTTTGCAGGGATAGCGAACTTGTCATTGTAGAGCGCAACAAAGCTGTCAAGCTGCGTGTAGAAGCCTTCAACAAATGAAGAGCTGTGGCAAGCTGAGCAAACATCTTGCATATCTGCCAGTTTCTTTTCCCAGTTCGCGGTACGCGTGGAAACCGGTGCGCGCAGATTCCACGCCAGGCGGGTACCAACGTCGTGAGTCGCAGGCTGATTAGGCGTGCCGCTCATGTGACAGGTGGCACAAGTCGCTGCATCGAAGTAATCCTCACCCGCGATCCATTTCGGGCTGTCCATGTTCATTTCGTCTTCAAAAGCGCGATAGAGGATGCCGTGTTTAGACTCTTCGTAAACTTCTTTCTGGGGATGATCAGGGCCGAGATGGCATTTGCCGCAGGTCTCTGGCTTACGGGCCTGTGCTTTGCTGAAGCGGTGACGGGTATGACAGGCCGAACAGGTTCCCTTGGAGCCGTCCGGATTAACCCGACCGATACCTGTATTTGGCCAGGTGTTGGTGTCGAGAGAACCATCAGCGTTGACGTTGACGAGCGAACCATGGCACTGGCGGCAACCAACGGCGACTGCCGGCTCTCCACCGATCGTCTGGCCAAGCATACCGTCCTTGGTATTCAGAATATCACCAGCCTGAGCATGATGGCTGGCCTCTTGCTCGGTAGTCTCCTTGGGGTGGCACTGACCGCAATCACGTGGGGAGACAATAATCGCAACCGAAAAGCCATTGTGATCCATCGCATCCACATCATCTTTTTCTGCCTTGTGACACTCGTAGCAACCGACACCAGCGTTCCAGTGAGCACTGTCCTCCCATTGGCTGATGATACCAGGCATGTCACGATGACACTTAAGACACTCCTGAGTCTCAGCTGAAAGTCGCTCTAAAGCAGCGAGGGCGACTCCTGACGTCAGCAACACCAGAGCAACCATCAGAAACCCTTGCAAAATCAATTGCCTTCTCATGCGTACTACCTCCTTCTTTGATAAATGGTCATGAATAACCTGTATCGAGAAACCCTTCAACCAGCGCACAATATACCCAAATAATTCAGAAGAACTGCTGATATGTATTGACCTGTCAAGTATTATCACCAAATCAATTTATTCCTTTTGTTTTACAAGTATTTGGGACAGGGCACGAGTAGCATACAACGACGGTAGATCACTCTGATATACGCGGGTTGGTTACCGCCTGA
>JAGXHM010000122.1 GCA_024636155.1 Deltaproteobacteria bacterium
CCAAAGCCTCGGCAAGAGGCATGGGACAGAGCTCGATGATTTCGTCTGGTTCCAGATTCTGTTTGGTAACGGTAAGCTCTCGCCCCAGGAAAAGATGGATATATTCATCGCAGAAACCAACCGTACTCCAGAAGCCGCCGAAGGGGAGGATCTGCGCTGCAGAATAACCGACCTCCTCTATCAGCTCGCGACCGGCGCACTCTTGTGCGGATTCTCCAGGCTCAAGACGCCCCGCTGGGATTTCATAGATCATCTCACCGATGCTCGGACGAAACTGACGGATCAGCAGGATTCGACCATCCGGCAACACCGGCAGAATGGCTGCGCCACCTGGATGACGGATAATTTCAAAGTTCGACTGTCTGCCATCTGGCATTTCATGTTTCTCCACCGCAACATCCAGAATACGGCCAGCAAAGACAATCTCGCTCGATATGATTTTCGACATAAATTTAAGCTCCCTTGGACTTAGTTTGAACGGTGTCCGGCAATACCATGGTGACTGCTCGCGGCACCACTTCGAATCGAACCGGCAAGCCTCCCCAAGCATCGCCATCAACTTGAACTGAAACATTCTCACCCCGCAGTTCAGCACTGGTAAGCGTGAAAAACTCAACGAGTGGTGCTTGCAGAGGGCGTTTCAGCAAAAGGCCTGTGGCAAATTTTAACATAGCCAGACGACTACCTTGACGCAGCAGGCAGACTTCAAGATCATCGCGATGCATTGAGGCTTCAGGCGTCACCACATACCGCCCGCCATAATAACGACAGTTACTGACGACCACGCCAAAGCCGGCATGACAATTCCCGTCTGGCAGAACCAATTCCATCGATGCAGGAGGTCTCAGCAACAAAACCTCCAAGGCACTAACTGCATAGGCAAGACGACCAACCAAGCGCTTGAGTCCAGAACGGACATGTGTTACCGCCTCGGCATCCCAGCCAGCACTGACCATCAGGAGAAACAGCTCATCGCCGATCCTGCCTAGAGTGATCTGGCGTGGTGAACCATGGACTGCGAGGGCACATGCTTTTTCCAACTGCATCGGAATTTCAGCTTCGAGAGCAAACACATTCACCGTACCGAGTGGCAGAAAGGCGATCGGCAGATCGGGTGAAGCGACCCCGTTGACAACTTCGTTCAGCGTGCCGTCGCCGCCAGCGGCGACAATTCGGTCGTACCCTTCCGACAAGGCCCGCTCAGCAGCCTTTCTGGCATCACCGCGAGCATCCGTCAGGCAAAGGTCAACCTCAGCCCCATAACTATGCAAGAGCTCCAGAGCTGTTTGAATACGTGGACGAGCATCGCCGCCACTGACCGGATTCGCAATAAGTTTTATACGCATTTCTTAGCTCACAAAAGCAACATACCATTAAAAACCGTTTCACTATGCCGCGACTATAAAGAGTGAACAACCCTTTCCGGCTCTTCCCAGAGATAAAAAAGCAGGTAAAATGAAAGAGCGATGCATAATCATGAAACAAAAGCACGGAGACGCCTACTTGCGGTTGGCGATATCCACGGTTGTCTGGATCAACTTAACGCGTTGATGACTCAGGTTGCGCCGACGCTTGGAGACCAAGTCATCTTCCTCGGTGATTACGTCGATCGCGGCCCTGCCAGTTCCAGCATTATCGATTATCTGATTGAATTTAGCAGTGCCTTGCCAGCAACGGTTTTCTTGCGCGGTAACCATGAGCAGATGTTTGTCGACTATCTCGATGGTCATGAACCAACAATGTTTCTCATGAACGGCGGGTTAAAAACCCTGAACAGTTACCAGAACAACGGACAGTGGCCAATTCCGTCTTCTCACCGCACTTTTCTTGAAGCCCTGCTCAATGTTTACGAAACAGGAGATTACATCTTCGTTCATGCCGGCCTGCGACCTGGTATCCCCTTGGCCGAACAGGACATTACTGACCTGCTCTGGATACGTCGGGAGTTTATCACCTCAGACTATGATTGGGGAAAGACCGTGGTCTATGGTCACACACCGCTTGAGGCGCCTCTTTTGACTGAGACCCGAGTGGGTTTGGATACCGGTTGCGTCTACGGTCGCCAGCTCACTTGTTGCGACGTCCACACCAGGCAGATATGGCAGGCCTGATTACACTGATTTATCGCTCCGCCAGCGGCGCAACATATCACCAGGCTGTGCCCCTGCTGGCAGAGCCATGCGCACGACGGCGTTCGGCTGAACCGTTGCAATAGTCTCTCCCCGCTCACTGAGCGCCTCTGTAAAGACAAACTCCGCCTGTCGCATTGCGGGGCCGATGAGTTCCAGGCGTTCTCCACTTTTAAAGCGATTACGTCCCCCGACCTGCCATGCACCGTCCGGCGCTTCCTCTTGAACGATGCCGACAAAATCACAATCCCGAAGATAATCACTATTCTCGGCAGTGACAAACGCATGGTCATGCTCAAAAAGGAAACCAGTACCGTAGGGACGGTGGCTGACCGCTTCAAGCTCTCTATGCCATTGCGGATCGACTTGATAGTTGTCCGGGTCATCACGCCATGCGTCAAGTGCCGCCCGGTAAACCCTGGTCACGGCTGCCACATAATAAAGACTCTTCATGCGCCCCTCAATCTTCAAGCTGTCAACGCCGGCATTGATCAAGTCCGGCAGGTGATCTATCAAACAAAGGTCACGACTGTTGAAGATATAGGTGCCCCGTTCATCCTCCTCGATCGGGAAAAACTCACCCGGCCGCATCTCTTCCTGCAGAGAATATTTCCAGCGACAAGGATGGCTACAGGTACCGTGGTTGGCGCTGCGTCCGGAAAGACCGGCCGACAGCAGGCAACGTCCAGAATAGGCCATACACATGGCACCATGGACGAATACTTCCAGTTCCAGATCTACCGACTCACGGATCGCAGCAACTTCCTGCAGTCTCAACTCACGGGCCAGATTCAGCCGTTTGACGCCCTGCTCCTGCCAAAAATGCGCCGCAAGGCCGTTGGTCGTATTGGCCTGAGTAGAAAGATGCACTTCTCTATCCGGATCAACCTGACGCACCAGATAGAGCATGCCTGGATCCGCCACAATATAGGCATCCACCGAAATCGATAGCAACGCTTCCAATAACTTTCGCGCTGCCACTTCCTCGCCGGGGCGCAGAAATGCGTTCAAAGTTAGATAAAGGCGTTTCCCCTGAAAATGTGCTACTTCACAGGCACTCGACAACTCTTGCATGGAGAGGTTGCCAGCCTGCGCACGCAAGCTGAACTGTTCTACGCCACAATAGACAGCATCGGCTCCATAACGCAGTGCAGTCTCGAGCTTTTCCAGGTTTCCGGCCGGGGCCAGGAGTTCAGGAACCATGTAAGGGAACCTCCAAATATTAATCGCGTTCATCCGGAAACTCCAGATGGGTGCCGTGTAAGTTTCTGACTTGGAAACCAGCAGTTTTCCGCAAGGTCAAGGAAATCAAGAATTTGATTGTGCGACGTAGCACTTTACGCCGCACAATCAAATGCGAAGATTGACGCCAAGATTGCGCAAAAGGGCAGTTTCCGGAGAGAAACTAGATATCACCGTCCACTTTACCACGTCGAGGCATATTTCGTGCAAAGCAACATTAACGTGCTACCAGCCATGATGCTTGACAAGGCTTAAAAAAGACTATAATTTTCAAGGAATATAAATTCCAACAACAACCAAAATAAATGACATGATAACCCTCACTTACAGAATTTTGACCCTTGTAGCGGTCATCGGCCTACTGGGCGCGTGCGCACCGCCACCCACGACAACGACCTCCGGCAGCCTGACGCTGGAAATGCGCCGCCTGCATTCATCGCTGGACAGCCAGGAGCAAACCGTTCAGGAGCTGTCCCGTCAAGTCGCAGAGCTAGAAACTCGCCTGCAACGCCAGGCCGAAGAGATTCAGCAGCTTCGTCAGGCACCACAAACAACGCAGACAGGATATTCTTACTCCAGGAGACAGCAAACACAAGGGGCGACAACAGCTTCGATCCAGGGGGAGGGTTCTCCTACCGAGATCTACCTGCAAGCCTTTGGTGACTATGCTTCAGGTCGCTACCAAGCCGCAATGCACGGTTTCGAAACCTTTCTGCAACGTTTTCCAAACAACAGCTATGCCAGCAACGCACAATTTTGGCTGGGGGACTGTTACTTCAACCAGCAGCAGTATCCTTTGGCGATCCAGGCGTTTGAGCGTGTCCTCAATGAGTACACAAACGCACCCAAAAACCCGGACGCCCTGTTAAAGATTGCCATTGCTCAGTTGCAGTTGGGTGCGACTGATGAAGCCCGTCAGGCGGTTGACTCACTCAGTCAACGTTATCCGAAAAGCACCGCAACTCAAAAGGCCCAGGAACTGGCGATACCCTGACCGGTTACCACCAAGGGGGAGACATGAATCTCAAGCGTACTATTCTAATGATTTGTTTATTGCTCATGATCTGGCCAAGCATTGTCTGCGCCAAGGAAGAGCCGATCATTTACACAGTCAAGCAAGGCGACACCTTGTGGGACATCTCCCAACGTTTCATCAAAGACCCTTACTACTGGCCCAACCTTTGGTCGAACAATCCTGCCATAGGCAACCCCCACCTGATCTATCCCGGGCAAAAGCTGCGCATCTATGATGGTCGCATCGAAATCATTCCGATTGGCACAGAAACTGGTAACGCTGGCAACTCTGGCAACATTGGTGCAGCAGTCGTGACGCCGGAAGAGGTTTTGCTGATCCCCACCTTCGGCGGCGCCCAGAGTTTTATCAGCGAGACTGAGGTAGAATCGCTTGGAACGCTGGTTGACACTGTAGACAATCGCCTTTTGATCTCAATCAACGACACCGTCTTTCTCGAAATGAACGACCTCGCTGCGACCAAGCCTGGCGATGTCTTCGAGTTAATCACCATGGGACCGGAAGTCGTCCATCCTATGGCTAAGAAAACCTTCGGCTATCAGTTCGCTGAGCCAATCGGCTTTCAGACGATTCAACTTGGCACTGTAAAAGTGACAGAAGTCACACCGACTGTCGCTGTAGCAACAGTGACGACCGCCCTGCGTGAAATTAAGCGCGGCTCCAAGGTTCGCCCATACCGTCCTATCCCCGACCGCATTCCCCGCCTCTTTGCTGATAACGTCGTTGAGGGCTACATCATCGGAGATGACATCGGCAAACTTGCTATGGGGCAATGGGAGGTTATCCTCATCGATCTGGGCGAAGAAAGTGGCTTGCAGGTCGGCCATGAACTGGACCTCTACCGCCAGCGTGAGGCGACTGACCAGGTCGACAAGAGCAAAAAACTTATTCTACCCGACATCGACCTGGGTGACGCCATTGTTCTTGAGGTCCGTCAGGGCTATGCAGAGGCGCTGATCATCCGCACCACCAATCTGCCGATCTTCCGGGGGGATCAGGTCAAGACCAAGACCAACTAAGGTTCATCCGGAATCGACTTCCGACAAATGGCCACACTGTTTCAGGATGGGCTGGATTGCCAGCCCATCCGTGTTTTTATTGTATTGAATTAATGTCATATCCTTATGGAGGGGTCCCATGGACAACCTGCTCCCCTGGCTGCGCCTGCAGTTCACACCGGGCCTTGGCCGTATCGGCCTGATGAGCCTGATCGAACACTTTGACACCCCGGAAAACGCCCTTGATGCATCAAGCAAAGGCTGGCCAAAGCTACCAGGACTGCGTACAAGTCTGGCAAGCATCGTTCCGCAAGCCAGCGACCCCAGAATAAAAAAAGCTCAACAGAGTCTGAGCAAAATGGATGGATGGCTGCGTACCATCTGGGACCCTGATTACCCGCAAGCCCTGCGTGACATTTCCGATCCTCCCGCCTTGCTTTACGGCTGTGGCGTTTTGCCAGAGGGACCGGCCCTTGCCATTGTAGGCACCCGTAACCCGACTGACTTCGGAAGATTTTTTGCGGAACAGTTGGCAGAGGAACTGGCGGCAGCGGGTATGATTATCATCAGCGGACTGGCACGTGGGATTGACACCGCGGCACACCGTGGCACTCTCAGCGGCGGCGGTAAGACTGTGGCGGTTCTCGGTTGCGGTATTGACCGGGTTTATCCATCAGAAAATGCCCGGCTCTATCGCCAGATCATCGAACAGGGTACTATCCTTTCGGAATACCCACCAGGTAGCGAGCCGTTGCCAGGACATTTCCCGGGTCGCAATCGCATCATCAGTGGTTTGAGCAAAGGCACCCTGGTCATTGAAGCCTCTCGTGACAGCGGTTCATTAATTACCGCCGAATTTGCGCTCGAACAGGGCAGAGAGGTGATGGCTGTGCCGGGTGGCGTTGACCACAAGACCAGCTATGGACCGAACCTCTTGATCAAGCAGGGGGCTCATCCGATCACGGAAGCAACTGAAATCCTGGAGGTTCTCGGTATCTACAAAGGGGTTCAAAGAACAAGCGCCAGTGCTGAGCCAGCAGCTTTACAACTTCCTGAACCGGAAGCTTCTGTGCTCGCGAAGCTTGATCTAACTCCCCGACACAGCGACGAACTTGCCGGGGGAAGTGGGTTGACACCTATGGAACTTTCCGCTATTTTACTGCAGCTAGAGCTTCAGGACTACGTAAAGAAGCTGCCTGGCGGCCGCTACATTCGGGGCCGCGGCGCCCATTAACACACCAAAAGCTACAATGGAGACCGCTTGAGAGAACGGGTCTTGGCGATTGTCAGCTTCATCGCCCAATATTTCCTCGATGACCGCGACATGATGACGGAAAATGATCTCGTCGAAGAGCTGATCTCTGTCGGCTTTGAGGCTGAAGAGATTGATGCCGCCTTCATCTGGATGGAAAGCCAGACCCTCTGCGCCCCGTCCGGTAGCGAAACAACGCTGAACATACCGGCGTTGAGCCACAGAGTCTTCTCCACGGAAGAGAGCCGCACACTTTCATCAGAAGCCCGCGGATTTTTAACCCGCCTTCGGACCATGGGCATTCTGAGTGATGACATTCAGGAAGAAGTCATTGAAAAAGCTTTACAGATGGCGGAAGATGAAGTCACCTTGAAAGAGATCAAAACCATTACGATCCTTACCATGTTCGCTAACTCTCAGAATGAATGGCGCCGCGAGTTCGACTGCCTGCTCGAAGATGACTGGCAACGGTTGCTAAACTGACGAGCCACAGGCTGCGGGACATCCTGCGGCCTTTTTAATTTCTCCCAAAAAAGATTTGAGCAAACATTATGGCTAAATCCTTGGTAATCGTTGAGTCACCGGCAAAAGCCAAAACTATTGAGAAGTTTCTCGGTAAAGGCTACAAAGTTCTGGCCTCCTACGGACATGTGCGCGCCCTGCCCAGCAAACAAGGCTCAGTGGACACCGAAAACAACTTTGCGCCAAACTATCAAGTGCTGGCTGAGAGTCAGAAGCACATTGATCTGCTGAAGAAAGAAGTGGCCAAGAGTGACGAGCTGATTCTCGCAACAGACCTTGACCGCGAAGGTGAAGCGATTGCCTGGCACCTGCTTGAGGCTCTTAATATTGACGAGGACGGCGACCACCCGAAAGTCAAACGCGTCACTTTTCATGAGATCACCAAGCCAGCAATCGATGCTGCAATGGCCAACCCACGTCGCATCGACCGCGGCTTGGTCGATGCCCAACAAGCCCGCTCCATTCTCGATTATCTGGTTGGCTTTAACCTCTCTCCTTTCCTTTGGAAGAAGATCCGCTACGGCCTTTCCGCAGGTCGCGTCCAATCGGTCGCCCTGCGTCTGATCTGCCAACGCGAAGGGGAAATTGAGGCTTTCGAACCGAGAGAATACTGGACGATTGAAGCCCTTCTGGCCAATGCGGCCGAAGCTGACTTCGGCGCTAAGCTGCACAGCCAGGACGGCAATAAGCTGGACAAGTTTGCCATCAGCGACCAAGCTCAGGCCGACTCCATCATGGCCGATCTGAAACAGGCCGAGTTCGTCGTCGCCAACATCGAGAAGAAGGAACGGAAACGCAACCCGGCGGCACCCTTCACCACCAGTACGCTACAACAAGAAGCCAACCGCAAACTCGGTTTTTCGGCACGCAAGACCATGTCCACTGCCCAGAAGCTCTACGAAGGGATTGACATCGGCGAAGAAAGCCTCGGCTTGATCACCTATATGCGTACCGACTCGGTCGCCCTGTCGGAGCAAGCCACCAGCGAAGCCCGAGAGGTCATCTGCCAGATGTATGGCAAAGAATATGCACTCGATAAACCACGGATCTTCAAAAACAAAAGCAAGAACGCCCAGGAAGCTCATGAGGCGGTTCGTCCCACATCGATCGCCCACACGCCAGAGAAGATCAAGAGATACCTCTCAACGGATCAGTTCCGCCTCTACCAACTGATCTGGAAGCGCACCGTCGCCTCACAGATGACGCAGGCGATCTTTGACGCGACCAGTGTCGATATCTCCGCTAGCGAGCGCTATAACTTCCGCGCTGCTGGTCAGGTCATACGCTTCGCAGGCTTTATGACCCTCTACATCGAGGGCACTGACAACGGTGATGATGAAGATAAAGAGGGGCTGTTACCACTTCTCACTAAAGGCGAGACCCTGAAGCGTGAACAGCTGACCCCTGAACAACATTTCACCCAACCGCCACCCCGCTTCACTGAAGCGAGTCTGGTCAAGACTCTGGAAGAGTACGGTATCGGTCGCCCTTCCACCTACGCCAGCATCATGAACACACTGGTGACCCGCAAATACGTGCGGCTTGAAAAACGCGTCTTCTTCCCTGAAGATGTTGGCCGGGTCGTCTCTAAGTTGCTGACTGAACATTTCAGCCGCTATGTCGATTATGATTTCACTGCGGCCCTCGAAGAGGATCTTGACACCATTTCCCGCGGCGAAAAAGAGTGGACACCATTGGTTGAGCAATTCTGGACGCCTTTCATCGCCCTGATCAAACAGAAAGAGCAGGAAGTCAACAAAGCGGATCTGACCACGGAGAAAACCGACAAGAGTTGCCCCAAGTGCAGCAAGGAGCTGGTCATCAAGCTTGGCCGCTCCGGACGTTTCCTGGCCTGCTCCGGATTCCCTGACTGCCGCCACACTGAACCTTTATCGGCTGACGGACAGCTCGCAGAAGAACCTGTGATGTCGGATGAGAAGTGCGACAAGTGCGGCGCTGGCATGCTGATCAAAACCGGCCGATACGGAAAGTTCTACGCCTGCAGCGCCTATCCCGCGTGTAAGAACATCCAGCCGTTGGAAAAGCCCAAGTCACTCGACATCACCTGCCCACAGTGCAAAGAAGGCGAGATGATGGAAAAGAAGAGCCGCTTCGGCAAGATCTTCTACTCCTGCAACCTCTACCCGAAATGCAAATACGCCCTCTGGAACCCACCGAAGCAGGAGGCCTGTCCAAAGTGTGCCTGGCCTCTGACTGAAATCAAGACCACCAAACGTTGGGGTACTGTGCAGAGATGCCCACAAGAAGAGTGCAGCTGGGAAAAAGAGCTGATTCCGCCAGAGAAAAAACCTGAGGCGAAGAAGTCGGTTAAAAAGGCTGCGCCCAAAAAAGCCGCAGCGAAGAAGACCGCAACAAAGAAACCAGCGGCGAAGAAAACTACAAAAAAAGAAGCGTGAAGCCAGGTTTGAAATTGCCGAAGAAGAAAAGGCCGGGCTGACAGCCCGGCCTTTTCTGTCCTTACCAGAACGACACAATAACCAGGGCAATGATTTGCCACAGAGGCTATAGTCTGTTTTTCATCTGCGAGCATCAGCCTTTATCAGCGCTCAATTTATCTTTTTGTCTTGGTTAAAAGGGTTTCTTGGTGCTCTTTCCTTTAACCTTTGCGTCTTTGTGTTAAATGTCTATAGCCTTTGTTTGGTGGGTTATCTGACCTATCAGAATATAGAACCACAACGCTAAACGTCTCTCAACACCTGATTGGAATATCTATCATGACACCTATTACCATCATCGGTGCCGGCCTTGCCGGCTGTGAAGCCGCCTGGCAAATTGCCCAGCAGGGAATCCAGGTCGAACTTTTTGAAATGCGCCCGCAGCGCATGACGCCTGCACACCAGAGTGATCGTCTCGGTGAACTGGTTTGCTCCAACAGCCTGCGCGGCACCAGCATGCACAACGCAGTCGGCCTATTGAAAGAAGAGTTGCGCCGCTGCAACAGCCTTATTATCGCCACTGCGGATGCCCATGCGGTTCCGGCAGGAGGAGCCCTGGCCGTTGACAGAGAGGGGTTTGCTGAGCAACTGACGAAAAGGATTGAGGAGCATCCCCTGATCACCTTGTGTCGCCAGGAGATAACCGAGATTCCTGATGACCGGTTGGTGATCATCGCCAGCGGTCCCTTGACCTCAGATGCCCTGGCAAAAAAGATTGCCACATTGACCGGACAGGAGCATCTCTATTTCTACGATGCTATTGCACCGATCATCGAAGCCGATTCGATCGATATGGAGCAGGTCTATGCGGCGTCACGGTATGACCGGGGTGGCGCAGACTATCTCAACTGTCCTTTTGACAAGGAACAGTACCTTACCTTTGTCGATGCCCTTTGCAAAGGCGACAAGGTCGTACCTCACGATTTCGAAAAAGTCGTGCATTTTGAAGGCTGCATGCCAGTTGAAGTCCTTGCCGAACGCGGCGAGATGACCTTGGCTTTTGGCCCGATGAAACCAGTCGGCCTGCACGACCCGCGCACCGGCCACGATCCGTTTGCCGTCATCCAATTGCGCCAGGACGATAAACACGCCAATCTTTACAATATGGTTGGTTTTCAAACCAAATTGACTTATCCCGAACAGGAGCGTGTCTTCCGCACTATTCCAGGGCTTGAGAAGGTCGCTTTTGCCCGTCTCGGCAGCATGCACCGCAACACCTTCATCAACTCACCGACATGTCTGACCGAAACCCTGCAACTCAAAGAGTCACCAAACATCTTTTTTGCCGGGCAGATCACCGGCGTCGAAGGGTATGTTGAATCTGCCGCAAGTGGTTTTCTGGCTGGCCTGTCTGCTGCTGCATATCATCAGAAGAACAGTTTTCAGCCGCCACCACTGACAACCGCTCTGGGTGCCTTACTCAACTACCCGGTCACGGCCTCACCTGAAAACTTTCAACCGATGAATATTACCTACGGCCTCTTTCCTGAACTTGAGAAACGCATTCGCAAACGTCGAGAGCGGCGCCAAGCTCTTGCCGATCGTGCTCTGGCTGATCTCGAACAGTGGCGAGTTGACACATCACCTGCAGGATTGCCTGAGAGCTGAATACCTGATAATATTTGCTGATAGTATTAACAAACGATTTTAAAGATCGTCGTCAACGACTGTTTTATTTCACAGGAGAAAAAGGTGGCATTAACAAGCACATCCGTCAAACTGGTCGACCCACGAGACCTGCTTGAGATGCTGCGCCAGCACCCTCTTGCCACACCGTTCAATCTCGCCCTCTATTCTGAGCAACATGGCCGCAATGGCCTTCTGGATGCGATCCATACTGTTTGTTCCCCGCTGGAGGGTGAAAGCCTCTGCACGCCAGAGTGTCAGCGCAGCTGGGAAGAAAGCATTTCCCAAGCCCTGTTAGCCAACCAGCCGGTCGTCCATTCCTGTTCGCAAGGGTTCCTCTGTTTTATAATTCCTCTGCCGGAAAATGACAACTTACCTGATTGCCTGATTGGCGGCGGCGTCTTTGAGCGAAACATAACCAACCGTGCGATAGAGAAAGCCAAACAGCCAGCAACCGACGATTTAACCATCAAGCCTGCACAGCGTCCGCAACTCATCAGCATGTCGGAAGCAGAATCGATGACCGAGGAGATCTCTCGGGCGCTACCGCGCCTGCTCGACCAGAAAGTCCACACTCTCGGTCTGTCTCGTACCACGCAACGGCTTGAAGCGGTTCAGAAACTGGCTCGCGAACTTGCCGATTGCGAGGAAAGCGAACAAGCAGTAGCCGTTGTCAGTGAAGCTCTGGTGGTGCTTTTCAACCTGCCAAAGGTTCTGATTGTTCTGCAGAAACCAGGGCACTCAATGACCATCCATTCAACGCTAGGTCTCGATCCGGAAACCTTTCAGCTTAACCAAAAACAGCTGGCTGATTACTTCACTAAATTCTCCGGCCATCCAGAAATTCTCTCCGGAGGAGAGTTGTCAGCCATCCTCCCCGGGCTGGAGACTCGCACTGCCAACCTCTTCCCGCTGGGTGAAAATGGCAGCCAACTTGGAGCGATAGCGATTCTGGACGTTGACCTGCACAGTCGCGATCAGGCGCTCATCGAATTGCTGGTCAATCGCCTGACGTCCCGACTGGAGAGTCTGAAAACCGCGGAAGGACACCGTCTGGAGCGACAATTTTCCTCACGTCTGGTTTCTATGATCAGTTCCCTCGCGCTGGTTGACAACCGCCAGGAGCTCTATCAACAAATTCTCGAAATGTCTTCCGAGCTACTGACAACAACCAGTGGTTCTCTCATGTTACTCAATGAAACCGATGGCACGTTAAAGATAATGGCCGCCAAAGGCATGACCTCCTCCCTGGCCAAAACCATGTCGGTCGCTTTCGGTGAAGGGATCTCTGGCCGGGTCGCCAAAAGTGGTTTTCCGATGCTGGTCAACGATATCGAACGAGATCATCGCGTGGCGACCAAAAATCGGCCGCGTTTTAAAACCAAATCGTTTCTCAGCCTGCCTCTCGAAGTCGATGATCTTTTGATTGGCGTTCTCAACCTGGCAGACAAGAGCAACGGTGCCAACTTTACCGAGGCTGACCTCAACCTGATAGTGGCTTTCACCAATCATGCGGTGTTGATGATTGACCGGGCTGCGGCCCTCGAAAAAGCTGGCATGTTCGAACAGCTCGCCATTACTGATCCTTTGACAGGACTCTACAACCGACGCTTTCTCAAAGATCGACTGCAGGAAGAATTCAGCCGTAGCCAGCGTCAGAAGCAGAGCTTTTGCATCATCATGGCCGATTTGGACAGTTTCAAGGTCTACAACGACATCTGCGGACATCTGGCAGGCGATAACGCTTTGCGCAAAGCGGCCGATCTAATGCAGCGCTCTGCACGCGACATGGACATTGTGACCCGTTATGGCGGCGAGGAATTCTGTCTGATCCTGCCGGGAACTGGCAAGAAAGAGTCGGTATTTGTCGGCGAACGGATACGAAGGGCTATTGAAGCTGAAAGCTTCCCGGGTGAAAACCATCTGCCTCGCGGTCGTCTGACGGTCAGCATCGGCGTCGCTACCTTCCCTGCCGATGGCATGACAGCTGACGAGTTGATCCATGCAGCGGACTTGGCTCTTTATCAAGCCAAGGCCTTGGGTCGCAATCGTCTGGTTCTCTACGAACCTGCTCTGGAAAGCCAGGGTCTCTTGTCGAACTAAAAGTAACAGTACTTCAGATCATCGGAACTTTTTCATGTCACATTCTCCTCAAGATATTGTTCTCGCCTCGGCGTCACCCCGTCGACGCGAACTTTTGGCCCAAGTCGGCATCGACTTCCAGGTAGTGCCCAGCACTGCGAATGAGGCCCTGCTTGCCAACGAAACACCAGAAACGCACGTAGTACGTCTCAGTTTCGACAAAGCGATAGAAGTTGCCGGCAGACCGGGACAACCCGGGCGCTGGTTTGTCGGCAGCGACACCGTGGTGGTACGTGATGATGTTATTCTTGGCAAACCGGGTGATGCAGCAGAAGCCGCAGCAATGCTTACCAGCCTGTCCGGGCGTAGCCACAGGGTCATCTCCGGCTATGCGGTCCACGATAGAGAACGTGATTGCACCCTCAGTGCCGCCATCACCACCAGAGTCTTCTTCAAGGAATTGACAAGCCGGGAAATCGAAGGATACATTGCCACCAGGGAGCCTTTTGACAAGGCAGGCTCCTACGCCATCCAGGGGATCGGTTCCTTTATGGTGCCCAAAATTGAAGGCAGCTATACCAACGTGGTCGGTCTGCCGCTTTGTGAAGTGATTGCAGCGTTGGAAGAACTGGGCGCCGTCGAATTATTTGGTAGTGCTAAGCTCTCTAAACAAAGTTCAAAGCTCAAAGCGCAACACAAAGACGCAAAGAGAGGCTTTTAAGGTTGAATCAAAACAGCTTTCTTTCTTAGCTTTTCTTTGTGTCTTGAGTGAGCAACGCAAACGGGCGTTGAGATTATATGTCGGTTTTTAAAGGTCAACCTATGGATATCGCTGCGAACATCAAACAAATTCAGGAACGCATTGCAGCCGTCTGCCAAAGCTGTGGCCGGGATCCCGATGAGGTGCGTCTGGTTGCTGTCTCGAAGAAGAAACCGGCAGCAGCCATAGAAGCTGCGGTTACTGCCGGGCAAACGCTCCTCGGCGAAAGCTACGTCCAGGAATGTGTTGCCAAAATCGAAACGGTGAAAGCTGCTGCCGAGTGGCACTTCATCGGCGCTCTGCAGAGCAACAAGGTGAAATATCTGCGCGGCAAAGTCGCCATGATCCATTCCGTCGACCGCTTCTCCCTCG
Source organism: Deltaproteobacteria bacterium (assembly GCA_024636155.1). GTDB lineage: Bacteria > Desulfobacterota > Desulfuromonadia > Desulfuromonadales > BM103 > M0040. The sequence continues at coordinate 14,473 of JAGXHM010000122.1, forward strand.
CCGAAGAAATTGATCGCCAATGGGGCAAGGATAACGCCTGCGTCGACATCCTGATCCAGGTCAATCTCGGCGAAGAAGAGAGTAAATCGGGAACCACAGCCAGTGACCTGATCGCCTTGGTCAAACAGGTTGCCCGATTGCAGCATGTCCGCATCAAAGGCTTGATGGCCCTGCCGCCCTGGGAAGCTGATCTTGAGGAGGTGCGCCCTTATTTCCGCCAACTGCGGGAACTTGCCGAACAGATTGACGCTCTCGCACTGCCAAACGTCACCATGCAGGAACTCTCCATGGGGATGAGCCACGACTTTGAGGTGGCCATTGAAGAAGGTTCTACTCTGGTACGGGTCGGCACGGCAATCTTCGGAGCGCGATAGGTTGAAAAAAGCTGACGGCCCTACAACTCGTCCAAAGGTTTTAGAATGACCATTGACGCTTTTCTTTTCGATCTCGACGGTACTCTGGTCGATTCAATTCCCGATCTGACGAAAGCCATCAACCTCCTCAGGGCGGAGCTCGATCTGGCTGCGATAACCAGCGATCAGGTTCGTTGCTACGTGGGCGATGGCGTTGGCCTGCTACTACAACGTGCACTGCCACAAGAGCACGTTAACCTGCCCCGCCGTAAACGTTTCATGGAAATTTATACCGAGCATTTGACCGATGAGACCGTGATTTACCCGGGGATCATGAACTTTCTTGAGATGCATCGCGATAAACCAATGGCCGTAGTCACCAACAAGCCCCAGCACCTCGCCGACATCATCGTCGATCGTCTCGGCCTGTCATCCTTCTTTCAGAGCGTCATTGGTGCCGAACTCGCACTGCAAAGGAAGCCACACCCCGACATGGTCCATCATGCCATCGCACAGCTTGACTGTGCCGCTGAGCGCACTGTTCTGCTCGGCGATCATCACGTTGATCTGCGCGCGGCACACGCTGCCAACGTCAAGTCCTGCTTCTGCGCCTGGGGACTTGGCCACGATGATGGCCTGTGTGCCGATTTTCAGGCCGCAACCCCCGCGGATTTGCCAGGTCTATTCCCCGCAGGCGATCAGCCTTGAATGATGTTCAACTGACCCAGAAGGACGTTGCTCTCTTTTTCTTCCCGCTGCTCCTCAACGTTCAGCTGATGAGTGTTTCCCATTCAATCATCAACGCCGGACTGGCGCGTCTGGATGATGCTGTGGTGCTTCTGGCCGGGTTCTCGGTCGCCTTGGTTCTGCACCTCTTTGTCGCCTCGCTATCTTACCAGAACCACACGATTACCATCGCCATGGTGCGTGGACGCAAATCGTTGCTCGGTATGACCCTGTTCGTCTTCCTGATCGCCACCTGGGCCTCGATTCTGCTCGCCCTGCTCGCCTTCAGCCCGGTCGGCACCTTTGTTCTCGACCGCATGCTCGGAGTCTCTCCAGAGGTCGCCAGAAGCGCCCGCGATGCTTTGAGCTTACTGGTTTTTCTTCCCTTCATGACTGGACTGCGCGGACTTTTCCAAGGGTTGGTCATCCGCGCCCGTCGCACCAGCCTGGTCTCTTTTGCCACAGCTGTGCGCATCGTCATGCTCTTCGCTTATCTCTGGCTTGGACAGTTGTGGTTTGCAGGCGCCAAGGTTGCCGCCTTCGCCCTGCTCGGCTGCGTCAGCACCGAAACCTTGGTCATGGCCTTTTTTGCCTGGCGGGTCAAACTGCCAGCAGCAGATGAGGACGAAAGAAACTTTGCCGAAATTGTGCGTTACGGCTTGCCACTGGCGTATTCTTCCGGCATTCAGCAAGCCGTCCCACTGCTGATCAATGCCATTATCAGCCGCCTCCCCGATGGCACCCTGGCACTGGCAGCCTTTGGCGTCGTTCGCGGCTTCCTCTTCCTTCTGGCCGGACCGATGCGCAACATGCAGCAAGCCTATCTGACTCTGGTTATCCAGAACAGAGACAACACTGTTCTGATGCGCTTCCTCATCAGGGTCAGCGTCGGCATGGCCCTGGCTATGCTGCTGATTGCCTGGCCGCTGAATGGTCCGATACTTGGCACAGTTATGGGGCTTGATACAACGATGCGGCAATACATCGCCTGGCCGCTGACAGCCTGCGCACTTTTCCCGCTCCTTTACGGTTTCAGCAATCTTCTGCGTGGCTGGTTTGCCGGAGCGCACCTTACCACCCGCCTCGCTCGCTCCACCGGTTACAAAGTACTCCTGATGGTCGTGCTCTGGCCTGTGTTCCTCACCTCCCCACTCCCTTTGCCTGGCATCGCCGTTGCTATTTTTCTCCTGCTTGCGGCAGAACTTTGTGAAGCTGGCTATCTCTACCAGCAACGCAGACGACTACTGAAGAACCATGGTCTTGTGCCGATCGGAGCAAACACCGTAGAATGCAAAGATGGAGACTCGTGATAAAAAACATCCCTGCCCCGACTGCCACCATTGCCAGTGGTGTTCCGATGACCGTTGCCGCCTCTGTCTGCGTACTGACAGCGGCTGCCGCAAAAAGCTCTCCATAGCTGAACAGATTGCTCTTTTCGAGCAACTCAACAAAACCGGGTAATCAACGTTCACACCATTTAGACCTGCCCTCTTCGACCTTAATGAGGAGGAACCTGTTTTTACTTGGAAATTCGCGTAAAACATTTAGAATGTAGATGCTTTATTGCGTCTCAAGCTGACAACGTGCCAGGGGGGATTTCTGTGCAATCTGAATTAATTATCAAACTGCTGAACGGTGGCGAGCGTTATGGCATCTTGAATCAAGAGTTCGATCCAACCTCCGGTCGCATCGATTTCTTCTGCACTGCCGAACAAAATAGTGAGCTCCTTGACCTCAGCGAAATCTGTTTTATCAAATTTCTCGGCAAACCCGATCTTGCCGATTCCTTCAGCGAAGATGAATTTTTCGAGGACGTCACCACATCCTCTGGAGATCGATTTCACCTGCGTTTAAAGAAGGGAGGCAAACGTGTCCCCGAAGGGTTCTTCGGCTACCCGGTCGAAATTGACAGCGACTTCAAGTCAATCTTCTTTACCTCCACGGGGCTAAAAAAACGCAAACACGAGCAACCCATTGGCGAAGTCTTGAGTCAAAAGGGGCTGGTCGAGAAAGCCGCAATCGAAGAGGCGTTGACAGAGCAACAACAGTTAAGAAGTCGGCGGGTTGGGGAGATTATTGCCGAGAAGGCAGCATTGCCTCAAGATCTTGTTGATCAAACCATCAATAATGTCATCAACAGTGGGCGAACAAAAAATAAAGCTCGAGTTGGTGACATACTCATTGAAGCCAGACTCGTGACACGTCAGCAGGTCGAAGAAGCCCTTCATGAACAAACTTCCGGCAAACGAAAACGGATAGGACTGATCCTTATTGAGAAGGGCCTGATCACTGAAGATCAACTCCTCACGGCACTGGCCCACAAGTTCGGCCTGCAGGTTATCGATCTGAATGAAACCAAGATCAGTCCGGAAGCCCTCAAATTGGTCCCCCGTGACATGATTGAGCGTATGCAGATTTTGCCGATTCGCCTGCTAGGCAGCCGCCTGACTGTCGCAACCTCCACTCCAACCGATCCGACCATCAGTGAAAACCTGCGCTTTGTCACCAATTGTCAAATTGAATTGGTCTGTGCCCGCTCTCCCCAGATTGGAGAGAAGATCGCTCTGATCTTCGACAAAGACGACGACACTGTTGAAGACCTGATTGATGAGTTGGAAGACCTCGATGTCGTCGTCGATGATGAGCCAGAAATCGACAGGGTCAACGAGTCAGACTCCAAGGTCATCAACCTGGTCAACAAGGTCCTACTTGATGCCAGCAAAAAAGGTATCTCCGACATCCACTTTGAACCGGGAATGGGTCCACTGCCACTCAAGATCCGCTATCGCAAAGATGGGATCTGCTACACCGTACATCAGATCGCGGCAACCTATAAGGCTGCGGTTATTTCGCGCCTGAAAATCATTTCCAAACTTGATATCGCCGAGCATCGCCGACCGCAATCGGGCAAGATTCTTCTGAAACAAGCTGGCGAACGGATCGAGTACCGCATCGAGGTCACCCCGACAGTCGGTGGCCAAGAAGATGCAGTACTGCGTGTATTGTCTTCATCACAGATCATCCCTCTAGATGATCTTGGCTTTTCCGTCACCAACCTGAAACACTTCAAAGAGCTGCTGTATAAACCCTATGGCATTATTCTCTGTGTCGGCCCGACTGGCTCAGGTAAGACGACCTGCCTGCATTCAGCTCTGGCCGAAATCAACACGCCGGACACCAAGATCTGGACGGCAGAGGATCCGGTAGAAATCACCCAGGAAGGTCTGCGCCAGGTCCAGATTCACCCCAAGATTGGCTTTAACTTCGAAGATGCCCTGCGCTCTTTCCTGCGTGCCGACCCCGACGTCATCATGATCGGCGAGATGCGTGATCCAGTCGCGGCAAAAACAGCCATCGGTGCCTCTCTGACAGGTCACCGGGTCTTCAGCACTCTGCACACCAACAACGCCCCGGAAACTGTGATCAGGTTGATTGAAATGGGCATGGACCCCTTCAACTTTGCTGATGCCATGCTCGGCATCCTGGCCCAACGACTGGCGCGGCGCCTCTGTAAAAAATGCAAGGAGCCCTATCACCCCAAACGCGAAGAGTACAACAATCTGGTCGAGGCTTACGGTGCCGAGCAGTTCAAGGAAGACGATCTACCTAACTTCTCCAAGGATCTGACCTTGATGAAGCCTGTCGGCTGTGATGCGTGCGTAGGGCAAGGCTACAGCGGGCGAATTGCGGTCCATGAGCTATTGGTCAACTCAGCTGAGATCAAACGTGCTATCAAAAAAAATTCCAGTGCTGAAGAGATTACCCAACTGGCCATGAAAAACGGGATGCGGAACCTGCGTATGGACGGCATTCAGAAAATTTTCTTTGGCATGACAGATCTCCTGCAAGTTAATAGGGTTTCCTCGTAATCCTCACGACAGGCAGAGGGTATAGAAAGGTTTATATGCTTAACGAATATCTGCAGGCTGCTCGCGCATTTTTGCAGGCCAACCCGATCATCGCTGTTGTTATCGGCGTTATCGTGGTGATGCTTTTCTATTCCACGCCAAAGGAGATGTTCAAACTGGTGGCGTTTGGTCTCTTTATCACTGTGGTTTTCTATTTCATCGCCCTTTTCACAGGAACGATCGATAGTGGGGTTAAGCAGAAAGATCAGATGATTTATAAGTCGAGGGACGTTCTTGGGGAATAACCAAGGGACTGTTTTCTAAAGATAAAAGTAGTAAAGGGCGACAGCTTGCAAAGCTGTCGCCCTTTTGATTCCAGCCGTCATAATCGGTATCAACCTAGTACCCTGTATCTCATAGGATTTCGCAAGATTGCGCAGGGATTTGGCGGGGCAACAAGGCGTGGCTGAGGGTGCGTAGCTGTCGTTACGTACTCTCAGTCGCAACGCAGTTGCCGCGACAAATAGCAGCAAGATGCGAAAGTTTATGGGTTACTGGGTACTAGATCAAAACGGCGCTCTCGCCTCACAAGGGATCTTCACCTGACAAAGCCCGCAAGGAGTGGCCCCGGTACCGTAGTTGTCACGCACATAAGGCGTGGTGACATTACGGATATAGTCAAAACATTTTGATTTGTCGTGGCCTTCTGCGGTGATTGCATCTATGGGACAACGCTGCACGCAAACACCACAAGTCCCTTTCGCATACCAGAGGCACCAGTCCTGATGCCCGACATAAGTACGCGGGGTCGCCTCAAGCTTCAGTTTAACGACCACCGAACCAAACCGCACCGCCTTGCCGACCCGAGTGATCAGGCCGTCAGACAAACCGAAGGTACCGAGTCCGGCGATCCAGGCGGTGTGGCGCTCTGACCAGTTTGAAGCGAGGCCAAAGCGCTCGCTTTGCCGGTAATCGAAATCAGGTAGCCGCTCCGGTGCGACAGCCGGGTAACCGGCTCGGGTCAACTGGTCGCCCAGATGCAAACGCAATGCACAGTTAAACTCTTCACCATAGTAGCGTGAGCGTGCCCAGCGTTCGGCCGGAACTTCGGTCGCAGCGCGCTGATCAAGACAGGTCTTTTCGGTCTGGGGGAGAATGTAGCAGATGACCGCCAGTTCAGAGGGATCGATCTCTGCGTCAGGATAAGCGAGCCGAAAGGCCTCCTGAGGGGTCCAATAAAAAGAGCCTATGTCGGACTTCATCTGGACAAACAACGGGTCGTCACCGCTCGCATAGGCGACCTGGGGGGTGCCCCAAGCCGGTTCGCCGGTACCGTTTTCCAGGCTGTTGGCCGGAGAGGCACAAAAATCACGGATGATTTTTTCTATCCAACTTTTTCCATTGCGTTGGCTGCTGGTCATAACGCACATCCTTGACCAATGGAGAATGACGGATCTATCCTTTGCTTTGGCCGTTACCTGACGTTGCAAAAGCAACAGTGGGCAGAGGTTCTTAGCGAGCGGTACTCAAACCCGCAAGAGCACGAATCGCCTCAGAACTTATGGGACAGGTTCAGGTGAAAGGTCACATCGGGTGAAGTATTGACCGCCAGGTCTTCACCAACCCCGATATCCAGAGAGGTCCTGTCGCTGAAGGCGAGGGTTCCTCCCAAGGTCAGGATCAAGGGAGGAGTGCCGAGTTCATCAAGCTCACTGTCGTAAAGCGCACTGTGACTGTCGAGCTGCAACTTGAGTCCAAGCCAGTCCAGAGGACTCCAACCGGCGCCCGCCCAGGCGTTGAACGCCCAGTCTTCGGCCTGGTTCCCGAGGACCTTGCCATCACCCAGCCAGCTTCCACCGAGGCCGCCCCAGAGCGAAGCACTCCCCCCGGTGAGTTTGAAATCGCGCTGCGTTGACAAAGCGATGGAGACATCCCAGCCCCCGCTGCCGGTCAGTTCATCGGTATCTCCGGTCGGCGCCTTGATCGAGGTGATCAGGCTCGCCGCCATCTCTTTATTCGCCAGCAGCTGGTATGCCACCAACAACCGGATATCCCCCATGCCACTGGTTTCATCGTCGAGCAGCAGGCGGTCACCGTTGCTGTTGTCATATGCATAGTGGAACTCGTTGTCAGGCAAGCTGCTGCGGTCACCGTCGGGTAAACTGAAGAAATCGTGCCAGTCTTTGATAAAGCCGTCGAGAGAGCCATTGTTGTGGGCGACCCACGGCAGTTCGACGCCGACCTGCAAGCGTTCTGAGATCCCGTAGCGCAGCCCGAGGGTGGTCACGTAGCTTTCGCCGTCGAGCAGAATCGACTCGTTGGCCGAATCATTTATTGTAGCGTTGCTGGCGAGGTCAAAACCCAGTCGCGCAGAAAGCTGGCCGGTCGGATTCAGACGTGCCGACTCGGCGACCGCCAGGCCATGGACCAGGGCAGGAGGCGAGAAGTTCCGGACCAGAAACGGGGAAAGCTCCACCCCCCAAGCAGGCAGAGCTGCGCTCGCCGCGACGAATACTGTACAAATTAAAGCGCGCAGAAACATCTCAACCTCCAGGCTTCATGATTGGTTTGGCCACAGTGCCGGTGAGCTGCAAGGAATAAAAGCCTTCCGCTCCCGGTTCGCCAGAAAGCTGAAGCAGCGAGGCGATGGACGGATCAGCATTCGAACCGGGACGAACCCGCAACGCAATTCTGATCCGGCTGGACGCTGCGCTGCGGCCGATCTGCAAGGTTCCGTCACCGTTGACCTCAAGGTCGCCCCCTTTGGCAGTCAGGGCACTGATGCGCAGGGCCCGGCCCTGGCCATCAACCTCCAAAACAATTTCTCCGAGAGCGAATCCAGGGCCGTCGGTTTTGAAGATTTCCAGACCGAGGATGCTGACATCGACCAGCCGCAGGGAGAGAGAGGTTTTCGTCTCGGGGCTGAGGCCGATCGCTGAATCAAAGGCAGCTTCGCTGAGAGTGCCCGTGATATTGCAGGGAATCGGCTGCTGCAACGGCAGGTCAAAGCGCAGTCCGCTGGCTTCGACGCTGACAGCTCCATGTTGCTGCAGCTCCGCCGATAAGGAGCCGTTCATGACGCGGCTATACAACGATGCGCCCGGGTCTCCGGACAGCAGCGTTGACCACTGTGGTGAGATCTTCAACTGCTCGATCTCCAGCGGGAAAGGCATACCGGTTATGCCGAGTTTGATCCGGTTGGCGTCGAGGGTCAGCAGTGGATAGAGGGCGACCTGCTCGATCTGCACCTCTGTCC
>JAGXHM010000123.1 GCA_024636155.1 Deltaproteobacteria bacterium
AATCAATGAACTGGCTGCAAATTCGCCTGTTTGGACCATATCTCAGCTCCTTTTCGACCAATAGCTACGGCTATTACTCTCAAATGAGCTAAAATCTGGTCTCAAACATCCAAATTTTCGCTTCAGCCCTGATTGTCCGACTGACTGCTAGCCATCGACAAAAACCAGAGAGCTGAAACCTTGAAGCGACATGATCAGTTTGAGAAATTCACCCATGAATGGCTGTTAAGTTACAGTGCGTCAGGCAAGACGATCTATTGTCGCGAAAACTGCTCGGGGTGTTGTCATCTGGCAGTGCATGCGACCTATCCAGAAGCGATTGCAGTTGCAGAGGCCTTAACTGAACCACAGCTGCAAAAATTATCAAGCTACGTTGCACGTCTGAAAAAGGCTATGCAGGAATTGACCAACCTGAGAAGTTACCTCAAAAAACATCGTCAAGAACTAGGTCCTTGCCCTTTTCTTGACGCACAAGGGTCTTGTTCGATTTACACCATACGACCACTCGCTTGCCGAGCCTTGTTATCGACACGGCCAGCAGCGTGGTGTACAGTCGACTTCTCGGAGCTTGATCACTGGGACAAGCAGGCATATGAAAGCGGTCTCGACCGTCAGGTGGTTGCCTGGCCGACGCACTATGTCGCAGCGACCCAGGACATCGGACGGGAACTGGAGAACACTCTGCTCATATCAATGCAACGGGAAAGGGGCTGGTCGCTGTCAGGAAACTTTGCCGTGATGGTCTGGCTTGAGAAAAAGGCTCAACTGAGCAAAGACAATGCTGCGATCACACAACAAGTGCGCGATATTGTGACAGCGCACGGACTCAACAACCACCTGCTGCTGAATTTCACCGGCGACAGCTGAACCCAGCCTTATCAGACTAACTAGTGCCCATCCGGAAACTCCGGATGGTTAAAGTGTGGGTTTCTGGTTTGGAAACCAGCAATTTTTCGCAAGATCAAGGAAATCAAGTATTTGAGCGGAGGCGTAGTACTTTACGCCGCACAATCAAATGCGCAGATTGACGCTGAGATTGCGGAAAAGGGCGGTTTCCGGACAGAAACTAACTATCGAGGTAGAAATGTTCAAACTGCATCCACGCCTGGCAGAAGACACATTTCGTGTCGGCGACTTCCCGCTCTGTCACCTGTTGTTGATGAACGACGCCAGCTATCCCTGGTTCATCCTGGTTCCACGCCGCACCGGTGTACGTGAGATTTTCGAACTTGAGCAACGCGATCAGCAGCAGCTTCTCAAGGAATCGTCACAGCTATCACAGTTACTAAACAAGCTTTTCCATGCTGACAAACTGAATATCGCCGCTCTGGGGAACATGGTGCCACAACTGCACATCCATCATATTGTTCGTTACCAGACAGATCAGGCCTGGCCAAATCCGGTCTGGGGGATCTTTCCTGCGCAACCTTATACAGAAAGAACCCAGCAGGAAATCTTTGCCGGACTTATCGATCATCTGGTCGACTTTACACCTGACATCAGCTGTAGCTTGCCGCCAAGAATCTGCTGAGCAATCAACCATGAACATCGCTGACCCGAAATATCTAGAGCACCTGCGCGATCTTCCCTCCGGTTACCTGCTCGACCTGGTGGCAGACAACGAGGATCTCGATGAAGAGTCGATTTACTGGGTGCTACAGGAACGTGGTCTGTCTCGCGAGGAGATTGCTCAGAAACTGCGGCGCAGGCGAAATTCCACTTGGCCGCGCACGTATACCCTGTGGGCGGCAGCGCGCTGGATAACACTTGTCAACGCCCTGATTGTGACATACTTCAACGCGACCGGTTTTTACCAAATACTAAACAGCGATCACGCATTCAAAGGCCCAATTCTCTTCCTTTCGCTTGGCAGCATGCTGTGCGGATTCTTCGTCGGATTCAAACTGACAACCCACCTTTACCAGGGTGGCAAATCACTCCTTTACTGCGGGTTTCCAATCCCGGTCGGCTTTGTAGAGCTACAGACAGGAGAGGATATTCTTAAGGACAAAGCCGCCATGATCCTGCGTATGGCTCTGAACGCCCTGGTCGGTGTCAGTCTGACTCTCTTCCCACTTATCTTCATCTACATGATGATGGATTGACGGCCCTTTGCGCCTGAATTTACGACTCGAGATGATACAATCCGTAAGCACAAACATTTTCACCGCACAACATACTGTTTCACGGAAGCGACATTTCCTGACAACCCCTCCAAAGAGTTGACAGTGCCGCGACGAGCAGGTAATAAATGGCTTTCGCAAATTTACCAGGGAGGTACACAATTGTGACTCAGATTAATTTTGCAAAGATGGGCGGCCTGATTCCCGCCATCATTCAGGACCACGAAAATGGCGAGGTCCTCATGGTCGCTTTCATGGACGAGAAGACTCTTGCCAACACGATACGCGATGGCAAAACCTGGTTTTTTAGCCGGACGCGCAACAAGTATTGGATGAAAGGTGAAGAGTCCGGTAATACGCAGGACGTTGTCGAAATCCTCACCGACTGCGATGCAGACACCGTCGTGATCAAGGTCAAACAGAATGGTCCAGCTGCGTGCCATACCGGTAACCGCAGCTGTTTCTACGTTCGCTGGGAAGGCGATCAGTGGGTGGAGCATTCCAACCCGCTTTTTGATCCTGATGAAGTCTATAAGAAGAAATAACCTTTTGCCACAGAGACACTGAGACACGGAGAGGAACAAAAACTTTAGGTTAACAGCTACAAGATCCCTGAGGGGTTAAAGATTTCCTCTATGTCTCGGTGCCTCTGTGGCCACTAACTTTATTGAGGTTTAACATGGCAAACGAATTGAAATTCGGCCTCCCGAAAGGGAGTCTGGAGAATGCAACAGTTGAACTCTTTGAAAAAGCCGGTTGGAAGATCAAAACATCTTCACGCAGCTATTTCCCCACAAGTGATGATGATGAGCTGAAATGCAGCCTGGTCCGGCCCCAGGAAATGGCCAAGATTCTTGAGCGCGGCAAACTTGATGTCGGCATTGCTGGCCGTGACTGGGTCAAGGAAAATGATTCCGACGTCATCGAAGTCGGCGAACTGGTTTACTCCAAAGTTTCCCGACGACCAGCTCATTGGGTGCTGGTGGTCGGACCCGACTCCAAAGTTGAAAAACCTGAAGACCTCGCTGGTGCCACCATCTCTACGGAACTGGTCGGTTTCACCAAACGCTACTTTGCCGAACGCAACATCCCGGTCGAAGTCGAATTCTCCTGGGGTGCAACGGAAGCTAAAATTCTCACAGGGCTGTGCGACGCCATTGTCGAAGTCACAGAAACCGGCTCGACGATCAAGGCCAACAATCTGCGTATCGTCTGCGAACTGATGGAGTCGGTCCCCGTCCTGATTGCCAATAAAGAGGCCTGGGCAAATCCATGGAAAAGAGGCAAAATTGAGCGCATTCACACCATGCTGCAGTCAGCTCTTCGTGCTGAAGGAATGGTCGGTCTGAAGATGAATGCGCCAGGGGAGAAGATTGAAGAGATCATAAAGCTCCTGCCGAGCCTCAATCGCCCGACCATTGCCCATCTTTACCAGTCGGACTGGGTTTCGATCGAAACGATCATGCCGGAATCTGAAGTGCGCAAGATCGTCCCTGAGCTGATGAGCCAGGGGGCGGAAGGCATTGTCGAGTACCCGCTTAACAAAATCATCTGATTCAAAGCTGAACGCGTAAGGAGCTTGTCGGATCAATTTTATCTTAAAAAAATCATAGAAAATCGAATCACCTGCTTTTCCAAGGTTTTGAGAAAATTGTGAGTGTCTTGGTGTATAATAAACGGACATTGAAGTTTTAATCACGAACGCTGAAAAGACCGAGCAACCAATAATGACAATTCAAGTAGAGATGGTAGATGGTACTATTTGCAGGGTGGTCCCGAAAGGGTTGGATCTCTTGCTGAACCGTGATCTGGTGAAAAGCTTCCGGCGTTCTTCAGGTTGGGCGGTCGTTGGCAAGGATCCGATTCGCTACCCGGGCAAGAAGGTCAGCTACAATGGCACGGAACGCCGAATAACTGCCTGATTTTTTCTATTATCAACCTATCGCTTCTCAAAAGGATGCGGGCGCATTTGTAATGTGCCCGCATCCTTTTTTGCACGTCGACCAGCAATGCGTGCTCAGCATCGAATAATTCCCCCTTGCAGTATTAACGAATCATGATTAAACTATGTAAATTTCAGGGGGAGAGAGAACGGCGTTGTCCAAGAACCTTTCACAAAGAGCATCTTTACAATTATTTCTCTGGGGATTACTTCTGATTCCTTCTGCCTTTGTAGCAGACTCGATTCTCGATGCTGTTCTCTTTGGCGATGGCAGCGTACGGGAGCAATTGTTCTCACCCTCCTATCACGAGTTAGCCGTTCGCGCTCTTTTCAGCGTTTTCATTCTGGCAGCAATTTATCTCGGCATGCATTATTTGGCCAATACCGCTCAGAGAGAGAGTAGCCTGCAGCAAAGCAACAGAGACCTTGGGCTGGTCAGGCAAGATTTCGAGGAATTTAATGAGGATATATTACGACAGTTACGCAATACTTCTGCGGGGCTGTCGACCTCTGTTGAGCTACTAAAAGCCCAGTGTGGTCATAATCTTGACGAAAAAACCGAATTCTTCATGGAAAATATCTGCAACACCAGCAACAAACTGAACGAGCAACTTGAGATCTGTCTGGCGCTTAGCGAACTTCCCTTGGGCGAGCCACGACGTGCGCGGGTCAAGCTGGACACACTAGCTCTCGACGTTGCCGAAGAGTTAAAAAACAAACAACCGGACAGACAGGTTGAATTCAAGATTCAGCCTTGGATGACTGCCTGGTGCGATCAAATAATGTTTCGTCAAGTCATTTACAATCTGTTCAGCAATGCCATGGATTTCATACCCCCATCTCGTCAGGGACAAATCGAACTCGGCATGTTTCACAGAAATTCCCAGAAAGTCTTTTTCGTCCGTAACAATGGCACAGGCTTCAGCGAGGCACAGGCGAAACGCCTGTTCGATGCTTTCCGCGACAATCCTCAGGATTCAGCGCTGCCCACAAACACCACCAGGCTGGCTGGTGCAAGGCGCATCATCCACAGGCACGGTGGTCAAATCTGGGCAGAAGGGATTCAAGACGCTAGCGGGACAATTTTTTTTACGTACGATAACGCCTGATTCAAATTCTGGACAGCTCCGCTATTTAAGCGGTATCCTCCCAGCATCAATCTATGACCACGGAGGATGCCATGTCGCCATCAAAACCAGCTAAGCCAGAACATTCCTGCTCAAGTTGCAGTTCTATCTGGCAAAAACAGGGCACAACGAATTGTTGGAGCGACCCTGACAGCAAACCTGCCCAGCCGCCCTATTGCCCTTCTGAGCCCCACGCAGAAGCGATTTACGACTCTTTCCAAAAATATCAGGGCGATGATTCTGATGCTCGCCTGGCCCGAGTTGCCGCCAAGGTCGAAGGTCTTTGTTACCAGCCAATTCCCGGTTCCGATGCAGTCAACGCGCGGTGGACCAGGATCGAAGATACGCTCGCCCTGGCAAGGTTGATGGGTTATAAAAAAATCGGCATCGCGACATGTATCGGCCTGCTCGACGAATGCAATCGGCTGAGCGACATACTCCGTGCCCAGGGCTTGGAGCCTTTTTCCGCATGCTGTAAAGCTGGCAGCATCGACAAGCTGGAACTAAAGCTGAAAGAAGAGGACAAAGTCAGACCAGGAACTTTTGAGCCAGCGTGCAATCCGATCGCCCAGGCCCGTATTCTGAATGCCGAAGGGATGGAGATGAACATCATCATGGGACTCTGCGTCGGTCACGACATGCTTTTCAACAAATACTCAGAGGCACCGGTTACCACGCTGGTGGTTAAAGACCGCGTCACTGGACACAACCCGGTAGCGGTTCTTTATGGTCAGAATTTTTATTACAAACGCCTGCAGAAGCAACCAATTCTGAGCGATGAAGAGATTGCCAAGCATCAGGCCGAATGTTAATCATCTGGAATTACTCAGGGCAGGCCCATCAGTAAAAAACTCGGGGGGACGGAATTCATTCCGCCCCCCCCTTTTTTTTCTTCAAACCAACCATCTCAACACTATACAGTCAGCACCGTTGACCCCGTCGTCTTCCGCGCTTCAAGATCCCGGTGCGCCTGTGCGGCATCACAGAGTGGATAACTTTGATTGACGGCGATTTTCACGTCGCCGGACGCAACCACAGCAAACAGATCCGAAGCGCTGGCCAACAGATCCTCACGCTCAGCAGTGTAGGTCATCAAAGTCGGTCGAGTCAGGAAAAGTGAACCCTTGGCTGCCAACACAGCTGGGTCAAAAGGGGCCACCGGACCGGAAGCTTGGCCAAAGCTGACCAACAAACCCAAAGGCCGCAGACAGTCCAGAGACTTCATAAACGTATCGCTGCCGATCGAATCATAGACGACAGGCACACCCTCACCATCGGTAATCTCCCTGACCTTAGCGACCCAATCTTCCTCCCGGTAGAGCAGCGGGAAATCACAACCATGCATCTTGGCAAGTTCCGCTTTTTCCGGGCTCCCAACAGTCCCTATGACAGTTGCACCAAGGGATTTTGCCCACTGACAGGCAATCAGACCAACACCACCGGCAGCAGCATGGAAGAGGATGGTATCGCCCGGTTTGATGTGAAAGGTGCTTCGCAGCAGATACTGCGCAGTCATACCCTGCAACATCATTCCGGCAGCTTGCTGATCGCTGATCGCATCAGGCAACCGCACCAGTCGATGTGCCGGGATCAGGCGTTCTTCTGCATAAGCACCAGGCGGCTGCCCCGCGTAAGCAACGCGATCGCCCACTGACAGGTCATCAACACCTTCACCCAGGGCAACGACAAGCCCCGCGCCTTCCATCCCCGGCGTTGCCGGCAAATCACCCAAAGGGTAAAGACCGGTGCGATGATAAACATCGATAAAGTTCAGACCGATCGCACTCTGACGCAGATGAACTTCTCCCGGGCCAGGCGCGCCGATTTTGATCTCTTCCCAACGCATTACTTCAGGGCCGCCGGTCTCATACAAACGAATGGCTTTACTCATCAGGCTCCTCCTGCTTGTCATGCAGTTAAGTTTCAGTTGTCTTCACGATCAACGAGCAAATTCAGCTTTAAAGTTATCATCTACAAGGCCATCGTCAAGCATGACAAAACAGTCAACCTGCTGAAAACATTATTGTGTCGGCATTGACAACCGTTGACTTTCAGGTAATAGTCTAAATCTATATTTTGACGTTTTTCAGGAGAAGCTTGGGGTAACTTCAGGCGTAAAGATCCCACCACACACGAAGGAGGAGAAGCAATGAAACAGATGAAGTCTTTTCTAAAGTTGTTTACCGGGTTACTGGTCCTCATCACCTTCCTGGGCCTGACGGCCTGCGGTGAGCAAAAACAAGCACCAACAGCAGAAGTCGCGAAAGTGGAGAAAGAAGTTATTGTCTGGAAACTGGCCCAGACTTGGGGAACAGGCTTCCCCATCTTCGGTGATGCGGTTATCAAGATGGCCGACATGGTCAAGGCTATGTCCAACGGCGAGATGGAGATCCGGATCGACTCATCAAACAAACACAAGGCCGCATTCGGCATCCTCGACATGGTCAACGCTGGCCAGTATGAAATGGGCCATTCGGCCTCCTACTACTGGAAAGGCAAAGACGCCAGCACCATGTTCTTCACCACCATGCCGTTCGGCATGATCGCTCCCGAGCAGTACGCCTGGTTCTATTACGGCGGCGGCATGGAATTGATGAAAAAGGTTTACGACAAGCACGGCGTTTACTCCTTCCCCGGTGGCAACACCGGCAACCAGATGGGCGGCTGGTTCCGCAAGGAAATCAACACCCTTGATGACTTAAAGGGCCTGAAGATGCGCATCCCCGGTTTTGCCGGTGAAGTCCTCTCCAAACTCGGCGTCGTGGTCACCAACATCCCGCCAGGTGAGCTCTATACCGCGCTTGATCGCGGTACCATCGACGCCCTCGAATGGGTTGGCCCGTCCCTCGACCTCAATATGGGCTTCCAGAAGATTGCCCCCTACTACTACACTGGCTGGCATGAGCCAGCCACCGAGTTGCAGTTTTTGGTCAACCAGGCGAAATTTGACGCCTTGCCCAAGCATCTGCAGGAGATCCTGACGGTCGCCATGGAATTAGCAGCCTACGATATGTACGCCCGCTCCTACCATGAGAGCGCGGTCAACTTGGCTTCGATCGAGAAGGATTTCCCGGAGGTTAAGATCCGCACCTTCCCAGCGCCGATCATCGCTGCCATGAAGAAAGCCAACGAGGAGTTACTGACTGAAGCTGCTGCCAGCGACGCCTCTTTCAAAGAGATTCTTGATTCTCAGACGGCCTACATGAAAATGGCCCGTCAGTGGACGGTGATTTCCGACTACGCTTATTTGAAGGACAACCTAGAATAATCTGATCCGGGCTCCCGGCTCCAACCGGGAGCCCGGTTATTGCTGCGCAAGGTACCTCATGCTCCTGAAACTGGAACAACACTTTAATCGCTTCTCCAACCTGATGGGCTGGATCGCCGGTTTTCTGAATCTGGTCATGCTGGTCAATGTCTTCTACGATTCCATCATGCGCTATTTTTTCAATACCGGCTCAATCGCCTTGCAGGAGATGGAGTGGCACCTCTTCTCCATAGTCTTCCTCTTCGGTATGGCCTATACGCTCAAGGAGGACGGTCACGTCCGGGTTGATATTCTGTACGATTATTTCTCGCCGCGCTGGAAAGCGATTGTCAACATCGGCGGTGTCCTGTTGTTCATCATCCCCTTAAGTCTGCTGATCATCGAAGGTTCCTTCTGGTATGTACATGAGTCCTACATGTCCGGCGAAATCAGCGGCGACCCCGGCGGCTTGAGCTATCGCTGGCTGATCAAGTCGGTGATCCCGGTTTCCTTTGTCTTCCTGATTGTCTCAGCCATCGGCTTTATCCTCCACAATATCAACATCTTCAGAGGACTCGAAGCACCGCCGGTGCATCACATCAAGGACAAGGCGATCCTGTAATGCTGACGAAGAGGGCACCAGAACAGAGGCTTAATGATTTCATTGCACGCGGGGCCCTGAAACCCTACGGGCCTCCCTATTAAGAAACAACGGAAAGTCATCTGATATGATCGGTCTTATAATGTTTGGTGCCGCCCTCGCCATGTTGCTTTTAGGCTTCCCGGTGGCATTCACTTTCGGTGGCGTCGCGGTCTTCTTTGGCCTACTGGCCGAAGGAACCGCGATTTTCTCCCTGATGCCGCACCGCATCTGGTCGATCATGAACAACACCATTCTGATGGCAATCCCCCTGTTCATCTTTATGGGCATTGTCTTACAGAAATCACGGTTAGCCGAACGTCTGCTCGAATCGATGGGCTTCTTGTTCGGCGAGATTCGCGGCGGTATCGCCATCTCGACAATACTGGTCGGCGCCTTACTCGCGGCATCGACCGGTGTGGTCGGGGCCAGCGTGGTCGCCATGGGGGTTATTTCCCTGCCGGTCATGCTCAAGCATAACTATGACAAGCGGCTTGCCACCGGGTCAATCTGTGCCGCCGGCACCCTGGGACAGATCATCCCGCCGTCAATCGTCCTGATCATCCTCGGCGATGTCTTCCAGGAACCGGTCGGCGATCTGTTCAAAGCTGCACTCTGGCCGGGACTCTCTCTGGTCGTCTTTTACGTCGCCTACATTGTCATCATCACCATCATCAGAAAGGATCTGGCGCCACCGGTCCGCCTCGCGGCATCGAACGACACCAAGAGGCAGCAGATCGGTCATGCCCTCAAGGCTATCGTACCGCCTCTAGTCCTGATCATTCTCGTACTCGGCTCAATTTTGACCGGTGTTGCGACGCCGACCGAATCATCCTCGGTGGGCGGCATCGGCGCGATTGCTCTGGCGATGCTCTATCAGCAGTTCTCCTTCCGCATGCTCTGGGATAGCTCGCTGGAGACGATCAAGATCAGCTCAATGGTCTTCGCCATCCTGATCGGCGCCACTGCCTTCTCGATGGTCTTCACCTATACCGGTGGCGACTGGATCGTTGAGCAATTCATGATGGGGCTACCGGGCGAGAAATGGGGCTTCATTATCCTGTCCATGTTACTCATCATGGTTCTCGGTTTTTTTATCGACTTCGTCGAGATCTCCTACATCATCGTGCCGATTTTGGCACCGATCGCCGCGAACCTCGGCATCAACCCGGTCTGGTACGCCATCCTCGTCGCCATGAACCTGCAGACGTCATTTTTAACCCCGCCGTTCGGCTTCAGCCTCTTCTACCTGAAGGGTGTCGCGCCGCCGGAAGTGCGAACCATCGATATCTACTACGGCGTTATACCCTTTATCTGCCTGCAGGCGTTCGTACTCGGCATTCTGGTGGTGTTCCCGGAATGGTTCGGATTCGCTGCGCACTAAGCCATTTATGAATATTCTCGGTATCGATATCGGCGGATCAGCCATTAAGGCTGCTCCAGTCAACCCGGACGACGGCACCCTTGTCGGAGAGCGTCTAAGGATTGCTACGCCTGAGCCGGCGACTCCAGACGCCATCACAGAATCAATCACTCAGATCATTGAGCATTTTAGCTGGAAAGGCTCTCTCGGTTGTGGCCTGCCAGCAGTCATCAAAAATGGCATCGTCTGCACGGCTACAAACATTGACCCGGCTTGGATTGGCGTTAACATCGTCACACTATTATCGGCACGAACCAGACAAAAGGTTACGGTCCTTAATGACGCCGATGCTGCTGGCCTGGCCGAGATGCATTACGGCGCCGGCAAAAAAGTGTCAGGGACCACTCTTGTCGTTACGGCAGGCACAGGCCTCGGCACAGCTCTCTTTCGGGACAACACCCTGGTGCCCAATACAGAACTCGGCCATTTACAACTGCACGGCAGGATTGCCGAACAGTTTGCCTCCGCTGCTGTTCGCACTACGCTGAATCTTACCTATCGCGAATGGGCAACACGCTTCGACGCTTACCTTCATCGTCTCGAGGAACTCTTCTGGCCGGACCTCTTTATTATCGGCGGTGAAATCAGTAAAGACCACGCTCAATTCTTTCCGCATCTGACGACTAAAACCACGATTCTGCCAGCAGCATTACGCAATGATGCCGGGATCATTGGTGCAGCCGTAGCAGTCTTGCGATGAGGTCAGAACAAATGTCGCTTCGCCCTCTTCTCCTGCTGCGCGTTTTTCTCCCTTTCGCTTTTGGCTTCTTCCTTTCTTATCTTTTTCGCACTGTAAACGCGGTCATCGCTCCGGATTTAGTCCGCGACATTGGTGTTGATCCGGCAAGCCTTGGGCTGCTGACTTCAGCTTATTTCCTCGCCTTTGCCGCATTTCAACTCCCTCTCGGAGTTCTCCTGGATCGTTATGGGGCACGCCGCGTTGAAGCCACACTTTTATTGTTCGCTGCCGCAGGCGCCTATGTTTTTGCGCAAGCCGAAACACTCACGGGGCTGATGATTGGTCGCGCTCTGATCGGACTTGGCGTCTCCGCCTGCCTGATGGCAGCGTTCAAAGCGTTCACTCTCTGGTTCCCCCCTGAACGACTTCCTCTGGCTAACGGCATCCAGATGATCTCCGGCGGTATAGGTGCTCTGGCCGCTACCACGCCAATAGAGCTGTCACTACAATGGACTGACTGGCGCGGAGTTTTTCTGATTCTTGCCGGAGTTACCGTCGCGGCATCAGCCTGTGTGTTTTTAATCGTTCCGGAAAAGGCAGGAACTCATCAGGGAGAAACCTTTCGGGAACAACTTGCAGGCATCAGCAAGATCTTCACCAATAGGTTATTCTGGACTATAGCCCCGTGGGCGGTTGCCGCCCAGGCGGCCTATCTCTCTATCGCCGGGCTCTGGTCGGGACCATGGCTACGAGACGTAGCGAATTACGATCGTATGGCCGTAGCCAACACCCTGATGGGCGTCTCACTCGCCATGATTGCGGGTTATTTTACCTTCGGCGCCCTGGCCGAACGCCTGGCTCGCCGCAACATTCAACCGATGGCTGTTGCCGCTGCCGGCATGCTGATTTTTATTGGCGTACAATGTTTGCTGGTTCTGCAATTGACACTATTGACTTTGCCTCTCTGGCTGCTCTTCGGCTTTTTCGGAACAGCCTGTATCCTGCCCTATGCAGTGCTCTCTCAAAGTTTCCCAAAGCACCTGTCTGGCAGAGCGAATACCGGGCTGAACCTGCTGGTCTTTGTTGCCGCTTTTACTGCACAATGGGTGATTGGACTGATCATAAACCTTTGGCCACAGACTCTTTCAGGGGGCTATAATGTCTCAGGATACAAGGCCGGTTTTGGCTTGATTGTGGCCTTACAGCTGGCTGCTGCTCTCTGGTATTTCTTCTCGGTTGGACGCAGTAAAATTTCCGGAAAGGTTGCGGAGTAGCCCTTTGCTTGCCTGCCTTGTCCTTTTGTCCCACTTGTCTTTTCTGACCTGATCAGTTATATCTTATAGCTTAATCCGAATGAAGAGCTTCACCCTTCTTAAACGAACCGATCCAGAGCACCCAAGATTCAAGGAGTTTTTTGTCATGCCCATGTCGCAATCTTTTCAGGACCGCCTCTTTCCCATAGCCGCCGATATAGCAGAGCATTACGGCACACCTTTCCATATCTACGATGAAGCAGGCATTCTTGAAACGGGAGAAAAATTAAAAAAAGCTTTCGCCGGCATCGAAGGTTTTCGCGAATACTATGCCGTCAAGGCTTTGCCGAACCCTCGCATCCTGGAATTGATGAAAGAGCTGGACTTCGGATTTGACTGTAGCTCGATTGCGGAGCTGATCTTGAGCCGGGAAGTTGGCGGCACCGGCGAAGACATCATGTTCACCTCCAACAACACGACCGAGGAAGAATTTCTTGCGGCTGCCGCTGAAGGTGGCTCCATCCTCAACCTCGACGATATCTCACTGCTCGCCAAAGTTCCGGAATTTCCCGAGCTGGTCTGCTTCCGCTACAATCCTGGCCCGCGCCGAACTGGCAACATCATTATCGGCAACCCGGTTGAAGCCAAATACGGTATCACTCATGAGCAGGTGATCTCGGCATACAAGCTGGCACTGGAACGGGGCGCCAAACGTTTCGGCCTGCACACCATGGTCGCATCCAATGAAAGAGACTACACCTATATGGTGGAAACCGTGCGCATGCTCCTGCAGGTTTCAGCAATGGTCGAAGAGAAATTGGGAATCCGTTTCGAATTCCTCAACATTGGCGGCGGTCTTGGCATTCCCTACAAGCCAGAGGATTCTTCTCTTGATCTTGACTCCATGGCCAAAGAAATCACCGAGCTCTTCGACGACTTTAAATCAGAGCATGGCTATGCACCGCGTATGTACATGGAAAGTGGTCGTTGGATCACCGGACCGCACGGGGCATTGGTTACTCAGGCAATCAACCACAAAAGCATCTACCGCAATTATATCGGTGTTGATGCCTGTATGTCGTCTCTGATGCGGCCTGCCTTGTACGACGCGTATCATCACGTGGACGTCATTGGCAAAAGCGATCAGGAAAAATCAGAGACTTACGACATTGCCGGCTCACTCTGCGAGAACAACGACAAATTCGCCATCCAGCGCAACCTGCCACCGATCCAAGAGGGGGACCTGCTGGCGATCCACGACACTGGCGCTCACGGTCACGCCATGGGTTTCCAGTACAATGGTCGTTTGCGCCCCAAAGAGCTGCTGTTGCGCACCGACGGTTCTGTTGAATTGATTCGCCGTGCAGAAACCAATGAGGACTACTTCCAAACGCTGAATTTCGAGAAGAATGTCTTGCCGAAAAAGTAGAGGGACTAAAGAGGTTCTGCGCTTCAGTGACAACGGTAACGCTGATCAGTTACTTACATAGGGGAGACGTCCATCTCTGAAGCGCAGGAGTCACTGACTGCTTACGAGGCTCAGGACGACCAAAATGAACCAGCGACCACACCTTTACTTGACACGGAAGAGCCTGGCAGCACGGCAACAAAGAAAAAACTCCGGACGCACCAAACTAAAGTAATGATAAATGACAACTGCGCACTGGTTTTATTCGCGATAACCGGCAATGCCCTCTTTGCAAGTCTCATTGTGAATCTTCGAATCCCCCATCACAAGCGTATTTATGAACCTCATCCTCTTACACAACGAAGACTTTACCGGCTCCAATCGGGTCAGATTATTTGGCCGCCGTTACGAACATGCCCGTGCAATCCTCAAGGTCACAAACGGCAAAACGTTACAGGTTGGCTTGCTTGGTGGGAGAACCGGTTATGGAATCGTTCTTTCAATTGATGAGACAAAGCTGGAGCTTGAAGTTATGCTGGAAGATGAGCCGCTGGAGCCGCTTCCTGTGACTGTCATTCTGGCCATGCCACGACCAAAGGTTTTCAAACGGGTCCTGCAGGGAATGACAGCCATAGGGATAAAACAGATTATCCTTCTCAATACCTGGCGAGTGGACAAGAGCTACTGGCAAAGTCCAACTCTTGAGCCAGCCGCCATTCAGGAACAGCTCATCCTTGGCCTGGAACAGTCTCGCGACACAATTCTGCCCACGGTAAATCTACAGCCACGCTTCAAACCTTTTGTTGAGGATTCCCTCCCGGCAATGGCAAGCCAAACGTGTGCCCTGGTTGCTCACCCAGGTTCGTCACAACCTTGCCCGGTCAATGTGCCGCAAGCAGTAACCCTGGCAATTGGACCTGAAGGTGGCTTCACAGCTTATGAGATAGAGAAACTGGTTGCCGCTGGCTTGACTCCGGTTCATCTCGGCAACCGCCCACTCCGTGTCGAGACGGCTGTCCCAGCTCTGATAGGCCGTCTCCTGACCTGTTCCTAGGCACATCTGCCAGCAGTTCACAACCCCAAAAAAACGACGAAACAGCCTTTTAAACAAAAAAATTAATCAACAATAATATTAATTTAACAAAAAACACGGATTAAAATCATGCACTTAGAGTGTCAACACCTTGTAATCATTTAATTATTTTAATTTTAATCCTTAAATTAAATAAGATTAAATTATACATTTCTAACTGGACTGGCGCCCGACAAATAGAGAGAATAGGCTACATTAAAAAATAAGATTCAAGACGAAATCGCAGAACTCGGGAGAATCGTATGTTCCAGAAAATCAGAGTCGCAGTCATCAACAGCACCCGGCCGGTTTACATTGCAGGGCTTATGTCGACACTCTTTTTTGCTGTTGGCGTACAAAAGCTCGAAGCACATGCAGATCTGCTTGCCCGGCACAGCATCTATACCGGCATCTTTTTTGTTTGCCTGTGGACAGCCTGCCGTCTCTTTTCTGGCAGCCTGAATCGTCGCCTCGCACTTGAGGGTGTCTGCACCGAAACAGCAGGCGACATGATTTACACCTTTGTCATCTACCTGGAACTCATTAAGCATGTCGTTGGCGTAAGCTTTACACTCGGCTGGATTGCCGGAGTGATGTTCTGTTGGGATTACCTTGGACATCAGACATTCCTGGTTCCCGCTGGTGCAAGTCTGGCTGTTTCCATGGTGGCTTTTCTGGTGACTTACGGTATCGCCTCTTTTGTCGACAACCTTCACTGGCCAGGCGCTGAGGAAGAATAAGCTCAGCATTTGTCAAAGATACAAGCAAAAGGGCCAGCTGTTCAGCTGGCCCTTTCTGTTTATTATGATGGAATGAACTGGTTGTAAAGTTGTCATGAAACTCCCAGCGGAAGTAGGGGCTGAATGGCACAGAGATCCGGGATGTCTGCCGGGTCAATAACCACCATATCGCGATGTACGCGAACCACATTCCCACAGAGATCAGCATCAAAAACAGAATCAACCAACCTGCCACTTACACATTCAATCTGTACCGCACAGTCAAGCAGGCGAGGTGCAGCCGCAACGATACCCGAGACACAACGGTATCCCAAGGATTCCTCAGCGTTTAAACAGAGACTCCCCCGACTCATAACTTCCCGGATTCTACCCAGATCAGTCTCGTAGGGCATATTCAGGACAAAATCACCACCTGACCAGAAACGAGACATCGGCTCAGAGCGACCATGCCATGCCGTTCGGATGCATGGTTTATCACCACCGACCAAAGCGACCCAAGCCGTCACCAGGGTAACAGCCGAGCCATCAGGCGCATACCAGCTGATCAATCCTGCAGGCAACCAGGCCACAGGGACCTTGATTTCAAAAGGCTGTTCAATCATATTCAACATTTTTTGGCAATAAGAGTCCGTTAAGTATAAAGCATTTCCGTCCTTAGTAGAAGTTTAACACAACTATGTTCTTGACAAGAGAAATAAACTTTACTAAAAAGCTTAACAACATATATCAGGAGATTACCTATGCGTTTATCTACAAAAAGTCGCTATGGTCTGCGTGCCCTCTTTGACATGGCCTATCATGCTGGTACCCTGCCCGCGCAAATCAAAGACATCAGCCGCCGCCAGAACATCTCTCCGCGCTATCTTGAACAAATTTTTCAGGATCTAAAGCGAGGAGGCCTCCTAAAAAGCCGTAGAGGTCCCCAGGGGGGATATTTCTTGTCCCGCAAGCCTCACGAAATAAACGTTCATCAGGTCGTAACCGCTGCAGAAGGCGAAATGGCCTTGGTCGACTGTGTGAAGTCAGGTAAAGGATGTAAGAAAGAGTGCGAACTAAACAACGAATGCGTCACACAGAAAATCTGGATGGAAGGCAGCAAGCGCCTTAACGACTACCTGAGCTCTGTAACCCTGAAAGACCTTTGTGACGACGCCAAAGCTATGGGCATGGAAAAGGAACTGGATCACCGCTTCATGTACTTTATCTAGCGCAATGTCCTAAGGAGACCCGACTCATGGCAGAGAGATGTTCCTCAATGCTCGATCGTATCGGCAACACACCCATGGTAAAAATTAGCACCCCAGAAGGATCGGCAACGCTATGGGGGAAGCTGGAGAGCGCCAACCCTGGCGGTAGTGTCAAAGACCGCATCGCCAAGGCCATGATCGAACAGGCCGAACAAGATGGCCTGTTGAAGCCGGGGGATGTGATTGTTGAACCGACCAGCGGTAACACTGGCATCGGCCTCTCTCTGGTGGGCGCAGTCAAGGGCTACCAAATCGTACTCATCATGCCCGACACCATGTCCATGGAGCGTCGTCGTCTGCTCGGTGCCTTTGGTGCCGAGTTAATCCTCACTCCCGGCGCACAGGGGATGCGAGGAGCGATAGAAAAAGCAGAAGAGATCGCTGCCGAACGTAAGGCATTCATGCCTCAACAATTCTGCAACCCTGCCAATCCAAGAGTTCACCTGCGAACAACCGGACCCGAGATTCTGCGCGACCTCGACAATCAGGTCGACGCCCTTGTGGCCGGAGTCGGCACCGGCGGCACAATCACTGGTGCAGGGCAGGCAATTAAAGAAAAAAATCCTGAAGCACTCATTGTAGCAGTAGAACCAAGTGACTCGCCGGTGCTCTCAGGCGGCGAACCTGGCCCACACAAAATTCAGGGCATTGGTGCTGGCTTTGTCCCTGATGTTCTCAACACGGACATTTTGACAGAGATTATCACTGTCACTAATGAGCAAGCCATGCAAACAACCCGCGACCTTGCCCGCGAAGAAGGTCTTTTTGTTGGTATCTCTGCAGGAGCAAACGTCTTTGCTGCCCGTCAGATTGCCGCACGCCTCAAGCCAGGGCAGAATGTTGTCACGATTCTCTGCGACACCGGCGAACGTTATCTCTCCACCAACGTCTTTGATTGAGCAGCTTTTTAACCATTCAAGAGCCGGGCGGCCTCCGGCTCACTGGCCGAGGCCGCCTTTTTATGCAACTCGACACAAAACTTCAAAAGCTCAAACTCATTCTGACTGAGTTAGGTTCAGCAGTGGTAGCCTTTTCTGGCGGCGTTGATTCAACCTTCCTGTTACAGATCTGCCGAGACGTGCTTGGCGCCGAACACGTTATCGCCCTGACGGCCACCTCGCCAACCTACCCGAGCCACGAATTCAATGAAAGCGTAAGACTGGCAAAGGAACTTGGCGTTCAGCAAATTGTTGTTGACAGCAACGAGCTGGAAATTCCCGGTTTTGCTGACAATCCACCGCGACGTTGCTACCACTGCAAGAAAGAGCTATTCGGGATCTGCCTAAGCAAAGCCAGAGAGCTCGGCTACGCTGAAGTCCTTGACGGTTCAAACCTCGACGACTTGAATGACTATCGACCGGGCCGGGAAGCCGCCCAAGAGTTAAAGGTTCGCTCACCTCTGCTCGAAGCAGGTCTGACTAAGGAAGATATTCGTGCCCTGAGTCGCCAGAACGGTCTCTCTACAGCCGAGAAGCAACCCTTCGCATGCCTTGCCTCGCGTTTCCCTTATGGCACGCGTATAACCGCCGAGCGCTTACAGCAAATTGACCACTGTGAAACCTTCATGCGCGAAAAGGGCTTTCACACCTTTCGCGTTCGCTATCACAACGAAACCGCACGCATCGAAGTTGCTCTTGACGAACTATCGAGAATCATAAATGATAAGATGCGTCAGGAGCTACTGGCCGAGTTCAAGTCTGCCGGCTTCACCTACGTTGCCCTTGACCTTCAGGGTTACCGAACCGGCAGCATGAATGAGGGGGCGGCGTTAAATAACAATTAAAACTTGTTGATTCAGGAAGTTGTCGGACAATCCGTGCCTTAGTCGGCTTATGGATAGTGTGACACCCTGCCAGGAGAAATCATGCTACGCAGCAGGATTTTGATAGCCGTCTGTTTCTGTGCCGGGATGCTCGGCGCTCTCTGCAGCAGCTTGGTTACATGGAAAGCAGGCCAAATGGGGCTCCCCGCGATGGTGAATGTGCAGATGTCGCCCTCACTCTCCACAGACTGGCTTTATTCTCGACTGATATGGGGTGGCCTCTGGGGATTAACCTATTTCCTCACCGTTGCCTCGCTGAAGTCACGTCGCCACTGGGCCCGCAAAGGACTGTGGATCAGCCTGTTGCCCACCGCCTTTCAGCTCTTCTTCGTTTACCCCTACATGACTCGTCACGGATGGTTCGGTCTTGAACTCGGGCAATTCACACCACTCTTTATTGTGTTCTACAACATGATCTGGGGACTCTGTACTGGAATCTTCTGTCGCCTCTTCTGGGGACGCGGTTAACCGTGCGTCTTCTGGCCCCTCTTCTCTATCTGTGCTTCGCTCTGGCCTTACCTGCCTGCGCCGAGCAACCGACACCGGCCCTGCAAGGCACTGTCAGCTGGGTCTACGATGGCGACACGCTCAAGGTTGATACCGTCGGCAAAGTTCGCTTGATTGGCATCGACACCCCGGAACGGGAAAACTCGCAGCGTGATAGTTACCTCATCGACCAAGGTATCTCAGCCGCAAAACAACGACAGATTTACCAACGTGCCAAAGAATTCAACATCAAACAGGTCAAAGGCCAAAAGGTCACTCTATCGCTCGACGATTCTCCACGCGACCGGCATGGCCGTCTGCTTGCCTATGTCCACCTCCCCGATGGGCGACTGCTCAATCGTCTGCTTCTTGAACAGGGATTGGCCGTTGTTTACAGAAGGTTTTCCTTTCACCTGAAACAAGACTTTTTGGCTGCAGAAGCTGAAGCCAGAGAGGACAAGCGCGGACTTTGGGAATAAAGCAAGGGCTGTAAGCTGTAAGCTGTAAACTGTAAGCTGTAAACTGTAAACTGGGGGTTGGAGGCTGGAGAGAAAATTATGGCTGGTGAAGTGATAGTCAAACGTTGCACATGGTGTGGCAGCGACCCGCAATATATCACCTACCACGACGAAGACTGGGGTGTTCCCGTTCATGATGACCGCCTGCTTTTTGAGATGTTGATTCTCGAAGGCGCCCAGGCCGGCCTCAGTTGGCTGACCATTCTGAAAAAGCGTAACAATTATCGTAAAGCTTTTCATGATTTCGATGCAGCCAGAGTTGCCCGCTACGACCAGCAAGAGATCGATCGCCTGATGCAGGATGCCAGCATTGTTCGCAATCGCCTCAAGATCGAATCTGCAATCAAAAACGCACGGGGATTTTTACAGGTTTGTGAAGAGTTCTCTTCTTTTGCAGATTACCTCTGGCGCTATGTTGACGGCCAACCGATCATCAACTCATGGAAGAAGCACAATGACATCCCTGCCCTCACCCCACTTTCCGATCAACTGAGCAAAGACCTTAAAACACGTGGTTTCAATTTCGTCGGTTCGACCATCTGCTACGCCTTAATGCAATCCATCGGCATGGTCAATGACCACACCACTGACTGCTTTCGTTATCGCGAGATCAACCGACTTGCAAGACGAAGAGAATCATCATGATTGCGGTTATCTTTGAAGTTAAAATCAACGAAGGGAAAGAGGAAGAATATCTGCAAATTGCAGCACAATTGCGAGAGCATCTGGACAAGGTTGACGGGTTCATCTCCATTGAACGCTTTGCCAGCTTGTCTGAAGATGGCAAGATATGTTCCCTTTCTTTCTGGGAAGATGAGGCGTCGATCAAGCAATGGCGTGAGTTTGGTTTGCATCGTCTGGCACAAGAAAAGGGTAAAGCAGGGATCTTTTCTGATTTCAGGATTCGGGTGGCTGAGGTTGTAAGAGATTATAGGATGGGGGATCGGCGGGGAGTTCCAGATTAAAGGAGCTGCCCCAGCACAGGGACAGCTCCTCGCTCGCACAGAAAATAGCCAACCAACTACTTCATCAAATTCCGCAGCACGTAATTCAAAATTCCACCACTCTGGAAATACTTCACCTCGTTGGCCGTATCAATGCGACAGGTCACAACGAGGTCATGGCTGCGGCCATCGGCGCGATTGACCCGCAGGGTGATGTCCTGGCCCGGCTCGATCTCGGTTTCCTGACCAATCAGGTCAAAGGTTTCGCTGCCATCGATACCAAGGGTTTTGCGATCATCTCCCGCTTTGAACTGCAACGGCAGGACACCCATACCGACCAGGTTGGAGCGATGGATACGTTCGTAACTTTCTGTGACCACCGCTTTCACGCCAAGGAGCAGCGTTCCCTTTGCCGCCCAATCGCGGCTTGAGCCGGTACCATACTCTTTGCCGCCAATGATAATCAAAGGCGTCTTTGCCTTGGCATATTTCATTGCCGCATCAAAAATGCTGACCTGTTCATCATCAGGAAGAACCTTGGTAAAACCACCCTCTACACCAGGTATCAGCTCATTTTTCAAGCGAATATTAGCAAAAGTGCCGCGCATCATCACTTCGTGGTTGCCACGTCGCGACCCGTAAGAGTTGAAATCAGCCGGGCCGATATCGCGTTCGCGCAGGTAAACTCCAGCAGGGCTGCTCGCCAGAATCGATCCGGCCGGAGAGATATGATCGGTAGTGATTGAATCACCGAGCAGTGCAAGCAAGCGAGCCCCGGTGAAGCCTTCCAGGCCACTCGCCATTTTGTCACGAACCTCGAAGAAAGACGGTTGCTGAACGTAAGTCGATTGATCCTCCCAGACATAAGTCTCGCCTTCGGGAACCGGCAGGCTACGCCAGCTCTCCTCGCCGGCAAAGACATCGGCATACTTCTCACGGAACATGTCAGCAGAAACCAGCTTGACCATCTCAGCCACTTCTTCATCACTCGGCCAAATGTCTTTCAGATAAACATCGTTGCCTTGTGGGTCCTGGCCAATTGGTTCAGTGGTCAGGTCAATGCACGTGTTGCCAGCCAGGGCAAAGGCCACAACCAGTGGCGGTGAAGCCAGCCAGTTGGCCTTGGTATGTGAGTGGATCCTGCCCTCAAAGTTGCGATTGCCAGAAAGGACCGAGCAGACGGTCATATCCGCTTCGGTGATCGCATCAGCAATCGGCCCGGTCAAAGGCCCGGAGTTGCCAATACAGGTGGTGCAGCCGTAGCCGACAACATGAAAACCGAGCTGATCGAGATATGTCTGCAGGCCAGCCTTTTCCAGATAATCGGTTACAACCTTGGAGCCCGGCGCCAGCGACGTTTTTACCCAGGGTTTCTGTACAAGACCTTTTTCAACCGCTTTCTTGGCCACCAGACCGGCACCCATCATAACTGCAGGATTGGAGGTGTTGGTGCACGAAGTAATTGCCGCGATGACAACATCGCCCTGGCTTAACTTATAGTCAAAACCGGCAACATCAGCTCTCTTGTCAATCGCATCGGCTGCGATGACCGCCCTTGTGGCGTCTTTCATCGACTCAAGATCAACACGATCCTGAGGCCGTTTAGGACCGGCCAGACTTGGCTTGACAGAGCCCAGGTCGAGCTCCAGAACATCTGTGTACTCAGGATCACTCATACCGTCAAAACGCCACAAACCCTGCTTCTTGGCGTAAGCTTCAACCAGAGCAACCGTTGCATCATCACGATTGGAAAGACGCAGGTAATCGAGAGTCACATCATCGATCGGGAACCAGCCGCAGGTCGCACCATACTCAGGGGCCATATTGGCGATAGTCGCGCGATCAGCCAACGGCAGCTTGCCTAGACCATCGCCAAAGAATTCGACGAACTTGCCAACCACGCCAAATTTGCGCAGCATCTGTGTCACTGTCAAAACGAGGTCCGTTGCCGTGACACCCTCACTCAGGCTGCCGGTCATGCGGAAGCCAACGACTTCGGGGATAATCATCGAAACCGGCTGGCCGAGCATGGCCGCTTCGGCCTCGATACCACCAACGCCCCAACCGAGTACGGCCAGGCCGTTGATCATGGTGGTGTGGCTGTCGGTACCAACCAGGGTGTCCGGATACGCGACCTTTTTGCCGTCACGCTCTTCCGACCAGACCGTGCGCGCCAGATATTCAAGGTTCACCTGATGACAGATCCCTGTACCCGGCGGCACGACGCGGAAGTTATCAAAAGCCAGCTGTCCCCACCGCAGGAAAGCATAGCGCTCGAAGTTGCGCTCCATCTCTTTATCAACGTTATAGGCAAAAGCTTCCGGCATGGCGTACTTATCAACCATAACCGAATGATCAATCACCAGATCCACCGGAATCTGCGGATTGATCTTCTGCGGATCACCACCAACCCGGGCAACCGCGTCGCGCATCGCTGCCAGATCGACAACCGCCGGTACACCAGTGAAGTCCTGCATTAAAACTCGCGCCGGGCGAAACGCAATCTCGTGATCAGAGGTGCGCTGATCAAGCCAATCAACGACCGCATTAATATCTTTCTCGGTCACCGAATCGCCATCTTCATTGCGCAAAAGGTTTTCCAGCAGGACTTTGAGCGTAAGCGGTAAACGCGTCACTTCATTGCGTTTTGCAGCAAGGGTTTCCAAACAAAAATATTCATAAGCCGTGCCGGCGACATCGAGGGTCTGCCGAGCATTAAAACTGTTGCGACTGTCGTTACTCATAAGCTTCTCTCTCCTTCGTTAATCATGGCATAACGCCGTGGATTTTCTATCGTAACCATTCTATCATAAACTCTCAGAATCATTCGACTCCCGGAGTTATTTACAGACACTATCCGCAACCTTGCTTTTGACTATTTCATCTGGTAGCTTAAGACCTTGAATTAGTTGAGTTGTCACTGACAGGAGGGCGCAATGCCAGAGTGGATGAACAATCAGGTGCTTGGCAGCACCATCGGCCAATACGCCACAGCCCTTGGCATTATCCTCGGTGCCTATATTGCCAAAAAGCTCTTCGCCTACCTCTTCATCAAAACCATACTGCCGCTGGCGCAAAAGACCAAGCGAGAAATCGACGATCGCTTTTTTGCCTGCCTGCAGAAACCAGCAGAATTCCTCATTTTCCTGATTGGCTTGTTCATCGCCATAAAAGTTCTACAACTTCCCGCCGAACCTTTTGATTTCGACAAGCTTGCGACTGCGTTGCTCAAGGCGTTGGTCATCTTCGATATTGCCTGGTTCCTTTTCAACATGGTCGACTCAGTTGATCATTACCTGAGCAAATGGGCAGAGCGCACCAAATCGACCCTTGATGATCACCTCGTCCCCTTGCTGCGCAAGAGCCTGCGCATCTTCATTGTCTTCATGGCTGGTCTCATGGCCATCCAGTCGTTTGGTTACCCGATCACCGGAGTTCTCGCTTCTCTCGGCATCGGCGGTCTAGCCATCGCCCTGGCCGCCAAAGACACGGTCTCCAATATCTTTGGTTCACTCAATATCCTCTTCGATCGCCCCTTCCAGGTTGGCGACTGGATCAAAGCCAACGATATGGAAGGAACCGTCGAAGAAATAGGCTTTCGCTCGACTAAAATCCGCACCTTCGCCAAGACGTTAATTTCCGTACCGAACAACATCGTCGCCAACCTGGCTCTCGACAATTACAGCCGCATGCCCAAGCGACGCATTAGCCTCACGGTCGGTGTCTCCTACGACGCCACCCCCAAGCAAATGCGTGCAGCGATCAGCCGGATTCGCGAACTGTTAAAGACTCACCCGGCCATCGATCAGGAATTTTTCCTCGTCAACTTTACCGGCTTCGGCGCATCCTCTCTCGACATCATGGTCTACTGCTTTACCACCACGACTGTCTGGGGCGAGTTTCTTGAAGCCCGCGAGGATCTTTGTTTGAAGATCATGGACACCCTGGCAGAGTTGGGGCTGGAAATCGCCTTCCCGAGCACAACCGTCTACCTGCGCAAGGATGACGCGGAAACAGCAGAAGCAATCCCTGAGAAAAAACTGCTTCAAACTTCTAGCAGCCTGTCGGACAATCAGGGCTGAAGCGAAAATTTGGATGTTTGAGACCAGATTTTAGCTCATTTAAGAGTAATAGCCGTAGCTATTGGTCGAAAAGGAGCTGAGATATGGGCCAAACAGGCGAATTTGCAGCCAGTTCATTGATTGTCCGACAGGTTGCTGGCAAAGGCATTTAACGCAAAGACGCAAAGGTTAAGAGAAAGAACCCCAGGAAAGTCTTTATTTAAGTCAAAATATTTTCAAAACTTTCATTACCTTTATTTGTTTAATCGATTAGGAGGAAGATGATGCGCAAGTTGATCTTTTGGGTTGTACTGGTTGCTCTTCTCAGCGGTTGCACACCGTGGATTGGCTTACACAAGGTAGAGCTTGGCATGACCAAATCTGAAGTCATGCAGCAGATGGGCAACCCGAGTAACGCTTCTGGGAGCGGCAACGAAGAATATCTCTGGTACATCCCTGTCAACCGGTTTTGGGAACGCTATTACGTCCACCTGGTCAACGGCAAGGTCGAAGCCTACGGACAACTCGGCAAGCAGGAAGCACAACCAGCGCGGTAGTGTCGCTCTATAACGAGATCATTCTCACGTGTGGTACTAAGCGACAACGCAGGACAATTTCCGCCCAAAAACTTAGCACCGGAGGCATCAATGGCTGCGCAAATTTATTTCGCTGATATGCGTGCAGGAATGCGGGAGAACCTGCACACCAAACTGGAAAGGCTGACCGAACTGGCCGGACTTTCCAAGGTGATCTGCAGTGGTGACCTGGTTGCCATCAAGATGCACTTTGGTGAAAAGGGTGGCCACGCCTATATCAGGCCAACCTTCGTCCGCCGCATCGTCGACCAGATCAAAGCTCTCGGCGGCAAACCTTTTCTTACCGATTCAAGCACCCTCTATCCAGGGGAACGCAAAGAAGCCGTCTCCTCCCTGACCTGCGCTATCGAAAACGGCTTTGCCTACGCCGTTGTCAACGCCCCTCTCATCATGAGCGACGGGCTGCGTGGCCATTCGTCGCAGAGGGTTGCGGTTGCCGGAGAACTCCTTGCAGAGGTTGATATCGGGCGCGAAATCATCGAAGCCGATGCCCTGATCGTACTTTCCCATTTCAAATGCCACGAGCTGACCGGCTTTGGCGGTGCGATCAAGAATCTCGCCATGGGCTGTTCGAGCCGCACAGGAAAACTCGAACAGCACTCCACTCTGGGACCGACTATTTCGGCAAAGAAATGCACCTCCTGCGGAGCCTGCCTCAAAGCCTGTGCCCATGATGCAATTGATCTGAGCAGCGGCAAAGCGGTACTCGATGCCGTACGTTGTGTTGGCTGCGGCCGCTGTATCACGGTCTGTGAACCAAAAGCAGTTCAAATCCAGTGGAACGAAGAATCCGCCCTGGTGATGAAGAAGATGGCGGAGTATTCCTTGGGAGCCATCTCAGGGAAAGACAAAAAGCTACTCTTTGTCAATTTCATCACCCAGGTTTCACCGGCCTGCGACTGCTACGGCCACTCCGATACCCCAATCGTTGCCGATATCGGCATACTCGCCTCAACTGATCCGGTCGCCCTGGATCAAGCGTGCGCCGACATGGTAAACCAGGCGCGCGGTCTTCCTGGGACAGCGATGGCAACGGGTCATGAAGCTGGCGGCGACAAGTTTCGAGGAGTTTATCCTCATATTGATTGGGAAGTGCAGTTGGAGCATGGGGAGAAGGTTGGGTTGGGTGTGCGGGCTTATGAGGTTGTCGTTTTGCAGCCGGTCGGGGAGAAGTGGTGAGTTACTCCACTTACCTGAGATCAGCCACAAGCCTGTCAGAAAGGTTTCAAACCATTCTCACCTGGCTCAGATCCATAACCCCCAACCCTCTCCTGGCGGCAGCAACAACAGTTGCGACATCTTCCGGTTTAAGGCCAAAGAGGGTTGTAGCATAGGCATCAGCAGCGACCATATCGGGCGAAGCAATCAGCGTGTTTATGACACGGACATCCTCGACCCGCCCGCCCTGTGGTCCGTTGGCAATCAGGATACGGGTCGCATCAATGACGGTGAGATCAGCATGGATAACCGTTGCGATGTCCGTAAGCGCCTCAGCTATATTATGATGCATCCTTCCCCGGTTGCCACCAATCACGCCCATCAGGTTTTTCATGCCAAGGGTCAAACGGGAAATCGAGTGATGCTTGGCAATTGGCACATTGATCAATCGGTCAGCTTCAATCGCTGGCATGTAGAACTCCCACCGCTCAAATGCCTGCCCGCCACGAATCTCCAACTCTTTGTAAGCGCGCCGATCCATATATTCGAGGCTGATGCGATCCGACTTGATCGATTCGAGCGCAGCGCGAATACCACTCTGCGTGTAGCAACGCCGTTCATCATTGCAAGGGCGATCAAAGATACGCACCTGCTTGGCACCGGCATCGAGGCAAAGTAGCGCCAAAGCCTTGACGACATCGGGATGTGTATTGGCGGCCAGCTCAACCGTACGATCCCAGCCGATATTTGGTTTAAGCACAACGATATCGCCCGGCTTGACGAACTGCTCCAATCCCCCCAGTGCGCTCAAAGTTTCTTTAACCAGAAGCGGTATATCCTGCCCCTTACGCACAGCCAGGGATGGGGCCTCTGCAGCAGAAGCGGGGGCAGCAAAGGGACCGATTGCGGGCAGGCATCCAACGGCGGCGATCGCTGCTGCGCTTTGAATGCTCTGGCGTATAAAGGTTCGGCGATCAATTCTGGTCGTCATGGGCTCATCTCTACAGAGAAAAGGTTAAAAGAATGGTTGCGTGATGCTGCCTGTTACGGTTGTTACCAATCACTTATCTGGACTGGTCCGACCAGAGGCTTTGGAGCTGTGACAAGCCCCAGACGGGTATCAATTTTCTTGTCCAGGAAAGTTTCACTAATGATCGCTTGATCCTGCGTGCCCCACCAGTTTTTCGGCAGGGTCACTGCCCCCGGCTGCTGCCAACCCAACTTGACGTTATATTGGCGATTACCGGTAATGTTGTTCTCTTCAATACGCGTTTTATCCTCCGAGCGGGTCACCACGAACAGACCAATATCATTATCGCGGATATC
Source organism: Deltaproteobacteria bacterium (assembly GCA_024636155.1). GTDB lineage: Bacteria > Desulfobacterota > Desulfuromonadia > Desulfuromonadales > BM103 > M0040. The sequence goes on from JAGXHM010000123.1 coordinate 27,813, forward strand.
GTTGTGATGAATAAATGCTTCACCGCCGCGCTCTTCGAATCGCAATCCATGCCGGTTGTTGTACATGCTGTTTCCGGCGGCAAAGAGATTCACAGTAGAGAATCTCAAGCCATCCACATTGTAGCGAAAAATTGAATTGGTTACCCGCGCCCGACAAAAATGAATTTGCAATCCGCTGTAAGCGTACTCGGAAATAATGTAATCCAGCTCTGCCTGCCGGGCAAAATCGAGGTAAAGATATTTCCAATCGGAGAGCTTCGGTTGTTTGGCCGCACTCGTAAAGAGGATCGGGGCCGCTGCTGTGCCGCGAGCTATCAAAGCACCTTCAACCAGGAGCTCCGCATCCCCGATGCCGTCTCCGTCCTCGTCTTTGGCAACAAAATAAACCTGCGTGCCAGGCTCAATGGTCAGCTGCCCGGACTTTTTAACTGTGACCACACCTTCAACCAGAACCTTGCCACTCCAGACCACCGCGCCTTCGATAACTTTACTGTTCACTTTAAGGGTAGGCACAGTTGTCGTGCAACCGATAAGCAGACAGAGCAGAGTGAGAGAAAAGCCAAAGCGGATGAGATTCGTTAAGAACACGTCATTCCTTAATGTTATAGACCAACAACCAGAACAAAAGCTTTACCACAAAGGCACAGAGCACACAGAGAAGGTCACAATAGCATTACCCATTGATCTTGTTTTCCTCTGTGTCCTCTGTGACTCTGTGGTTCAAATTCCTTTGTTCGGCTTCAGCATTTTTTCGATTACAGAGCCGTTAAAAAATCGCGACCGGCTCCACGACAATACGCACCCGATCAAGGTTTTCGCCTTCCTCCAGAGTCAAGCCATGATCGGCGCTAACCTCATACATACCGAACAATTCTCCAGGGGCAGGTGAATCACCGTAAGCCTCCCGGGCACCGACATAATAAGTCCCCGGTTCCGGTAAGTTGACGACAAAACGGCCGTCATCAGTGGTCGGTGTGGAAATGGCCGCTGGCCGCTGGTGGCCTATGACCCGGTCAACATAAGCAAAAACATGCACACCGGAGACACCCCGACCCGAGGTATCCACCACCGTCCCGCTCAGTACTGGGCCGGTGGCCCGACCAAAGGTTTCACTTTCGGTGGTATCTTTAAGCTTTGCAACGCTATGCAGGACAACTTGCTGCACCTGCCCGGATTTAGCAGTCAGTGGATTGCCGGGATAGATACCGAACAGATCACCAGCCAGGACCGGCCCAACACGCTGACCATTCTGACGATGTCGCACAACCAAAAAATAGTTACTTTCCGATAGCCCGTCAAAACGAAAATAGCCTTCTTCTGTCGTCGGCTGAGAGAGCCGATACCCATGGCCCTTAAGATCCTCAGCAACATCCAGGTAGAGATAGACATAGGCGCCACTTAAGGGTGCGCCATCATGCAAAACCTGCCCTTCTATTGCGGCACTATATTCATCGTCGTAGACGGCAGACGTCGGTTTTTGAACCGGCACAGCTTGCAGTCCGGCCCAGACCGACGCCTCTGCCACATTGACTGGATTGCGGCCGCAAAAGGCAAAATAGCTGCGGTCGGCACTCCAACCGAAGAGAGCGTAAGTGCCCTTTGCCACTTCCAACGAGTAATAGCCATCACTATCACTTATTGCCGAGGAAGCGAAAGCTTTTGCGGTAAAATCCAGTGAAGCATAAACGTTAACCACAACCCCTGGCAACGATTCATCGCCATGAACCACGCGACCCTCAATCATCGCTGCGGAAAGCAGGGCCGGCACGGCCAACAGGGCGAGCAGCAGGAGTAATCGTTTCATCACTTATCCAAAGGACCGGCACCGCTTACCGGACCATCCAACCACGGCGAAAAGAGGATCCAATCAAGTTGGTAAACACCGGGACCATAATCCTCGTAAGTAACTTCCGGCTCATCGTGACGATCATAAAAGAGCGCGCTGTTGCCATCTGCGCCGGTCTTGACCAGTTGCGCCGTATCATCTCCCCACCAGTTGCCACTGACATCAACAAAATCGTCGAAAGTTTCCGGCGCTTTCGCAAGCATCGGGTTCTGACTTTTGCGAGACGTCGCTTCTCGCTGCATAATTTTTTTTGACCCGGAGCGTTTCTCCCAATCGGCACTTTGGTAAATACCGAGTTTGACACCGTTGATGTTGCCGAGGAAATTGTTCTCTTTAACGTCCGGGTACGCAGAGAAGTCGCAGTAGAGAGCCAGCGTGTTCTGCTCAAAATTGTTCAGGCGTACCTTGGGATTTGATTTGCGATAGCTATACAGTGCCGTTTCATTGTCGCGAAACAGGTTGTTTTCAACGAGAGGTGAACCATACTGGTCATTATGTACCGCCGTCATGTTAGCGATAAAGCGGTTGTTTCTGATCGTCGGATAAGAGAAGGAAAAGTTCATGACACCATAAGCGTTACGCTCAAACAAATTCTCTTCGATCAACGGTGAGCTCTTGGTCTGATTACAGTAGATAGCGACTTCATTTTCAGTAAAAGTATTGTTACTGACCCGGTCCGGATAATTCTGCAACAGGGTGACGCCCTGCTTATTTTTCACAAAGGTGTTATCGACGATCAATCCTTTGCTGTTGTGCGAGGCGAGGATTGCAGAGCGAGCCTGATTGACAAAATGGTTGCCACGGATTTCCGGTCCGGATTTCATTTCGTTGGCAACCCCGACCTGGTTGTTCTCGAACGATGAGTTCAGAATAACCGGGTTTGATTCGCGAAGCAATCTGACGCCGAATTCATTTTCTTTAAAAGTACAGTTCTCCACTCTGAAATCGGTAGCAAAGCTACTGATCGCAGCTTGAGCAGAATGGAATTGCGCCCACCGGAAAAAGCTGCCAACAGGAGCTTCCATGAACTCAACGCCGGCCCAACCGGTTGGGCCGGAGAAGAGGACCGGAGCGGAAGCACTTCCTTCCACCTGCAAAAGGCCTTGCACGCCTATCTTCACCTGAGTATTTGCTGCGGTAACCCGCGTTCCTGATGCAACGGTCAGGGTCGCACCCCGACCCACCACAACGGATTCTTGCAAATCAATCAGGCCCGACCAGCGAACCTCTCCAGACAATTCCTTGGCGTCGCAATAGCCAGTGAGAAAAAGAACAACGATTCCAGCCAAAAAGCTAGTCAGTACCTTTCGGTGCCACATGGATCACAACCTCCATTTTTTGACCTGAGACGGAAACCGCCTGAGGGTCGCCGCCAGGCTTTTGCAGCTTACCATACAATTCATCCCCACCAGCCGGGCCACCAAAGGCCTGTCGCGCCAGCAGATAATACGGACCACCCTCTGGCAGCGCGAGCTCAAAACGACCGTCCGCTCCGGTCGGCGTTGAGAAAAAATCGGGCGTTCCTGTCATCTCGGCTTGTCGGTAGGCAAAGACATAGAGCCCTGTTTGAAGTGCTCCCGCAGCGTCGACCACTTGGCCACTGACGCCTTGGAAATCAACAACATCTTCCTCAAGCATCGAAAGCCGGGTCACGGTCTCAATCTTGACTTCGTGGAGCTGGCCTGACTCAATGTGGACCGGATTACCGAAATAGTAATTGAAATGATCACCGATTTCTATCGGTCCAAACTGGCCGCCCCGCGCGCGCTTGCGAGCTAACAGGTAGTAATCGCCAGGCGGCAGGTTAAGACGGAAGCTGCCACGGAGAACTGGCTGGATAAAATAACCAGGGCCCTTGAAGCCTTTACTCGGATCCTTGTAGACATAGAGATAGGCTTTTTCCAGCAGCTCGCCCTGATAGGAAAGCTGGCCATAGATTCCTGAACGCTCCGCCTCTTTTACAGCTTCTTCATCAGGCACGCGGATCAGGTTGAAGCCAACATTACGATAGCCATGGGCTGGCACCTGAATCGGGCTACCACTGTAATAGCAGAAGAGGTCGCCTGGCTTGAGGAGACCAGATCGGCTGCTAGCCGTCAGCACATAATTGCCAGGTGCAAGTTCAAGCTGATAGATACCATCCAGATCGGTCGGCGCCGAAACGGCAATGGGCTTGGCTCCGGCGATATCTTCAATCTGTCGATAAGCCTGAACGGTGATCTCCGGGATCAACTCACCGCGCCAGGCGACACGCCCACGGACACCGCTGTCAGCAAAGGCCGGAACCGCGAGCAGACAGATCAAAGTGCAGGCAAAAAAGATTCGACACCAATTCATCGCTTCATCTCTGTCAAGGGTGATTCACTCCAGGGGATATGGGCAACTTTATCCAGGGGAAATTCCTCCCCGGCGTCGACAAATGTCGCCTGATCTCTGCCATCGTGGATGAAGGAGGGATTGCCTAGCGTGCCGATCTTTTTCAGTTCAGCCGTGCCCTCATCGCCCCACCAGTTGCCTTTGGCAGCCACAGTTCCATCCATGCTTTTGGCGCGACGGTCATCCTCAGTCACGCTACGCATACCCTGACCGGCAAAAGCACTTTTTGCCGAGGTTTCTCCGGCTCGGGCATCCGCACCGCGCTGTGATTCCCAGGCAGACGACTGGAACTCCAGTTTGAGCGCCATCTCGTTGGCCAGAAAGTCGTTGCCTTCTATCTTCGGGTATGAAGAATAAGCGACCAGCAGCCCAACACCATTCGCCTCGATGCGGTTTGCACTGATCACCGGATCGGAACGCCGATAGATATAGAGGCCAGTCTGATTGCCACGCAACAAATTACCATGAATCAGCGGACGAGCAGCACGATCCACCTGTATGGCAACCTCATTCTTTTCGAAGCGATTGTCACTCACCACCGGATCACTACCGTGATAGGCGATCATCAAACCGATAGCATTGCCGGTAAAAAAATTACCTTGGAAAGTGCGCGGCAATGCGTGATAGAGATACGCACCATAGAGACTGTTGTTTTCAAAGCGACAAGCAACAACAGCGGTTGTGCTGTCATCTTTGACAAAGAGTCCAACCTTGCGGTTGTCAACAAAGCGGCAGTTAGCAATTTTGCCAGCAGCCTTGCCGCGCAACTCAATGCCAACTTTGTTGTCAGAGAGCGTTAGCCCTTCGAGAAGCGGGGCGCCACCCTGCACAAAGATACCGGTCTCAGCCCCCTTGATCACACAATCAGAAATGCGGGTTGTGGCGTCAGTGCCTTTCAGGCGCAGACCTTCCCAGCTTTCTCCTGAGAACTCAGCACCCTGTGCCACCAGGCGACCGGATATTTCCAGTTTCCCTGCTGTGAAATGAATGGTCGAACCGGGGACGACGGTCAGAGTCACCTCAGGCATGACGCGAACATCCTCCGTAAAGAACTGCTCACCAGTCCATATCGTATCCTTGTCCACCACCAAGGCCATTGCAGGCATCGCGCAAAGCAGAGCAAAGATTATGAGGAGACAGAATCTCACCAGAACTCCTTTACAATGATTGCACCGAGATCAGCATTGGAGCCTCGCGCAACGGTCACTTTGTGATCAGGCTCACCATCAAAAGTTCCCACCCACTCGCCTGGCTCCAACGGCCCGCCAAAGGCACTGCGGGCGCCAATATAATAGGTACCGCCATCGCTGAGGAAGAGCGAGAAGTGGCCATCGGCACCAGTCGGAACGGACATATGCACCGGTTTGCCAACCATACGGCTGTCGAGATAAGCGAACAGATAGACATCGCTGACTGGCTCGTTATCGGCGTTAACAACCTGGCCATGCAGCAAGGTCTCCGTCTTGGCAAAAATCCCCTCTGCCTGGCGTTGTGCGTGAACAACCGCGTCTACCGTCTCCAGAGAAAAATCACCCAGAACCAGGCGTTCGCCACTGCTAACCTTGACTGGGTTACCCGGGTATGGTGCGTTCAGATCACCAGGAGACAAAACTCCGGAACGGCCGCCGTCTGCACGCTTGCGTGCGACCACGGAATAACTTCCAGCGGGCAGGTTGATCGTAAAATATCCTTTTTTATCAGTCTGCACGGCCTCGCCATATGATGGGCCAATCAGGCCGACATCAGTTGCGGTGTAGATATAGACATAAGCGCGGGATACCGACGCACCTTGATAAGTGATTTGACCAGACACCCCGGTAGCAGCATCCGCCATCAGCAGACCTTCACGCCCCATTTCGTGTAAATTGAAGGTTGCCACCTGAGATATCACGTCCCCCACCTGATGTGGATTTGCCGGTGACTCTGCCATCAGCATACGGGTCCGGCCGTCATCGGTTGTTTCCCGCTTCTTGCCGATCACAAAATAGGAGCCTTCTGGCAGAGAAACCTTATATCGCCCTTCGCCATCAGTGACGACAACAGCAAATGGCTGAACAGAACGATCCTTGTCTGCCTTGAGATAAATCTCTACCTGCGCTGACAATAGCGGTTGATCCCGAAAAAGCAACTGCCCACTCAATCCGCTTTCGCCATCGGGGGTGCATGCTGATAGCAAAAAAAGCAGAAGGAGAGCCAATATCGGGCGGGCATATTTCAACAATAAATTCATCGAAAACTCACAACAAGATTAAACCTTGCCACAGAGATAAAGAGGAGAAACTGATGCTTTTTGCTTTCTCTGTCCCTCTGTGTCTCAGTGGCGAATATCATTTCAACCAGAGTACCTACTTTTAAAAACCGGAATCAGAGCCAACAAGTAAAGCAATGTACCAACTAACAAAGTCACGGTAAAACCGGCATTCATAGCAACAATAACCGCCAGAATTGCGCCAAGCACGCTCGTGGCGCTATTCACCCCCCAACTCCAGGGGACCAGATCGTTACTGTCATGAAAGAGTCGCATACCGAGAGGTAAAGGCATGCCCATCAAAAGCCCCAACGGCACCAGTAGCACCCCGGCCATCATGCAACGAGCAAAAACCGGCAGTCCCATATAAGGATCAAGTATCCAGGTGAGACCGAAGACATAGAGGAGAGAAAGCAAGACCAGTGCCAACAGAATTCTCGGCAACCAGCGACGCAGAGCTGCAGACGGCAAACGGGACGACAGGAGCGCACCGAACCCGGAACTGATCAGAAGCGAACAGAGGATCACCGCCAGAGAGTAGATCGGTGGGCCAAGGAAAAGGATGAAACGCCGCAGCAGACCAATCTCGATGAACATGAAGCCAAGCCCGAGTGAAGCAAAGTAGAGCACCCGCCAAGCGCTAGCAGACGTTCTCAACCCTGCGCGACGCCACAAGAGCAATGGCAAAATCAAAAAAGCAGCAACACAAGTGCCAACCACAACCAGCAGGTTGCGCAACGTCATAAGCGCACGATCTTCAAACTTGCCCTGTTCCGGAAAGCTAAAAAGCTTTATGAAATCAGCAGGTTTAAGCATGTAATAGAAAAACGGTCGGTCATCAGTTACAGGTCGGATGTCGAAGGGAAAGCTGGCGTAGAACTCGGCACTGCCATTGGCGCGGATCAGGTCATGAAAAGCCCCTGTCCCGTCACGGCGGTCGGGCAGAAAGACTTCCTGAAATTCCATATCTGCCATCAGACCCCTCAGCTTTGACAGTTCGTCAACCGAGAAAGGCGTCCGTTTAAGCATGAAATTGGCGAGACCGCGTTCGCGGACCACTGCAATATGCGCCGCCGGGTCGGCAACCCCTTGCTCTTGCAGAAGAGCCAGGCCGAGAGAGACCAGACGCAACGTTTCACGTTCAAAGATGAAGCGCGAGATTGTCAGGATTCCGTCATCGTCAAGGTGGTCCCAATAATCGGTAAACGCCTCCAGCGTATAGAGGTTGTTTTCCGACAGGGTGAACGCCCCGGCTGCAGGGGCCATCCGTCCAAAGACCGCAGACGCCTGAATAATATCGTAGCGGTTAGGATCGCGGCGTATAAAGCTGCGCCCTTCATCAACCACAGATCGGACCTTGGGATGCCGATAGAGTTCACCAGTCAAAGCTCCGAAATGATCATTAACAGCGTCAACAATCAATTGATTAACTTCAACAGCGGTCACCTTGACCGCGCCGGACGCGAGCGCGGTCAAGACATCTTTGCCACCGCCAGGACCAATCACGAGAGAGACTGGCTGCTCCTTGAGCTGGTAGGCCAGACCGATGACATTTTTGCGGAAGAAATCCTGGCCGGTCTCACGATCCCAGCGATACATGGTCGTGTAGCCGGTATCGTCAACTACCATGCCTAGTTGATCGGGGACCGGCCCCCGATAGGTTCTTGATAAACCCCAGGCCTGATCCTTGGCTTCCCATTCCGAAGGATAAACCGCTACACGCGAAAATGAATTCCATGCACTCCACAGCACGTTCGGCTCATAACGACCACGTACAAATTGAATCTCGGCAAACCCGGTCAAGGCATGAACGCAACCGATGCCAAGCAGGAGAACAAGAACCAGAGCAGCGCCCCGACGGTGTATAGAGGCGACATCACGCGGCAGTAACAGCAGGGCACTGGCAATACCCACCGCTGCAATCATCAGCAGTGAAGTGATCCCGCCGAAGAGCTTGAGAAGCAGAATAATCAGCAGACAACCACTACCAGCGCCAAGCAGATCGTAAAAATAGAGCCGGCTGAAATCTGCATGATAGCGGCCGAAAAGAACTGTCAGAGAAATCCCGGCAAAGAAGAATGGCAGGGCAGTCACCAGATAGAGACAGGTCAGGGCCACCAGCATACCAACTGGCAGGGTGCTATCAGCACCACCTTGCTGAAAAGGCTGATAGAAGGGCTGATGAAAGAAAGAAAGGACCTTGAAACCGAGATGAGGTTGCCAGCGAAAGAGCACGAAGACCGCAAAGAAGAGTGCGACACTCAGGCCAAACAGGATCGCACCACGAGCGGCCACAAATCGAGCATCTGCACCTTGAAACCAGCGCGGTCGCAACTGCACAGTCAAAGCAGCGACACCCATACCAAACAAGGCAAGTGAGATGGCCATCGAGGCAAAATGGTACCACATCAGTACTGAGAATATCCGCGTCAGGATCAACTCGTACATCAAGGTTCCCAAACAGAGGAGATAGACTCCCCAGCAGACAAAACGATTTGCTGACTGGTTAACCATAGATTCACTTATAACAACAAGGATTCAACCAACGCGAAAGGATAAATACAATTATCACCGAGGTCAAATTTCCAGAGTTGGTCGATACCGGCAGATAGCGATCCACTCAATTCGTCAGAATGCCGTCTATACACACCACAAGACGGCGAAACTTTATCAGTCCAAAACGGAGAGAGCCAGCGACGGGACCTGTTTTTACAATAGTTAGATAACGCTGCAAGAGGTAAACCAATTCTCTTCTTTTCCGTTAGATTACTCTTCAAAGAACAACCTGGAATGGATCAACAAGCAAGGCCCTGTCTGGTTGACAAGGCCTTGCTTCTTTCATGTAGATTTTTTACCCCTCAGAGCTTGACAACCTCAACCAGATAGCCGTCCGGGTCGGCAAGAAAATAGAATCGCGCGCCCTGACCCGGCAAGCCCTTAAGTGGCTTGGGCGAGAGGCCCATCTCGGCATGCATTTTATGTGAAGCTTCCAGATCAGCAACACCAACCGCCAGATGGGAATAGCCATTACCCAGATCATAAGGCTCAGCCTGATCCTGGTTCCAGGTCAGCTCAAGTTCAAACTCGCTTCCTGGAGAACGTAGATAACTGAGGGTAAATTTATACTCGGGAAAATCCTTGCGACGAACGACTTCAAAACCAAGAGCATCTTGATAAAACTGCTCAGATTTCTCAAGGTTCATAACCCGAAGACAGGAATGAATCATCTGATAAGACATGCTTACTCCTTACCTTTCGCTTTCGCTTTCTCTTTCTTTCTGCCGAGCTCAAATGGACGGGCCTGACGGCTGATGATAAAATCAGCAAAGATTTTCATCCAGAGCGTCACGCCAGCGATAGAACTCCACGTCTTGTAAGGGAAGAGCGCAAAAATGACACCAACAATAGTTATAAGTGCCGCTGCCCCTGCGACGAGGTTAATGATACCCGTTGCTGGAGCCCATTTTTCAGGATCTGGAGGAGCCTCACCACCCTTCAGGGCGACTTCAGAATAATCGCGCTTGATGAAGATCTTCCATGCACGCCGCAGCCAGATAAATGCCATGGGAGAGAGGGCGAGGAACAACATCCATGTGATCGCGATACTTATATCAAAAACCATTCATTACTCCCGGTGACCCTGTAAATGCAGGGTGTCGATAAAAACGTATTCTCTTGTACCTGACGGCACAAAGGCAAGCAAACTAATTTTGCAAAAAAACCCCGCCAGACTGGCTGGCGGGGTCAGATAATCAGGCAATAGCCGGATTAGATATTCACTAAAAGTTAGTGAGCGTGGGTACCATCAACAGCTTTGGCGCCGCGCGGGGTGCGCACATTTTCGACCATGTGCTGAATGTGCTCAGGGCATTCCGGAGTGATCTTGCTGACCACGTAGGCAACCGCAAAGTTAACCAGGGCACCGATCGCGCCAAACGCGTTCGGCTCAATACCCAGGAAGAAGTTGGCCTTGCCACCGAACAGACCGAGAAATTCGGTCCCCGGGATGAAGAAGAGGCCTTTGTGGGCAAAAACGTAGAGCATGGTAATGCCGAGACCAGAGAGCATACCAGCCATTGCGCCTTCTTTGTTCATCTTCTTGTTGAAGATACCCATCATCAGAGCCGGGAAGATCGAACTGGCGGCGAGACCGAAGGCGATGGCCACGGTACCCGCTGCGAAGTCCGGAGGATTAAGACCGAGATAACCGGCGACCACGATGGAGCAACCCATGGCGATCTTACCAGTCATCAGCTCATTCTTCTCACTCATGTCAGGCATAAAGATGTTCTTGAAAAGGTCATGCGAGATCGCCGAAGAGATCGCCAGCAGCAGACCAGCAGCGGTCGAGAGAGCAGCAGCCAGACCACCAGCGGCAACCAGAGCGATAACCCAGTTAGGCAACTTGGCGATTTCCGGGTTAGCGAGAACCATGATGTCCTGGTTAACCGTCAGCTCACTGCCTTTCCAGCCAGCAGCCGTGGCACCAGCGGGAGTATTCTTGGCGTTGTAGTACTGGATGCGGCCGTCACCGTTCTTGTCTTCGAACTTGAGCAGGCCAGTGGTTTCCCAACGCTTCATCCAATTGGGACGCTCATCGTACCTGATGCTGTTTTCTTCTGCAAACATCGCAGTAGCGCGGGCTGCATCAGTGGCGTAGTTCTGCTTGACAGCCTTGTTAACCGAGGCATGCAGGTTCAGACGTGCCATAGCAGCAACTGCAGGAGCGGTGGTGTAGAGGATCGCGATAAAAACCAATGCCCAACCAGCAGAGGCGCGCGCATCTTTAACCTTGGGAACCGTGAAGAAACGCATGATAACGTGTGGCAGACCGGCTGTACCGATCATCAGTGACATGGTGTAGACGAACATGTTCAGCGTGCTGATACGGGTCATCGTGGTGTACCTTGGGAAACCGAGGTCCATAACGACCTGGTCCAGTTTACCCAGCAGAGTCATGTCGGTACCGACAAAATCGCCACCCAGGCCAAGCTGTGGGACTGGATTGCCGGTCAGAGTCATCGAAATAAAGATGGCAGGAACCGTGTAAGCCAGGATCAGGACGCAGTACTGAGCGACCTGAGTGTAGGTGATACCCTTCATGCCGCCGAAAACCGCGTACATGAAAACGATAGCCATACCGATGAAAACACCGGTGTGGTTGGAAACCCCAAGGAAACGGGAGAACGCAACACCGACACCGGTCATCTGACCGATGATGTAGGTGAGCGAAGCCGCCAGCAGACAAAGAACCGCCACGCAGCTTGCTGCTTTGGAGTAAAAACGATCCCCGATGAACTGAGGCACGGTAAACTTACCGAACTTACGCAGGTAAGGCGCCAACAGCATTGCCAGGAGAACGTAACCACCGGTCCAACCCATAAGGAAGAGACCACCGCCGTAACCCATGTTAGAAATCAGGCCGGCCATCGAGATAAAGGAAGCGGCAGACATCCAGTCAGCGCCAGTTGCCATACCGTTTACGATGGGGTGTACACCGCCCCCGGCAACGTAGAATTCACTGGTGCTGCCCGCACGGGCCCAAATAGCGATACCGATGTAAAGAGCAAAGGTAGCGCCGACAACGAGATAGGTCATAGTTTGAAGTGTCATCGATAACTCCTTTATTCTTCGTGAACGTCAAATTTTTCGTCGAGTTTGCCCATGAGATGTGCATAAACAAAAATCATGATGACGAAACAGTACATAGCACCTTGCTGCGCAAACCAGAAACCCAGCGGATAACCACCCACACTGAAGCTGTTGAGCGCATCTGCGAACAGAATGCCGCAACCGAACGAGACAAAAAACCAAACTGCCAGAACTTGGATTATCAACGTACACGTTGCTTTCCAATACGCTTTACCACTTTTGTCCATAATAACCTCCTTCAGGTTAGATAAAAAAACTACGAATCATTGCCAGACGTAAACTTCCTTACCACCTCCTTAACTTTGCCCGGAAAAATACTGGAAATAACTCCGATGCGTTTTGGTCTCACTGAGTCGGCAAAGAAACGAGCCAGGAGACAAAGTTTTAATTATCCAGTTACAACGTTTTATATCAGGGCCTTTAGCTAACAAATAAAACCTGCAGAAGCATACTTTTTAAATGACCAAGTTAAGCAAAGTTTAACCAACATTCTCTTTTTGTAAATCTCTACTCCCACTAAAGATGCAGATTGAAAGAGAAGATAGCTTGAGTCTCCCGACTGAGTCAATAAAAAAATATAACGTTGTTTCGTTTCCGCTAAATCCAGACCGAATGGCACGGGCCAACGGCTCCTTTCAGCGTTTCAAGTTTGTCTTGTGGGAAGTATATCGACAAAACACAAGTTTGCCAGTAAATGCACTGTTATTCCTGTCAGCATAATGTTTTACCGGTCTTACCGAAGAGAACGAACAGTTGCATAAAACCCTAAAAGCGTTGACAATGTCTCAATTTATTACTGTTTTATTTTCGGAGCCTTCATGCCTGACAGCAACTTCAACGAGGAGAGTTTTTTCTTCCTGCACACTGCGAGCGTCTGCCGCAGCCCTGCCGTCACTTGTGCCCCTGATATCAGTGTCATTGCAGCGGCCCGTATAATGTGCGATCAAAACCTTGCCGGGCTTGTCGTGATTGCAGAGGGGGCCCCCATTGGTATCCTCTCAGTACGTGACCTGCGCGACCTGATCGCTACCGCAGGTGAAAGCATTGCTGGATATAAGGTTTGCGACATCATGCATGTTGGCGTGATAACTGTCAGTCATCAGGCTTACGTTTTTGAGGCCATCTTTAAAATGGCCAAAAACAACATTCATCATCTGGCCGTGTTAATGATGATCAAGAACTGGTCGGCGTTATCAATGCCATCGATTTGCTCAGCCAACAGACTCGCAGTCCGCTTTATCTGATCCAGGAGATGGAGGCGGCTGAATCGATTGAGGAGCTCAGAGAGATCAACGGTCGCATTCTTGAGATGGTAAGAAGCGCCATGAGTGCCGGAGCCGAGACCAGAAGCCTGGTCCACCTGATTGCCCACTTCAATGATGGCTTCACGCAACGCATCATCTCACTTATGGAGAGCCTGGAAGGGATTGTTCTTCCAGCCAAGGCAGCCTACCTTGCCCTCGGTAGCGAGGGGCGCGGAGAGCAGACCTTACGTACCGACCAGGACAGCGCCTTGATCTATGCTGATGATATTTCGCCAGCAGAGCTAAACGACTGCACCATCTTTGCCAACCGGTTGGTAGAAGCGCTCGAGTTTGTTGGCATCCCCCGCTGCCCCGGCAACACCATGGCAAGCAACCCTCAGTGGCAACACAGCCTCACCGAGTGGCAGCAGCTCCTAGAGCAGTGGATCTCCGTGCCCACCGGAGAGCACATGGTCAACTTCGGCATGTTTCAGGATTTCCGCACAATCCATGGCGATAGCTCTCTGGAAAAACATCTGCACGAGTTCATACATGCGACAACTCAGAGGAACATGCTTTTTTTCCCTTACGTCGCCAAGAACATTGTCCGTTTTCCCGCACCATTGGGAATGTTTGGCCGCATCAAAACAGAACGCAGAGGAGCCAATCGGGGCAAGGTTGACCTCAAGAAATCGGGCATCTTTGCACTGACAAGCGGGATCAGTTTGCTCGCTCTGGAAAATAATGTAGATAAGGGAACAACCTGGGACAAGCTCGAAAAACTTGGACAGATGGGAGTTCTCTCAACCAAGAGTAGCGAAACGCTCAGCGAAGCGTTCACACAACTGGTTAATCTTCGCCTGCAACGTCAACTAAGCGATCTGGCTGCGGGGCACAAACCGAGCAACGCTATCGACCCGCTGCGTTTGCCTTACAAGATGCAAAACCAACTTCGCGAAGCTTTGCGCGGCGTCAATCAACTCTTGCGTATTCTTCGCGACCATTACCGGCTCGATTCCATCTCCCGTTGACCCTGGCAGTCTGTCGGACTATCAATGGACTGGCTGCAAATTCGTCTGTTTGGCCCATATCTCAGCTCCTCTTCGACCAATAGCTACGGCTATTACTCTCAAATGAGCTAAAATCTGGCCTCAAACATCCAAGTTTTCGCTTCTGCCCTGATTGTCCGACAGGCTGCTAGATAAGAAGGGCCGGCAAATTTGCCGGCCCTTCTTATCTCAATATTTAAATTGTCACTATTGGACAGCCGGATCAAAAAACCAAATGCTCTGTTTCTTGCGCCAACCTTCCTGCCACATACAGCTTTCATAGCTCATCCGCTCTCCACCTGACTCTATCACCTTGGATGCACCGCCTGTCTCTGCCTGGCAACTTCTGTCATCCGCATAAAACTCAGAGGTCCGCTTGGTCGAATGCTCCCAACGGGAAGCACAGCCACTCAGAAAAAGCGCAAAAAAACCAATCAAAACCCAACGCATCATTGCCCGACTCCTTACCGCAAAATTCATATTCATCGACAGTCCCTAAATTGACCCGAATTATACCATCCTTATCAGCAATTGAAAGCTGCCTCAATGGCAACTAACAAAGAAAAAAACCTTGACCTGCTGAATTAAATTGTCTAAATTAGCCAGTACTTATTGTCTTGCACTAACCACCAAGGAGAGAATCATGAAGAAACTGATGATTGCTGTAATGCTGGTCGCGTTTACCCTTACCTTCACCCTGGCCTACGCTGCCGACACGGTAACCTATGACAGCAAGAAAGGTGCGGTTACTTTTGACCACAAGGGGCACAGTGACAAGATGGATTGTGCCGTCTGCCACGAGGGAACTCCAGCCAAAATTGCCGTGGACAAAGCCGCAGCTCATGGCGTCAGTTGCAAGGACTGCCACAAGAAGGACGGCGGTCCCACCAAGTGCAACGATTGCCACAAGAAATAAAGCCAGCCTTATGCAACCTCAAAAGCCTCCCACCCGGGAGGCTTTTGTATTTCAGCGTCAACCAAGCGATTTCCTCTATCAACAAAACCATCACACAACGCTTGACGAAGAGACTCATTTGGTCATAAATTGCAGGGAATTTACATTATGATATACTCCCGACAACTTCTAACCTTAAGGAGATAAATGATGCCCCAGCTAAATGAAGTTTACAAATGCGAGATGTGCGGCAATATTGTTGAGCTTGTGCATGGCGGCCCGGGTGCCTTATCCTGCTGCAATCAAAAGATGGTAAAAATGACGGAAAACACAACTGACGCCGCCCAGGAAAAACACGTACCAGTCATCGAAATCAACGCCGACAACATCACCGTCAAGGTCGGCAGCGTTCCCCATCCCATGTTGGATGAACATTCCATCGAGTGGATCGAGTTGATTGCCGACGGTAAAGTCTATCGCCAGAACCTGCAGCCTGGTAAAGCTCCGGAAGCCACCTTTCCCGTCATCGCCCAACAAGTAACCGCTCGTGAGTACTGCAACTTGCACGGTCTCTGGTCAGCAAAAAGCTAATTGTCATAGCAAAAAATCATCATTATGGGGGGCACCTTTGTGCCCCCGCCATTAAGACGACTGAGACCCAACAAAAACGATCAGATCAAAACGGAAAAAAGGATTAATCGGCCGAAGGTTGACCGTTTAGTCAGCAACTGGCAGAATATCCGTGCATTGACATCAACCCACGGAGAGACAGGCCAGCGTGAACACAACTTCTCGTCCCAAGCGACTTTTGAAACCCCAGCCCAAAAGCAACCGCACAGCAGCGGATTGGCGACTGCGTCTGCACGAGATCATCTTCGAGGCCGACACTCCTGCCGGCAAACTCTTCGATATTCTGCTCATCGTTGCCATCATCCTGAGTGTTATCACCGTTATGTTTGACAGTGTTGCCGATATCCACGAGCAACATGGCGAGACGCTCTACATCATTGAGTGGTTTTTCACTCTTCTCTTTAGCGTTGAATACATCGCCAGAATCATTTCTCTCAGACATCCGGCGCACTATGCAAAAAGCTTTTATGGCATCGTCGATCTCATCTCTGTCTTGCCGACTTACCTCAGCCTGCTGCTTCCCGGATCACAATATCTGATGACCATCAGGATCCTGCGTCTCCTGAGAGTTTTCAGGATCCTCAAGCTGGCACAGTACCTGAATGAATCCGAAATCCTGCTCAAAGCGATGCGCGCCAGCCTTCGTAAAATTTCAATTTTCCTCTTTGTGATTCTGACCCTGGTTTTGATTTTCGGCTCACTTCTCTACATCATAGAAGGCGATGAAGGCGGCTTCACCTCTATCGGCATCTCATGTTACTGGGCTATCACCACCCTGACAACGGTTGGCTATGGTGATATCTCGCCCCAATCGCCGCTAGGTCGCGCAGTTGCCAGCATTATAATGATCATGGGTTATGGAGTGATTGCGGTACCGACGGGAATTGTCACAGCAGAACTGGTAGCACCAATTACGGGAAAAGTTTCAACCCAGGCCTGCCCGGATTGCGGTTCCGAAAAACACAGCTATGATGCTCTGTTCTGTAAATATTGCGGAACCGAATTGAATCCTGACTAACAGTTTGATGCACGCGCAAAAAAACCATGGACAGCCACAAGGGCTCCAAGGCACAAAGCTAACCTGCTGAATTTATTTTTTATTCTTGGTGTCTTAGGGTCTTGGCGGCGCGCACCCTGCTTTTGCGCGAGCTTCACAATTTGCAGACTCAGCCTTCAAGCTTCATACTATCGAGAAAACTTTTCCGTCGCAAGGAACATCCCGCCAGCGTGTTAGCGTGACACCTCACACGAATCAACGAGCAAAGCTGTTTTTATACTTACACCGCACAACGGAAAAGGGCCGCCTGGAAAGGCGGCCCCGGTCATTTAACGATTGGTTCAGACAAATTCTAGCATCTCAATCTCAAAATGCAGTTCTTTACCCGCCAACGGGTGGTTGCCATCAAGGGTCACTATAGCATCAGAAAGTTCCACAACCTGAACCTCCAGAGTCTGGCCATCTTCCAGACTAACCTCAAGCATACTGCCAAGAACCAGTTTTTCACTGTCCGGGATCAGATGCCGCTCTACCTCAGCGACCATCTCCGGCACGTGAGCGCCGTAACCATTTTCCGGGGCAATCACAACCTTGCAGCCCTCCCCCGGCTTCAGGCCGACAACGGCCTGGTCAAACCCTGGGATAACTTGCTCGGCACCGACAGTGAACTCAAGAGGCTCACGTCCTTCTGAAGAGTCGAACGTAGAACCATTCTCAAAGCGGCCAGTATAATTGACCCGAATCTGGTCGCCAGCAGCAACAACGCGTTCCTTCTGGCCACTCATCAGTTCGATCCTTTTTCCACGCTGATCAGCTCCACATCAAAGATCAGGGTTGCATTGGGACCGATATCCTGACCTGCACCACGCTCGCCATACGCAAGCTCGGCGGGGATGACAAGCTGCCATTTCGCGCCAGGACTCATTAACTGCAACGCCTCAGTCCAGCCGGCAATGACGCCGCCAACAGGAAAGGTTGCCGGTTGGCCACGATCGTACGAGCTATCAAACTGAGTGCCGTCGACGAGAGTGCCACGGTAATGCACAGTTGCGACATCTGCTGCTCCTGGCGAGTCACCCTTGCCTGGCTCAAGGACCTTGTACTGCAGGCCACTTTCGGTGACCACAACACCTTCCTGTTTAGCGTTTTCAGCCAGGAAGGCTTCTCCTTCCGCCTGGTTCTTCGCCACCATACCTTCCATCTCGGCAGCCATCTTGGCCTGCATCTCCTGCTGGAAGGTCTGGATCTCAGCAACCATCTCCTCTTCTGTGAGGCGCAACTCCTTACCGGTCAGGCTATCTTTCATTCCCATCAAGAGGATATCAGCGTCGACATCCATCTTCTGAGTTTTAAAATCCTGGCCGATATTCACACCAATCGTATAGCTGATACGGCTTTTCGGCGTATCCAACGTAACTTCTGGAGCAACTTTAATCTCTTCGGCGGCA
Source organism: Deltaproteobacteria bacterium (assembly GCA_024636155.1). Taxonomy (GTDB): domain Bacteria; phylum Desulfobacterota; class Desulfuromonadia; order Desulfuromonadales; family BM103; genus M0040. The sequence continues at coordinate 46,198 of JAGXHM010000123.1, forward strand.
CAGCCGATAACAAACATCAGTAGAAACATCACGGAAATCAATCTGAAGTACATAGGGAATCCTCTCTTAGATAGTGTTTATGGAATCAAGCAGTAAAGATAACCACGAGCCAGTTCAGTGTCAACACAAACCAGCAGAAAAAAACGTCCACGTCATAGCGCGACAGCATTCTGTTCTGTACGTAAGATGGCGGCCAGGCGTGACAAGCGCACCGCTAACAGCAGTGCGATCAACACAACAACAATCAGCACGGTTATGAAGCCACCCCAACCGAAACCTCGATAGGCATAACCGGGGAGGTAGGAACCGACCGCACCACCGCCATAGTAAAAAGCAACGTACAGTCCATTGACTACACCCTTGTGCTGTGAAATGTGCCGATTCAGGTAACCGGTTGCCGTGGCATGGGTCAGGAACGAGGCTCCGCAGAGCAAAAACATGCCGCCAACCAGGGCCGCGACCTGCGGTACAGTCATAACCAGCAGGGCAATGACAAAAAAGACCAGACCACCGACCATGACCCGTTCCGCACCACCAAAGCGTTGGTGGATGCGCACCGCATTTAACGAGACGACGATCCCCATCAAGTAACCGGAGTAAGCCAGACCAATGCGGAACTCATCGGCATTGGGACTCAGCTCCGTCAAACGGAAAGGCAGATAGTTCATCATGGCGGCGAAAGCCAGAAAAAAGCAAAAGACCATGGCGTAGGCGGTTCGTACCATGGGGTCGGCCAGCACCTTACCGACAGCTTTCAGATTGGGGCGTGCGACCTTCACAGAACCAGCATCAGCAATACGACCCAACCAGAACCAGGCAACGAGCAAACCAAAACCGAGCAAGAGAAAGCTGAAACGCCAGTGCAGCAGACTGGCAATCAAGCCCGAGAGAGCACGGCCCGCGAATCCGCCGAGGATTGTCGCGGCAATGTACCAGGCCATAGCCCGGGCCATGTCATTCTTCGCCGTAACCTGCGAGGTATAGGTCATCAACGACGTCAGCATCGCCGGTATCAACAAGCCCTGAAGCAACCGTATCACCATCAACCAGGCAAAGGGTTCGACAACGAACATCAAACCCTCGGTGACGGCCAGAAGTAATACTGCCAGGCGCAACATGCGTCGTGCCGAAATCGTTTCGAGTAAGGCCCCGTAAAAGAGCGGCGCGAGACTTAAAGGGATAAAGGCAATGGTGGTCAACAGAGCGGCCGTTTCTCTGGCGATGCCGAACTCGACACTCAAAAACGGCAATAACGGCTGCGGCAGATAAAGGGCAGAAAGCGCCAGAATTGTGGTAAAGAGAATCGCGGCCATGGCCCTAGCTCTGCTTATTGTCGCCGGACAGCCGAGCTATCCTGGCAACCACCGGTGGATGTGAATAGTAGAACCAGGCATAGAGAGGATGTGGATGAAGATTGCTCAGGTTTTCTTTGCTGAGCTTGACCAGAGCCCGGGCCAGAGGCAAGGGGTCACCGGTCAGCTCGCAGGCGAAGTGATCCGCCTGCCACTCATGCCGGCGAGAAAGCCCACTTGAAAGCGGCGTCAGGGGAAAGCTGGCGAGGCTGGCGAGGAATCCAAGCAGAAACACCTGGCCGACAAAGCTGAGCTGGTCAAGACCGAACCAGTTTGCCAACCCACCCCAACTGAGCAATTGCCAAGCCAGCCAGCAGACCGCCAAAGAGACAAGTTCCATAGTCAGCAGACGCTTCCAGATGTGCCCCAGTTTCCAGTGACCGGCCTCATGAGCCAGAATACCGATGATCTCGTCATCACTCATCTGCTCGAGCAGGGTATCGAAAAGGACGATGCGTTTGACACGACCAATGCCGGTGAAATAGGCGTTTGAATGTTTGCTGCGCCGTGAAGCATCAACCTGTTGAACCCGATCAACCTGCAATCCAGCCTGGCCCATGACGACCTTGACCCGCTCTGCCAGCTCTTCTTTTTGCAGCGGTTGAAACTTAAAGAAAAGCGGTTCAATCAACACCGGAGAGAGATACATCAACAGTAACGTAATCAAGGCAAGAAAGCCCCAGACCCAAAGCCACCAGCTATTCGGACTGGCCTGTACCAAGGCGAGAGCTCCAGCCGTAATCAAGGACAACAGGAGACAACCGAGGGCAAGAGACTTCAGCAGATCAGTAAGCCAGATTCGCGGCGTTGAAGTGTTGAATTGAAAACGTTCTTCCAGAACAAAGGTCCGATACAGGCTGAAAGGCACGTCAAGGGCTGCCTGGATCAGAGTCAGACCAAGCACAAACAACACACCCTGAACAACGAAGGATGCAGTCAACTCGCGGATCCAGCTGTCGTACCAATCGATCAGGCCGCCGAAAAGAAAGAGCAGCAGCAACACGCTGCCAAAAAGCGACTCAATCAATCCAACCTGGCTGTTCGCCAAAGTGTAGTCCGAAGTTTTTGCGAGCAACTTCTGATCAACAACCTCGGCAAAACCAGCAGGCACTTTGCGGCCATGCTGCCGCAGATGCTGTAGGTTCAGATGACGTAGCCAGAGTCGAAAAGCAAAAACCAGAAGATAGAGAGCGAGCAGAAGCCATTTCATGGTGTGAATGATAACAAAAGATGAGGCGCGTGGCGAGTAGCGCAAAACAAGAGAGGATGTTCAGATGCTTTAAGCTTTGATTTTATCCTGTTCATCCTGTCCATCCCTCGCACCCTTTTTCTAACTAGTGTCCATTCGGAAACTCCAGATAGGTTCCGCGTAAGTTTCTGATTTGGAAACCAGCATTTTTTCGCAAGGTCAAGGAAATCAAGTATTTGAGCGGAGGCGTAGCACTTTACGCCGCACAATCAAATGCGCAGATTGACGCCGAGATTGC
>JAGXHM010000124.1 GCA_024636155.1 Deltaproteobacteria bacterium
AAAAAATATTGTTTTCTTATCTTGACTAGACCGCAATAGAAAAGAGGGCGTCCATCAAGGCGCAATAGTAAAAAACAGACTTTTAGGAATGATTTTTGCTTTTGTATTGAATATTCCGATAAGGAGCAAATAGCTTTTTGTAGATCGGGGACACATTACTACTGTGTCCCCGATCTTATGTGTCTTGTAGACGGGGTCAAGTCTTTAATCTTGAATTATGGTGGTTGTCTGCTAGGCTGATTGGCTGAAGGAGGGAAGGTTTTATGGCAAGGCAATTACGGATAGAGTATCCATGATCTGTATACCATGTAACTGGTCGGGGGAACGCTCGACAAGGAGATCGGGGACACATTACTAATGTGTCCCCGATCTCCTTGTCTCTTGAGTTGATTGGCATTTTCCAATACTATGTCATTTAATTGATTGTTCTGAACTCTGGTTTTGGAGGGGATTATGGCACGTTATGCCCGTGTGGTGGCGCCCGGCTACCCGCATCATATTACTCAGCGCGGCAATCGCCGTCAGACAACCTTTTTTGAACCCTCTGATTACAAGCTTTACCTGACATTACTTGCCGAAGAATGTTTGAAGGCAGATGTTGATGTCTGGGCTTATTGTCTTATGCCTAATCATGTGCATCTGATTGTTGTTCCTTCTTCTGAAGAGGGTTTGCGGCAAGCAATAGGTCATACTCATCGACGGTATACGCGCGACCTCAATGAACGGATGGGGTGGCGTGGCTATTTGTGGCAAGGCCGTTTTGCATCATTTCCGATGGATGAAACGTACCTCCTTGCAGCCACTCGGTATGTTGAGCTCAACCCTGTGAAAGCTAATTTAGTGTCTCGTGCTGAAGATTATCAATGGAGCAGTTCCAGGCATCATCTCGGTTTGCTCGCCGATCCTGTTGTGCATAGGTCACCTTTGGCGGAAATGGTAGGTAATTGGCGTGATTTTCTGATGCAGCCTGAGGATGAAAAAATCAACAATGAAATTCAATACTCCGGCAAAGGTGGACGCCCTTTAGGCAGTGCGGAATTTGTAAGTGGCTTGGAAAAACAGGTTTCAAGAGTGTTGAGACTACAAAAACCAGGGCCTAAATAGATCGGGGACATGTTATTAATGTGTCCCCGATCTCGTCCCCGATCTCAAGGATGGGCTGGAGAAAACAATTGACTATTTTGCGGGGCTGATCGGCAAGAAAAGCTGATTTTTTTATTACAAAGTACGGTTTAATGCTCCGATGTTCGCGGTGTGAATAAGCAAATGTATAACGATCTATACAATTTATGTCAGGGGAGAATCTGTCATCCTCGAAGGATTCTATCGGGGATCCATGGTTCTAAAGCTAGATTCCCGATTAAGTCCTCGGGAATGACAACCTTTTTCTGGTGCGCTGAATCGTTACGCAAAGGTTTTTGGTTGTTGATACCCCGCTGCTTGCGGCGAGTTTTGGTTTTGAATGTCAGGGCCAAGTAATATCCAGATTGTTTTATGGAAAGAGAACAAGAGCCGATTTAACCTACGTTATCAAGTGATCGTCAAACGGTTCACAGCATCAGCAACCTGTTGACCTGCGGTGAGTAGATCCTTGACCAGTCTCTCTTCCAGGTTTAGTTCGCCTTCGTATTCGCCAAGGTTACGAATTTCGTGCCCCTTGGCCAACACGCGCCATACTTCAGGGCCTAGCCCGAGGGTGTGTGGAAGAACTTGAAAAACAATATAGCGGTTGGATGGGCGATATCCATGCCAACGCAATGCAGCAAGACAGAGTGCATGCGCAGCATTGTAAACCAGGTCGAACCTTCCTTCTATCGAATTAGCCGGATTGGCAGCATCTTTGAGACGTGCAAGCCCCGAGCGAATCAACCCCTGAAGTTCACGTATATCGAGCGCCTCTTTTGTCAATCCCTTGCCGGGTCCGGCGAGATTTTCAAGCGGGGAGGTCATGCTCATCACCTTTCAGCCATATTTTGGGTTGAGCCAATACGCGCACAACAAAGGAATTGCCCTCGGAATATCGCCGTGATAGATCTTTGCTGGAATAGATTGTCGGATTGACCTGCCGCCCAAGCTGTTCCTCTATGGTTGTCAGGGAGGCCATGACGTCAGCATAGCTCAGACTGTCGCTAAGGATTAGGAGGTCAATATCACTGCTGGCCGTGTCTGTCTGTTTGGCTACTGAGCCATAAACAAACGAAGCCTGAATTTGGTCGTCCAGAGGGGTTAGTGCTTCGCGTAGTGGTATGGCCACCCCGAAGGTTTTTTGAACGATGCCGGACAGCTCTCTGAAAATAGGCGATTCCGGATTGGCCTGAAAGTGTTTTTGGTTGCCGATTCGCCTCACTGTTATCAAGCCACTTTCAACCAGTCGTTTAAGCTCGCGCTGCACACCACCGGAACCTGACCCGGTTAATAAGATCAACTCGTTGGCAAAAAAACTACGCATAGGTTGGCCAAACAGGAAACCCAAGATCCGCTGCTGTGTTGTTGTAAACAAAGCATTACTCAGGTTGTGGTGTCTGGTTTCATTGGCAGGATCTTTCTGCGTTGTTTTTTTAGTCATGCCCATAGTGGGCATTATGATGCCTATAATGGGCATTGTCAAGGTTGAAATCTTTAACGGTAGGTGTATTTCTTTGTTTTATCTATTACACAGGGGATGTTCTTATGCACGTTCTTAAAAAGTTAACGAGATGGGGGTACAGCTTTCACGTTGTTAAGTTGCGATATCTCCGGGGCGTTAGGTAGCCCTCGCATTACCGATCTTCACCACGAGGATGCAGACGTTGCTACCTTGTATCTCGCAGATCACTCGGCAGTCACCAACGCGGTAACGCCACAGGCCGCTTAGTTTGCCGGACAACGCTTTTCCAAGAGTGCGTGGGTCGTCTAGAACTGCGACGCGTTGATCCATGTAATCGAGGATGCGAATAGCGACGGGCTTGTCCAGTTTGCGCAACTGAGTCTTTGCTGTGCTCGTATAATTAATCGTCCAGGTCAAGGGATTCCCTTACCTCGGCGGCGGAATATACTTTTTCCTCCCCTTTGCGTACCCGCTCCAGCACATCGGCCGCTAGATAGTAGTCTTCTAAATCTTCCAGTCCGCGCTCGATAAGTTCACGCAGGTAAAAAGCTTTGGTGCGCCCAGTCTGAGTCGCGAGAAAGTCGAGTCGTTGTTCCATCTCTGGGGCCATTCGTATTGATGTAGCCATGCCGAACCTCCATGGTGAATATTTGTATTCACTGTATCACTTGGAGTGTGAGATTGCAAACGGGGATAGGTGTTAGGCTAGAAAAATAAGTCGCTTCTTGTGTTCCTGTTAGCGGTATGCCCTGACTATCCCCTTCGACCGACCCCGCTGTATTCAAACCCTTCTGCCACTACCTCGGACGGATCATACTGGTTGCGACCGTCGAAGATGATCGGCTGGCGCATGATTGAGCGCATTGCCGGATAGTCGGGGGTGCGAAACGGCTTCCACTCCGTGACCAGAATCAGGGCGTCGGCTTTGAGCAGGGCGTCATATTGCAGATCGACAAGTCTCAGGCGTCCATCGGGGGTGCTTTGTAATTTGAAAATCATTTTGTCGGCATTTTTAATAGTCGCTCGCTGCGCCATATCCATACAATGCTGACTTTGGATTTTTGTAGACGATAAACAATACGGTACGGTGGGCGAATGATCTCACGGAGGGTCTTATTGTTGAATTCAGGAACGATACGTCCCCTTTCAGGTTGATCCCTCAACGATTCAATCTGTTGGATAATCTCTTTGATCTGATGATTCCCATCCTCCGGGACCTGTTGCTCAGTATACCATGCAAGGATATCTTCGAGATCAGCCATGGCTGATTCCGCAAAGGTAATAGAAGTTAACTTTGTCATGGAGACTAAATCCCAAGATGCTTTTTGACGGCATCGAGACTCAGTTCCCGGTCCTCTTCCAGATCGAGCAGTCCCTGTACGACTCCACTCAGAAAATTACGTTCTTCTGTGTCAGCTTCATAATCAGATAACGACTGAACAATGGCAACACCACGACCACGACTGGTCAACAGGGCAGGGCGATGGGTCTCGGTGACGTGTTTGACAACCTTCCCTGGGTTTATCTTTACGTCGCTGAGAGGAATGACATCTTCAGAAAATTTGGGATTCATTGTTTGCTCCTCACTTTACGTCTGTTAGTTGACCAGATGTTAGCACCTGTTACTGGCCCTGTAAACAGGTATCATTGGTAAAGTAGGGATGGTGATGAAATGGCGACTCGATGATCGTATTGGTGAATATCGGATTAACTGTGGAGGACAGGACGATCCGCTTGTTGTTCTTGCGTTAACAATAGGACATCGTCGTGAAATTTACACCTGACGTAAATAGTCTATGTCGGGAACGCTTCAATTACCGCATTTGACAGGAAAATGACTTTACAGACGGCCTACCGATAAACTCCTTTACGATGTGCAACACTGAGAAATAGAATCAAAACTTCCCCCTCATTGATTTCATAGATGACGTGGTAAGATCCAACACGGATGCGTCGCAGGCCAGAATGTTCTCCTTTAAGAAGTTTGCCAATGTGCGGATTCTCAATGAGTTTATCTATCGCGTCGACAAGACGCTGACGATCCGGTTTACCCAGTCTCTGAATTTCTTTAAGTGCGCTCTGCTTAATCTCCAGCGAGTAAAACACGACGTGCCTCCTGCCAATCGACAGTTTCGTCTGACGGATCGCGTAAGCGGTCAATCGCTATGGAGAGATCGTCAAAATCTTCAAGGTATGCTTCAATTGCCTGACGGATGATGTCGGCTCGCGATCGATGTAGTGATTGTGCTGCCCGATCAAGAGCGGTAACAATTTCGTCCGGCAGGCGTGCTGTTATTTGCGACATAATACCTCCGTAATGTTAAGTAATGTCAGTGACATTATGGCGTCATGAGCTGTTTCCTTCAAGCCATGTAATTAACAGCCTGATGAATAGACTGAGTGCGGATCATGTGGTACTTTTTTCAGTTTGTATCGTGTTCATTCGTGGGGAATTTATGAAGAGTAAATTATTGATTCGTTCTGTATTTCTTGTTGTGTCTCTGGTGCTTATAATTTCTGGTTGTGATCGTAAAGAAGAGACAATTGTTAAGACAAAGAAGTTGCAGTCTCCGGTTCAAGCTGTGGACCAACAGCCTAAATTGATTTTTTTGGAATCGATACCGTTAAAGCGGGTTGAAGTCGCCAGTGAGGCGTTGGCGGTCTGGCGACAATATTCGGAGCAGCAGCCGACCTTGCTATTGCTCTCCAATGACCCGATGTTGATTCCGACACCTGAGACTCTACGTTCAGAGGCCGCTTCATTGATCAGCGTTGAAACAGCAGCAGTCATTGCAGAACGTAGTACTCTGCGTCGGTCAGATCCGCTCATGTTGCCGGTAATGACCGTTGATGCCGCGTTGCGCAATGGCTGGTTCGGGCAGCTGCTGTGGGCGCTGCCGATGCGTGATGCCGAGTTGGAACTGTCTCAGGAAAAATTTAGACAGCAACTGAAGGATAGCCGCATAGCGTCTGAAACCGAACGGGAGAGTGTTGCAGTCGTTAACAATCAGGTGACCGGTACTCTGCGTGAAACCCCTTTTGTCGCAGCATCGCTGCCGAACCTGTCCGAGATCACCGGCCCGGTGATCGTGCATTTTGATCAGAGCTATTTTCAGAAAATGTATAAGAACGAGATTGCGACGCCGATCTTCCCGTTGGTTTTTGAAACACTTAAAGAGCTGCGTGATTGCAAGATACAGGTGCTGGCGGTCACTTTTGCTGAAGGCAACCTAGAAGGACGGATCGCCCTCGATGTCCGCTTTGTTGGCGAGGTGGTACAAGCGTTTGTCGAGAATCCGGAACTGTTTGAGCAGCCGATCCCAAAAAGCTGGAAGCTGCAGGGGGATATCCTCTATCTCGATAATTTTTTTCAGAAAGAGAAGAAGCTGGAGCTGGCGCTGGAGATGGAGAAGTTGACGCCGGAGTCAGCGTGGGTGAAATTCAGCCTCTATCGTGCCGCGGCCGAGAATGGTATGGGGACGGCCGCCCTCGGTTCTCTGGCTGAGGCGGTAGCGATCGATAAGGTTTATGCGCTTGAGTATCTGGCGCTGTCGGATATGGCCTATGAGAAAAAGCGGCCGGATGAGGCGTTACGTATGTTGAAACTCGCGCAGGACGCATTTCCGGATAATCATCAAATAAAACTCCAGATGGCACAGTTGCTGGCGAGTATGGGCGAAGCCGAAGCTGCATTCGATCTGGTTCAACCGTTGCAGAAGCTCCCTTGGTCGAAGATTTATTATCCCGAGATGTCCGAAGCTCTGGCGAGTTTTGTCGGGCAGCTAAAGGGAGAACGGGGAGAGTAATGCTTTGCGGGTAGGGCTTTGCTCTTGATGTTTGGTCAACCCATAATCATTTTGACCAATCAGAGGCATCTCCACAAAAAGCACAAAGTGCACATAAAAATCATGAGAAATGAGGAAGGCGTAAGAAAGTCATCCAACGGTGAGTTGGACAGTGAAACGCGCTGAGGCAGATTGCAAAACCCCGACGTCCTGTTTGTTCCGGCATGTTTTATAGCGAACGACGGATGAGTGCTTGTTCCAGATCTCTGTGACTGTCTATGCACGCTAAAATATGCACACTCTCTCCCTGCATTTTGTAGAGGATCCGATAAGGGGAAACGACAATTTCCTGAATATCCTGAATGCCCATTGCCGCAAGTTCTGGGAGTTGGTGCCCCCGTTCCGGGAAATCTTGCAAATCACGAGCGTTTTTTTCGATCTTTTCAACAAGCTCCCTGGCTCTTTGCTTGCCATCTTTGACGGCGACATATTGATAAAGTTCAAAAAGATCAGACAGAAAATCGGGGGCGAGTATGACATGCCGACTGTTCATTTTTCTTGATCCAGTCGATCGATGTTGCTCCAGAGCTGCGCAAAACCGTCGTTGAGCGATAGACCACGCCCTTCGCGGATACTGCGTTCACCTTGGGCAACAAGGTGCAACAGTGCAGTGGCCTCTTTGATGCTTTCATACTCGCGAATACTCATGACAACGGCACGGGCTTCTCCGTTTTGAGTGATGATGAGCGAAGTTCCTTTCTCTTCGAGGTTTTTTAAAACCTCAGCCGAGTGCGATTTAAAGTAGGTAATTGGCTTGACAGCTTCGCTCAGTTTCATCGCAAGGGGCTCCATTGTTCGGGTTGATGTGATATTCTGAAGATACGCTAAGTCTACAGAAGATTGAATTCGGTTGCAATTCAATCTTTTGGGTACAAATATAAAGGTGTCAGGAGAGAATCTCTCATCCCCGAAGGATTCTATCGGGGATCCAGTCTTTCGCACAGATAAAATCTGGATTCCCGATCAGAATCGTTTCGGGAATGACAGCATAACAGCTTTTTTCGCCCGTTCGCATGCTCACTAGAGAGCGCAGAGACCGCGGAGAAAACTTGAGAACAACAATCCCTTCAGCCTTTGAACTATCAGACCTTGACAGATTATCACCGCGGCTAATATTACTTTTGACTTTGCTCTTCTCTGCGCCCTCTGTGTACTCTGCGAGAGACAGCCTTGGCATTTGAACTGTCTTCCCCGAATGTCTCTATCGGGGATCCAGCCCTTCGCTCAGACAAAATCTGGATTCCCGATCAGAATTGCTTCGGGAATGACAAGAAAAGGAGTAGTCAATGGAGGTTGGTTCGGTCTTAACTATAGACCTTCTGCGGTGAACAATTTGGAGCAGAGAAACGGGGGGAAGAAAGATAAGAGGAGGTAATAAGCTGTTCTACGTAAAAAAGGCCGGTGAAGGGTTCTCTTCACCGGCCCTTAGTTTTGATTGTTCTAGCTGTTACTTAACCCGGATGCCAATGTCATCGCCGAGTGTAGAAATTGAAAAGACTGGGGTCTCAACCGTCCCGTTTGGTCCGGCTGAGAGGACAAAGGCAGCTCGATT
>JAGXHM010000125.1 GCA_024636155.1 Deltaproteobacteria bacterium
GTCGGACAATCAATAAACTGGCTGCAAATTCGTCTATTTGGTCCATATTTCAGCTCCTTTTCGACCAATAGCTACGGCTATTACTCTCAAATGAGCCAAAATCTGACCTCAAATATTCAAATTTTCGCTTCAGCCCTGATTGTCCGACGGGCTGCTAGATTCCGCTATCTTTTTCACCTTCTCTTTTCGCCAAGCCATCACGCAACAGCACTTCCACTGCCTCGACCGGCACAGGTCTACTGAAAAGGTAGCCCTGCATCTCGTCGCAATGTTTCTCTTTCAGCATGGCGAACTGTCCTTCGGTCTCAACCCCTTCGGCAATCACTTTGAGGTTCAGACTATTACCCATAGAGATGATCGCACTGGTAATCGCCGCATCGGTCGAGTTGAGCTCTATGTCGCGAACAAAGGTTCGATCGATCTTCAGAGTGTTCACGGAGAATCGTTTAAGATGCGCTAGAGAGGAATATCCAGTCCCGAAATCATCGATCGAGATATGGATGCCCATGTCGCGCATTTGGGTCAACACACTCACGGCAAACTCCGGATTCTGCATGATCACAGTTTCGCCGATTTCGAATTCTAGATACTCAGCGGCAAGACCAGTCTCTTCAAGGATACCTTTGACCGTCGCGACAAAATTTTTGGCCTGCAATTGGTAGCCGCTGAGGTTAACAGCAACACGGACGTTGGGCAGTCCCTGTTCCTGCCATCGCCGATTGTCCTGACAAACCCGTCGCATCACCCATTCGCCGATTGGGAGAATAAGACCAGTCTCCTCGGCCAAGGCAATGAACTCAGAAGGTGGCAAGGTTCCAAGTTCCGGATGCTCCCAGCGGATCAGAGCCTCAAGAGCAATAATTTTGTTACTCGCAGAGTCAATTTTCGGCTGATACAAGAGATGGAATTCGTCGCGTTCGATTGCTCTTCGCATGCCACCCTCAAGCGTCATGCGGCGCTCGGCGTCTAGATCCATTGAAGCATCGTACACCTGATAATTATTACGGCCCTGCTCCTTGGCCTGATACATCGCAGCATCCGCTTTTTTCAGCAGACCCTCAGGGTCATCATCATGCGTCGGATAGAGACTGATACCAATACTGGTCGTGATATAGAGCTCATTCTCACCAGCTTGAACCGGCTTGGCGAGAGCTTTGAGAATCTTGCTGGCAACCTGCTCGGCATCCACGGCATGACCAAGATTGACAAGGACGATTGAAAACTCATCACCACCGATCCGGGCAACGGTATCGACTTCACGCACACAGCCATGTAAACGCTTGCCAACTTCCTGCAGGAGGATGTCGCCTACAGCATGGCCGAGAGTGTCATTGATGATTTTAAACCGGTCGAGGTCCAGGTAAAGGATGCCACATATATGTTTCTCTCGTTTGGCCAGAGCCTGCGCCTGACGCAGGCGATCAGCGAAGAAAAGCCGATTTGGCAAACGGGTCAACTGATCGTGATGCGCCATGAAATAGAGCTGTTCCTGGGCTTTCTTACGCATTGTCAAGTCTCGGCAAATAACCCAGACGGCACCTGCTTCACCATTCTGAAAGCTACAAGTAATTGTGCCTTCAACGTCAACGGTCTCTCCACCTTGAGTCATTAAACGACCTTCCAGTGGATCGACCCGCTCCCCCCTGGTTGCCTTCTCTATCTCCGCCATACATTTGACCCGCATATCAGCGTCAATGACATCATCAAGAGACAAATCGCACAATTTGTTTCGATCGTATCCGAGCACCCGTTCCCATGCCCGGTTTGCGTAGAGAAACTGGCCATCAGGTTTGACACTAAAGATAAGGTCGTTGGCACCCTCGAGAAATTCTTTGAGACGAGCCTCGGTAGCCTGAACCTGAGCATGACCACGACGCAGAACATTCATCAGATAGTTGCTGACTACGGCGGAGACCGTATTCAACAAACTGACCCAGAACCACATCAAAACCAGGAATAAGCCGTGGTGGTGCAGCTCCGGATCGATAAACGGCATATTGATATAAGGCAAAACACTGAAATATTGAGCAGCAAGAACAAACGCATAACAGAAGCCAGCAAACATCCCGAGAAGATAAACCTGTAAGCGGCTTGCGATCAGGATCGCCGCCTCGAAAGTTACCAGAATATAGACCGGCCAGAACCAGCTTACAGCGCCACCGCTCAAGTGAATCAGCAAGGTTACACACAGGTAGTCAAGTAGAACCAGAAGGTGACGTCCCCAAGCCACGCTCGCCATACGATCGGCATTGAAGTAGTAAACGGCATTATAGGTGAGAATAAGTAACAGGCTGAGCAGCAGACCGAGCAATTGAGGTGTGGTAAGGAACCAACCATAATCGCTGAAGGTGTAGGCGATACCGGCACAGGCACCATATATGGCGACAAAGCCAAGGAAGAGCCAGCGGGCCTTGGCAAGCAGCAGGAATCGCGACTGGCGGTCCAGCAAGGGAGTCTTCATTTTATGGCTCTGTATTTCGACCCAACTCAAGGGCGTTGACGATTCGTCTTGTATAACTTTGCTCATATTACAGATTCATCCTTTCGCAAACGTGAACAAGCACAACAGTCTGAATATAAAGAGTTTATTTAAAAACAGCCAGAAGAAATTCAATTGACCTACATCATTCGGCCACCAAAACAGCCTTATTCTGTGTCCTCCGGCAAAAAGCATGTTTCTGTTAAGCAATATCAAAAGCACAAGAAATTTGTGAGCATTCGATTACTCATTCATTCGGTGACATTCTTCGGTCATATCACAGAGGAGATCAGTCCTTTGGCGCAAAACATTTAAATCATCTTAACGCAACCAACACACCAGATCGAGTATTTTTTCAAATAATTCGGTAATTTAAATATGCTAATACACGGTTGGCATAAATTGTGTAATTGAGATATATGAAAGATAACATTAACCGTTTGGCTATCTCATTCTCAACTTAGCCGCAATCAACAAAAAACGAGTAGGGCAAAAACAAAAAAGCGGAGGTACACAAATCATGAAAATGCTCATTAAACCGGTACTCTTTCTTACGCTGGCAGCATTCATTGCCACTGCAGCCATAGCTGCAGAAGGCGGCAATCCGCGCAAGGGCAAACACCTTTTCAAAAAGACCTGTAAAACCTGTCATTCCAGTGGTGACGAAGCAGGCGAATTCACACCGATGAGCAAAATCCAGTCGCAATGGGATCGCTTCTTTGACAAGAAAGATCATGATGAAAAGGCATGGAAAGATATTTCGGAACAGGACTTGAAAGACATCCAGCAGTTCCTGTTCGATCACGCGGCAGATTCTCCCCAGCCACAGACTTGCGGTTGATTTATTGAATGAGGGAGATCAAACGCGGATCCTTTTCCCCGTTGGAGGCATGGCCATGAAAAATTGTGTTAAATCTCTCATCTTCCTTTCTCTGACTCTCCTAGTTGCCACGCTGGTTACGACGACTGTTGTTCAGGCCGCAATTGAGGGCGGCGACGCCAAGAGTGGCAAAGCACTGGCGAATGAAAAATGCAAGTATTGTCATGTGACCGGCGCGGATGGAGGCACAATGACGCCGCTTTCCAAGACTCAGCAACAGTGGGAACGCTTCTACACCAAAGACCAGCACAACAAGAAGGCCCCAGGCACATGGGACAAGATCAAGACAAACGAACTTATTGACATCATGCAGTTTATGTATGATCACGCTGCAGACTCGCCACAACCGGCGACCTGCGGCCAGTAACTTTTTACTTTTTTTCAGGAGGCATGAAGATGCAAAAATTTCTTTACCTGATCATGGCTGCCCTGCTGGCTCTACCAGCAACCGCTTTCGCGGTGGGCCAGGAGGATGCCATGATCTCAGAGCTGCAGAAGCAAATCCAGGAGTTGAGTGGCGAACTCGAGGAGCTCTCCGATCGCCTCAATGGACCGGAGCGACACTCCGCACTCGACCGCATTGAGTTGACGGGTGACGCGCGGTTTAAGGCTCACAGCCTGCATTATAATGATGTGACATTTAACCCGGCGATTCAAGTTAACTTTGACGACTTTGCGTCTAAGGCAATGAATCCAGGAGATCCGGACTTTGCTAAATTCAACGCTCAGTTGGCAGATGCTGGCGGAAATCTTTTGACCTTTGCTACCCCAGGAACCGGTTCGCGAGCTGATATGCTGGCAGGTGCATTCGGCAGCAATGCCCTAACCCCGATCACCAAAATGATGCTGGCTAATCCCGCCATGCAGGATGCTTTTTTTGCAGGTCAGTTGTCCGGCGTCATGCCGTTTGTCATGTCTGACGGGCCCAAAACCTCCGACATCAACAACGACATCCTCTATACCTCACGCTTGCGCCTCAACATGAATGCCAAGGTCTGGGACAACGTCAAATTTTCCGGTCGTCTGTCCATGTTCAAAAACTGGGGTGACTCTACCGGTTCCAAGGTGTTTGATTCCTGGAACAGCTTCACCATGGACGGTAACAACGGTGGCAACACCACCGGCGACATGCTGCGGGTTGACCGCGCTTACTTTGACTGGAGCAACATCGCCGACAGCGGCATCTACCTCTCGATCGGCCGTCGCCCCTCGACTGACGGTCCCCCGACCCAGTACCGCGAGAATGAAATGCGCGGAGGCACTCCGACCGGAAACGTCATGGACCTCAACTTTGACGGCATTACTATTGGCAAACATTTCGAGAATATTGGCCTAGAAGGCTTCACCGCCCGCTTCTGCTACGGTCAGGGCTTTGAGTCTGAGTGGGGCAATGGTGAGATGTTCAACGATATCACTACAAAAGACACCCATTTTGGCGGTTTCAACGTCGACATCCTCAACGATGGCACCAACTTTCTGCAAGTCACTGCCTTCCGCGCCATGGACATTAACGACGGCTTCAAAGGGGTCATCGCCTTCCCGACCCAGTACGCTGAGTTGTTTGCCCCAACCCTCTATCAAGACATGCAAAAGTTTCCCACCTTCAACTTTGTCACTCGCTACCAACCCAGCACCACGATTGGTGACATCGATCTTGGCGGCATCGTATTTGCCCGCGAGGAAGATAACGGTATCAACTGGTTTACTTCAGTCGGCATGACCATACTGCGCCCTACCGGCAACGCGGGCATGTTCGGCGGCATGGGTACCGATGCTGTCTACGAAGCTGAATTGAATTCCACCGGCACCGAAGTCATCATGGTCCCGAAGCATGCCACCAACGCCGAGGACCAGGAAGGCTACGGCTTCTACGCCGGCGTACAGATTCCGGCGCCAATGGGCAAACTCGGTCTTGAGTACAACTACGGTTCTGAATACTGGACCCCTTTCACCCAAGGTCAAGATGACGCAATGGGCAGCAAGATAGCTACCCGCGGACATGCTGGTGAAGCTTATTACATCTTCGATGTCAACCCGAACATGTTCATCAAGCTCAGCGGCATCTACTACGACTACGAGTATACCGGCAGCGGTTCGCCGGTCGGTCAACCACAGAAAGTTGACGACGTTAAAAACGGTGTCGCTTATTCTCTGATGCCTGTTGTTGATACGGCATACGATCTGAATGCTTCGCTGACGGTCAAGTTCTAAGCGCCAGACAACCATAGGGGGAGAGGCTCGCCTCTCCCTCTTTATATTTGCCTACATTAATCTATATATCAATATATTATGTTAAGTTGTCAACAGCCGGTTTTCTGGTAAATATAAAAAAAGTTAAAAAACTAACAGAAAACAACATGCAAGGAGAAACAATTATGAAACGAGTATTTAGGTTGGGCGTTCTATGTAGCGTCCTGCTCCTCGCCCTGACTGCGGCCACTGCAATGGCTGCCGAAAACGATCATTCCTACTATCTGCAGGGTCCCTTAGAGACCGGTCCGGAAGTTACGGCACAGTGTCTGAAATGTCATGAGAAGCAAGCTACCGACTTCATGAAGACCACCCACTGGAAATGGGAACAGGAGCAAATTGTTGACGGCAAGAAGGTCGTTCGCGGCAAGAAGAACGCCATCAACAATTTCTGCACCTCGATCTCCGGCAACGAGCCACGCTGCACCAGCTGCCACGCCGGCTACGGCTGGGAAGACTCCAGCTTCGACTTCACAAATCCCGGCAACATCGATTGCCTAGTTTGCCATGATACCACCGGCACCTATGTGAAAGAGCCAACCGGGGCCGGCAACCCTGCCAAACGCGTTGACCTGCTCTATGTTGCTCAGAGCGTCGGCAAACCGAGCCGATTCAACTGCGGCACCTGTCACTTCTACGGTGGCGGTGGCGACGCAGTCAAGCATGGCGACCTGGATTCTTCCATGGAATATCCCACCCGATCCACAGACGTCCATATGGATACCGACGGCAATGATTTTGCTTGCACGGAGTGCCACGTCACCGAAGCACACGCCATCCCCGGCAATTCGTTGGGTGTTTCACCGGGCGGGACAAGTCATCTGTCCTGCGCTAAGTGCCATGAAGAGGCTCCTCATGCGCAGAGTCGTCTGAACAAGCACGCGGAAGATATCTCCTGCCAAACGTGCCACATCCCTTTCTTTGCCAAAGAAGTCCCCACCAAGCTTTCTTGGGACTGGTCAACTGCCGGACAGGACATTGAGGCACCCGTTGATGAAAACGGCAAGCACTCATACAACAAGAAAAAAGGCCACTTTACCTGGGGCAAGATGGTTACGCCCAAGTATCTTTGGTACAACGGTAGCGCCAATGCCTACAATCGCGGCGACAAGATGGACCCGGACAAAGTCACCTATCTGACTTACCCGAACGGTGACATCAAGGACGAGAAAGCCAAGCTGCATCCTTTCAAACTGCATTCCGGCAAGCAGATTTACGATTCAAAAAACAATTATTTCATCACCGCCAAAGTCTTCGGTGACGGTGGCTACTGGGTCGACTACGACTGGGACAAGGCAGCACGTCTCGGTATGGAAGCCAGCGGTCTCCCTTACAGCGGTGAATACGGTTTTGCACCAACCGAGATGTACTGGAGCATCAACCACATGGTTTCTCCCAAGGAAGAAGCTCTAGGATGCCTTGATTGCCACGGCGACAACGGCCGCATGAAGTGGCAGGAATTGGGCTACAAAGGTGATCCGATGGACAATCCTAAGTTCGCACGTTCCAAATAACTGTCCTGAAATGTATTCGGGGTTTACGGGGGCTGGCGCCAGCCAGCCCCCGTTTTCTATTCATATTTGCAGCATAGGCTGGCAGCAAAGTGCAAATCAGTTGATTTTTCTCTAAAGATGACTATGATGATGGCTCAAACAACCTACTCAAGGAGTCACTCTCATGTTCGGACTAGGCACAACAGAACTGATTATCATTCTGGTACTTGTAATGATTGTTTTTGGTGCTGGAAAACTCCCTTCTGTAGCCGCATCCTTGGGCAAAGGATTGCGCAGCTTCAAAGACGGCGTTAAAGAAGGCGACGAAGAAAAGTCTGGTCAGGATCCCGACAAAATTGATGACAACGGCCAGGCTAAATAATCCTGTCCCTCACATAAAAAACAAAGGCGCCTCCGGTATGGAGACGCCTTTTTTATTGGTCACAACAAGACAAATGAGAAGTTAATAAGTTCCGCCCTGCTGTGGAGCAATAGTGACGACCACCCGTCGATTCAGCTGACGACCTGATTCTGAAGAGTTGTCAGCAATCGGCTGTCCCTCACCAAACCCGACAGCCCGCATGCGGTTCGCAGCAACGCCCTGGTTGGCCAGAGCATTCTGCACACTCATGGCCCGGCTTTCAGAAAGTTGCTGATTGTAGGCCTCTGCTCCGCTACTGTCGGTGTGTCCGGCAATCTGGATATTGGTCCGTGGGTATTGCGTCAGCACCTGAGCCACGCGGTTGATTTCCGTATAACCTCCAGCTTTGAGCGTTGCCGAGTTCACATCGAACAGCACGTCCGATTTGAAGGTGACCGTCAACACGTCAACATTGCGCTGGACATCAGCCACATTTGACGCCGCGAACTGTTGCTGCAAAGCCGATTCCTGATTTTGCATATAACGACCGATACTACCGCCGGCGATGCCACCAATCGCAGCACCGATCCCGGTGCCGATCAGGGTTGACTTGGTATCGCCACCGATCACCTGGCCCAAACCTGCGCCAACAGCCGCGCCAATACCCGTCCCGTACATAGCGCCTTTTTGAGTTTGTGATGGCGGTTGAGCACACCCCCACAACATCGTCACTGCGATCATTAGTACTGAACTCTTCTTTAAAATCTGTAACATAATAAAGCCTCCCTTTAAGTTTGAAAATCTGAGTTCAAAAAACCTTCTGGTTTATTGATGGTCTTTTAAACGGCCTCTTAGTCAGACGCAACATATTCTCTTACAATACACTGTGCCATCACCATGTAGTATAGCAATCAATTCCCAGTTGTTAAGATAAGACAGAAGAGGCTTCGAATATCGAAGAAAGCTCAACTGTGACCATGTTTTGCTATTAGTAGAAACAGCAACAAGCGTGCCCAATAAAATGTGTCGCTGTCAAGACTGTAACTATCTAAGAACACTGGTAAAAGCTACCGGCAAGCAGAGGCCGCGAAGAGTGCCCTCCACTGAGCCGTCCACCACATATGGCGGATTTGTCACATATTGTGGACAGCTCAGCAGGTATTACAGTTAACGGGAACATATATCAACACCGGACGCTAACAGAGCTAAATCAAAAAAAGACCATCGATACGACTACTTCTCTTGCTTGCCATCTCATGGGAGCCCGTGCTAATTTTCTTTTTTACTTTTTTAGACGAGATCAAACCTTGGAGGTTTACTAGAAAATGAAAATTACTCGTGCAGAAGTCGAGCATGTAGGACGCCTGGCTCGACTGGCTTTGACTGACAAGGAGCTCGATTCCCTGACCCACGAAATGGATGCGATCCTCGACTATGTGGAACAGCTGAAAGCTCTCAATACCGACGGTATCGTACCAACGGCTCATGCGGTCCCCATGGAGAATGCCTTTCGGACGGATGAAATCAAGACCAGCTTTACTCCAGAGCAGGCCCTCAGCAATGCTCCTGACGCTGCAGAGAGCGCGTTCCGGGTCCGCCGAGTCATCGAATAAACGATCACCTTCTCACGGATAAAACATTATGACGATTTACAATCTGACCCTGGCAGAATTACGCACAAGACTGGATAGCCGGGAGCTCTCGGCGGTTGAGGTGACGACAGCCTACCTGGATCGCATTGCAGCAACCAACCATGAGATCAACAGTTTCATTACCACTTGCAATGAAACCGCGATGGCCGAGGCACTCGCAGCCGACCAGGCACTCGCCGCCGGCGACATTGCTCCCTTGACCGGCCTGCCTATCGCAGTAAAAGATATTTTCAACACCACCGGGCTACCAACGACGTGTGCTTCCAACATACTAAAAAATTACATTGCACCCTATGACGCCACGGCTATTGCCCGCATTAAAGCTCAGAGGGCCGTGATTGTCGGCAAGTTAAACATGGACGAGTTTGCCATGGGCAGTTCCAACGAGAACAGTGCCTTCGGCGCGGTTCGCAACCCCTGGAACTTCAAGCATGTCCCGGGCGGCTCATCGGGCGGCAGTGCTGCTTGCATCGCGGCCCGCCAGGCTGCTGCAGCACTGGGCACAGACACGGGTGGGTCAATCCGCCAGCCGGCCTCACATTGCGGTGTGGTCGGACTGAAACCGACCTACGGCCGCGTCTCCCGTTATGGGGTGGTTGCCTATGCCTCATCCCTGGACCAGGTCGGCCCGCTCACCCGGGATGTGCGCGATTGTGCTCTGATGTTGCAGGCAATTGCCGGCTACGACCCGGCAGACTCCACATCGGTGGACACTCCGACTCCCGATTATCAAGCCAGCCTGACCGGCGATCTGAAGGGGCTCAGAATCGGTCTGCCACAGGAGTATTTCATAGAGGGCCTGGATAGCGATGTACGCAAAGCCGTTGCGCAGGCCACTGCAACCTACCGCGAGCTTGGTGCTGAGATCATCGAAGTCACCCTGCCGCACACCGCCTATGCGGTTGCCTGTTACTACTTGATTGCCACCGCTGAAGCCTCCAGTAATCTGGCCCGCTACGACGGCGTGCGCTACGGCCTGCGCGCCGGAAATGCGGAGAACCTGATCGACATGTACATGCAGAGTCGAGCCGCCGGTTTCGGCACGGAAGTAAAACGTCGCATCATGCTCGGCACCTACGCGCTCTCCTCAGGCTACTACGATGCCTATTATCTCAAAGCTCAAAAGGTGAGGACCCTGATCCGCCAGGATTTTCTGAACGCCTTTGAAAAAGTCGATACGCTCCTGGCACCGGTGGCTCCAACCCCGGCCTTCGCGCTGGGCGAGAAAGTCAACGATCCTATGCAGATGTACCTGTCCGACATTTATACAATCCCGGCCAACCTTGCCGGCACCTGTGCCATGAGCCTGCCCTGTGGCTTCTCCACAGAGGGTCTGCCTATCGGCCTGCAACTGATCGGCAAACCTTTCGACGAAGTAACCATGCTGCGCACCGCTTATGCCTTTGAGCAGGCAACAGAATGGCATAAACGGAAACCAGAATTTTAATCGACACCAAGATACTAAGGCGCCAAGCAAAAGCACACAGTTGATTTATTGTTTCTTTGTGACTTGGAGTCTTGGCGGCAAGAGGTTTAATTTATGACTCAACGTTACGAAACTGTCATCGGGCTGGAGGTCCATGTCCAACTGACCACCAACACCAAGATTTTCTGCGGCTGTTCCACAGAATTCGGACAGACACCCAACTCACAGACCTGCCCGGTCTGCCTGGCGCTACCAGGCGCTCTTCCAGTTCTCAACCAGAAGGCCGTGGAGCTTGCCATCCGAACCGGGCTGGCGACCAACTGTCAGATTGCGCCACGTTCGATTTTCGCGCGCAAAAACTATTTCTATCCAGACCTGCCGAAAGGTTATCAGATTTCCCAATTCGAATTACCGGTCTGCGAGCATGGCTGGCTGGATATCGACCTGGAAAATGGTGAACGCAAGCGTATCGGCATCACTCGCGCACACATGGAAGAAGATGCGGGAAAACTGATTCACGGCGAGACTGTGGAGACCTCCAGCAACTCTCTGGTTGACCTCAACCGGGCCTGTACGCCATTACTGGAAATTGTTTCGGAACCGGATATGCGCTCTGCCGATGAGGCCATCGACTACCTGAAGAAATTGCATCAGATTGTCGTTTACCTCGGTGTTTGCGATGGCAACCTCGAAGAAGGCAGCTTCCGTTGTGACGCCAACATCTCGGTCCGCCCTTGGGGACAAGAAGAGCTCGGTACTCGTGCAGAACTAAAGAATATCAATTCCTTTCGCTTCATCAAACAGGCCATTGAATATGAGGTGGAACGCCAGATTGACCTGATTGAGGATGGCGGCAAGGTTATTCAGGAAACCCGCTTATTTGACAGCAACAGCGGCATGACCCGCTCCATGCGCGGCAAGGAAGACGCCCACGACTACCGCTACTTCCCCGATCCCGATCTGGTGCCTTTGGTGATCAGTCCGGAGTGGATCGAAGAGGTGCGTGCCACTCTTCCCGAGCTGCCCGAGGCAAAACGCACCCGCTTTGTTGAAGAGTTGGGGCTGACCACCTACGACGCCGGGGTGCTTGCTGCTGATCGCGAATTGGCTGATTATTTTGATGCGTGTGTTACGCTCGCCAAAGATGCCAAGGGCTGTGCGAACTGGATCATGGGTGAGGTATTGCGCAAGCTCAAGGAAACCGACACGGCCATTGCCGACACGCCGGTCACCCCGGAGCGACTCACCGACCTTCTGGCACGCATAGCTGATGATACGATTTCCGGGAAAATTGCCAAGACCGTCTTCGAAAAAATGTGGCAAAACGACCAGACCGTCGACCAGATTATTGAGAAAGAAGGCCTCAAACAGGTCACCGATACTGAGGAGATCGAAGGCCTCATCAATGAGGTGATTGCCGCCAACCCGGACCAGGTTGCCGAATACCTCGGCGGCAAAGACAAGCTGATCGGCTTTTTCGTCGGCAAGGTCATGCAAGCCAGCCAGGGCAAAGCCAATCCTGGCATGGTCAATCAACTCCTCAAAACGAAACTAAAAGGATAACAGCTCCATGACCAAACAATGATCGTGATGGCCACCAAGACTCAAAGGCACCAAAGAGGACAAACAATTTATTACGGCAACCTTTTTTACAGGTAGCCCGATAGACCAAGGGGTTTCTTGGCGTCTTTGTGACTTGGTGGCATACTTTCGGATTATCATTCAAACAGGATTAAACTATGAGTAACTGTGGTGCTTTTCCCAATGCCGGCGGCATCCGCCCGATCAAATACAGCGACGGCGTCCTGCGCCTGATCGACCAGCGTCTCCTGCCGACCGAAGAAAGCTGGTTGGAGTACACCGACTATCAGGAAGTTGCCGAAGCGATTCGCAGCATGGTGGTTCGTGGCGCGCCGGCCATCGGTATTACCGCCGCTTATGGTGCCTACTTCGGCGCTCTTGCCATTGAGACAGAGAATTATGCCGATTTTATGACCGAGTTTGCGCAGGTTTGTGACGTCCTTGCTGGAACCCGGCCAACGGCGGTCAACCTCTTTTGGGCCCTGGAGCGCATGAAGAGTCTGGCGCGTGCCAATCCCGATCAACCGGTGAGTAACCTGAAGATCGGCCTTGAGTATGAGGCGATGGCCATTAACGAAGACGACATCCGCATCAACATGAGCATGGGCCGGCATGGTGCCGCACTCCTGCCTGACCAGGTGCGCATCCTGACGCACTGCAACGCGGGTGCGCTGGCCACAGGCGGCTACGGCACAGCTCTGGGAGTGATTCGTGCGGCGGTGGCTGCTGGCAAAGACGTTGCCGTTTTTGCTGATGAAACCCGCCCTTTCCTACAAGGTTCGCGACTGACAGCATGGGAGTTGCAAAAAGACAACATCCAGACGGTACTGATCTGCGACAACATGGCAGGTTATCTGATGTCCAAAGGCGCAATCGATGCCGTGATTGTCGGTGCCGACCGCATTGCGGCTAACGGTGATGTTGCTAACAAGATTGGCACCTACACCGTCGCCGTCCTTGCCAAAGAGCACAACATTCCCTTCTACGTCGCAGCACCGACCTCGACAATCGATCTGCAGATCGCTGATGGATCGCAGATTCCTATCGAAGAACGAGATATTCGCGAGGTCACTCACATCGGCGAGCAACAACTGGCGCCTGCTGGTATTACCGTTTTCAACCCGGCCTTTGATGTCACCCCAGCCAGTCTGGTCACTGCCATCATCACGGAGCACGGCGTCGCTCAAGGTAATTACACCGAGCAACTGGCAACTTATGTCCGACGGAGTGGATAAACGACCTGATGATTTTTGCTGAGATTCCGACATGGCTTGAGGACCTCCTGTCTGGTAATGAGAAGGCTCTTGCTGAGACTGCCGCAACAGCGGGGTTTGCTGAGCCAGCAAAGACCGCGACCAACCTTGCTCTGTTGCAAAGTTTTCTGGAAAACCCTGAGCTGGTGACCGACCTTGCCCGCCAGGCATTGCTAACAGCTGATCCGGATCAGGCACTTAATAACCTCGAGCGTCTGAGTGGGATCGTTGACAAATCTGATTTGTCGATTGCACTCATTGATCAAACCTCTTCCCGGCAATTACTGATAATCCTCGGTGCCTCATCGTTTCTTTCCGGAATTCTCTGCCGCCGGGCAAGTTTTTTTGCCGGCCTGTTCCGCAAGGGGCAAATCAACAACACGAAAACCGAAGAGCAGATGTCCGCGGAACTGCGCCTACTGATTACTGACCAAGCCGATACCACTGCCTTAAAAAAAGGCCTGCGTATTTTTAAAGCGCAGGAGATGTTACGCATTGGGGGTCGCGACCTGTGTGGTATAGCGGAGTTGGAAGAAGTCACAGAGGAACTTTCGTCACTGGCCGCCGCGACCCTGCAACGAGCTTTCGAAATCTGCAAAATTCAGTTACAAGCCGAATACGGCATCCCTCTACTTGACTCTGAGGATATGACCCCGACGGAGGAGGCCGAGTTCACCATTCTCGGCATGGGCAAGTTTGGCGGTTGTGAACTGAACTTTTCTTCTGATGTCGACCTGATTTACTTCTACAGTTCAGACCGTGGTCAGACCACAGGCATCACTGACCCGATACGTGGCCAACGCAACCGAATTTCGCTTCACCAGTACTTCGTCAAGCTAGCGGAGCTGATCAGTAAGGCGATCGGCCAGCCGACCGAGGACGGCTTCGTCTTCCGCGTCGACTTGCGCTTACGCCCCGAAGGAAACAGCGGCGAAATGGCTAATTCCCTGGCTGCCGGAGAGATCTATTACGAAAGTTGGGGACAGAGCTGGGAACGTTCAGCAATGCTCAAAGCCCGTCCTGTGGCCGGATCAAAAGCACTTGGCGAGCGACTTTTAAAGAGACTGGAACCGTTCATCTACCGTCGTCATCTTGATTATGCCATGATCGATGACATCAAGATGATGAAACAAAAAATTGATCGCAGCCTGACACGCGAAAAAGAAGGCGAACTGAACCTCAAACTGGGATATGGCGGTATCCGGGAAATCGAATTTTTCATTCAGGCTCTGCAACTGATCAATGCTGGCAAAAAACAGCATCTGCGGGAACGCAATTCTCTGCTGGCACTGCAACTCCTTTGCGACGAAACGCTCATTACCACAGAAGAGAGAGACAATCTGACTGCCGCTTACCGCTTCCTGCGAACTGCTGAGCATCGCATCCAGGTCGTCAATGAGCAACAGACCCACAACCTGCCGACCCGCCCGGAAGAGCTAACGGCCTTGGCCAGACGATGTGGTTTTGAACAGACTGCCGCATTCATGACTGTTTTGCAGCAGCATCGGCAGAAGGTCACAGCCATTTTTCGTGACCTTTTCTATACCAGCGAAGAAGAGTTGCCTGCCCAGATCAGTCCCGAGGTTGCTTTTCTTTTCGATGCCAACGCAGACCCGGACCTCTGTATGGATATCCTGGAAGAGAAAGGCTTCCGTCAGCCGGAAAGTGCCTACAAGAGCCTGACGATTCTGCGTCAGGGCGGCACCAAAAGCTACCTGACAGAACGGGCCCGTCGGCAACTTAACCGGATCGCGCCGCTGCTCTTTCAGGAAGTGATGCATAGCCCGGATCCACCGATGGCCCTGGCAAACATGGAAAAATTTCTGAAGGCTTGTCGGCGGGCACGTGGCACTTACTACTCCCTGCTTGCCGAGAACCCTGAGATCATTAAAATTCTGGTCTCCCTTTTTGCCACCAGCCAGTTCCTGTCTCGCAATTTTATCCAGCACCCGGAAGTTCTCGACTCGCTGGTTTCAAGGAACTATGCTCAGAACGTCAAGGAACCGGAAGACCTTACTGCAGAATTGTCAGCGCACCTGGATAACGCATCTCATTATGAAGAAAAGCTGAACACCCTGCGCCGCTTTCGTAATGAAGAGTTCCTACGGATTGCCCTCGACGATATTCATGGTCATACACCTCAGGGTCAAACCACCCGACAACTTTCATTAGTGGCCGATGTCTGCCTGCAACAGGCCTTACTTATGGCACGAGAGGAGCTACTGGCTCGATACGGCTTGCCCTGTTGCCAAGAGGATAGCGTCACATTCCACGAAGCGGAATTCGCTATTGTCGGCATGGGCAAACTCGGTGGCATGGAACTGAACTATCATTCCGATCTCGACATCATCTTTATTTATGAAGGCGAAGGGGATACCCGGCCAGTTGAAGGAATTGACCCGGAGCGATTCAAGCCGCAGACCAACAAGCAATACTTTATCCGACTAGCGCAGAGGATCATCTCCGTGCTGTCTCTGATAACTCAGGAGGGATATGTTTACCAGATCGACACCCGCCTGAGACCGTCCGGAAACCAGGGACCCCTGGTTTCTTCTCTACCGGCTTATCGAGAATACCACCAAGGCTCTGCCGCGCCATGGGAGCGTCAGGCCCTCATCAAAGCCAGAGTGGTTGCTGGTTCAGCAACGTTGGCAGCAAGTTATGATGCACTGACTGCTGAGATCGTCTACGAGCGACCCTTGCCGGACAATCTTGCTGAAGAGATCTTTCGTTTGCGACAACGTATGGAAAGGGAACTCGGCAAGGAGAATGACCAGCACCGCAACATCAAAACCGGTCGTGGTGGCATGGTTGATGTTGAGTTCATCGCTCAGTATCTACAACTGCTCCACGGCAAGGATAAGCAGACGCTACGCTGCCGCAATCTGGTCGATGCTCTCTCTGCCCTGCAGAGTGAAAACTTGATTTCACTATTGGACTATGAGAATCTGACCTCTGGCTACAAGTTTCTGCGCCGGCTGGAAAACAAATTACGTCTGGTACATGATCAGTCCGTTAATGAACTGACGACGGACCAGACGGCTCTGGTCAAACTGGCCCGGCATCTTGGCTACCCGGAGAATTCAGGTCAACCGGAAAAATTGTTCCTGGAAGAGTACGCGACTATGACCCAGACCATCCGCGAGACCTTTGACCGTATCCTGAAACAGACGGAGAATGTTTAACATGGGTTCTGAGGGGGACTGCAAACACATTCTGATTGTCGACGACGACCCAAACATCAGGCGTTTTCTTTCTGAGTCATTACGTCTCCACGGCTACGAAGTCCACAGTTTTGTAGATGCGGAAACAGCTCTGCTGGAGCTGGAAGCTCATGACTTTGACTTGGCCCTGCTGGACATCCTCCTGCCGGGGACCAACGGACTGCAACTCTGCCGCAAGTTAAGATCCCTGCCGAAGACCAAAGAACTTCCGGTCATCATGATGACCGCCTTTTATAAACAAACAGACCACATCCGCGATGCCCGCGAACAATACGGAGCGACGGATTATCTGCTCAAGCCCTTCCCTTTAAAAACACTTCACGAGAAGATCGACGCTTTGATCGGGGCCCCCACTGCGGCGTCAGACACAGAGCGTCTCAGCATCAAAGGAAGTCTCTCGGAGACCGGCCTGCCACGCATCCTGCACAATCTTTATAGCCTGCGTGCAACCGGGCTCTTGCACCTCGAGAACAACAACGTCAAAAAAGTCGTCTACGTCCGTAACGGCTATCCGATTTTCGTACGCTCAAATCTGGTGCGAGAGTTTCTTGGCCAAATGCTTGTACGCACTGGACACCTCAACGACGAAGAGCTGGAAAAATCTCTTGAAGTCGCCAAAGAGAAAGGTCAGCGTCACGGCATGACACTGGTCGAAATGGGTATGCTCACTCCGCACCAATTGAATGACGTCCTGCACAGTCAGGTCTTGGAAAAGCTCCTCGACACATTTTCCTGGCCAGAAGGTAGTTACCAGTTCATGCAGGCACGAGAGTTCAAACAGGGAGTAACCAGCATCGATCTGTCGCCGGCCAACCTGATTCTTCAAGGATTACGTGATTATGCCAGTCGCGAGCAGGTTTTGAAAATACTCGAACCGAACCTTGACAGTTACCTGCAACTAGCCGAGAACCCCCTCTACCGTTTCCAGGAGATTCAGCTCACGGCCAATGAGAAACGTATTCTGGCAAGTTGTCAGGGGGAAATGACCTTGTCCGACGTTCTCCAACGGCACTTGTTATCACGCAAAGAAGCAGAACCGCTACTGGCCACCCTTTTAAGTACGGGGATAGTGGTCGGGCGGTCCGAACCGGGGCTGACAGCCGAAGAGCCCGGTTGCAGCGAGGCGGAGGATCTTCGGGCCCGACGGGAATCCTTTTTAAAGGACTATGCCTGGATGATGGAGCAGGACTATTTCACACTGCTCGGCGTAAGTGAATCAGCCCCCCGTGATCAGGTTCGCAAGTCTTACTACAGTCTGGTTAAGAAATATCACCCTGACCGCTTTTTTGAGCAAGACGTTCTGCTTGACCTGAGGGACAAGGTGAACACCCTCTTTCAGCGCATCAGTGATGCTCATGAAACACTGTGTGATGCAACAGCCAAAGCGCGCTATGTAGGAGATCGCAAGAGAGGATCTTCCAGATCAACCACCAACCTGGAGACCATTCTCAAGGCGGAGACAGCCTTCCAGAAGGGCATTGTTCTGTTCCGTATCAAAAAATACGAGGAAGCACAGAGGGCTTTTGCGGAAGCACTGGAATCGAGCCCCAACGAAGCAGAATATCTCATGTATCAGGCGTGGTCAGCTTACAAAGCCAACTCCAAATCAACAGAAGTGGCTATCAATACCCGCAAAAACCTGATTAGAGCAACAGAGTTGAGCCCGAAGCTAAGCCTGGCACACTTATTTCTGGGCTACCTCGGGAAAGATGAAGGTAACGAAAAAGAAGCTCAGCGTCGTTTTGAACGAGCAATCTTGTGCGACCCGAATTGCACTGAAGCTCTTCGTGAGTTACGGCTGATGGGCATGCGCAAGGGAAAATCAGAAAAAGAGAAGAAGGGACTGTTCGGGAAAATGTTCAGCTGAGCTCTAACCGTTATTCGTATCCCATGGATCTGTTGGCATATCAAGCCAACTGACACAAGGATCGTTAAGCTTGATATCCTCTCTGGCGCAGGCACTTTTTATGCAGGTCATTTCGATAAAACGTCGCAGCATCTCAAACTCATGACCATTAGACGACTTGAAACGTACCCCAACGTGGGGTTGTAACCGACCCGGGAAATCACCGGCAGGAATGCAATACACGACTTCTGCCGGAATGATGAGAACTTTGCCCGCCAGTTTTACTGCAACCTCCAATGCCTTACCTTGTGGAATTTCACGTGTGCATTCAATACGTCCACCTCGACCCGAGAGTGAAAGCAGGCAACCATCAAACCACTCGTCTTCAATTTTCAAGTCAACATCGGTGTCCATAACAACCCGGATATGACGACGAGGGGTCGGGAACAAGTGGGTTTCAAGCAAATGGTAAAGAAGGGTTAATGAGATGGGGGTCTCCAGGAAATTTCCTTCTGCAAGCGGCAGAGGGGTCAACCAAACCACTTGACCATTGTGCTCAGGTAAGACAACTCCACGCTCAGCAAAGATAACTTTCGCCGCAGATAAGTTTTCAACAGCAAAAAACTTCCAGTCGGCAAGAATACTACTCAAAAGCTTATTGAATTGCAGGTTGCGCGTGACAACGGCAACCTGTTTGAGATTAGTTTTTTTGCCCCCTAACAACATTGAGCCTCTACCTCCCGCTTAAGATGGTGGGTCTTCGTCCAGACCGGTTCCATCTCATTAAAATAGTGCGGTAAAGTACCACAGATTGGTCATAATGTCTGTGCAAGGATTGCGAACAGGAGAGTCTTTACATGCTCTCACATATCAGGCACCAAGCGTCCTGCCCCGTTCGATCAAACCAAGCATCTCCAGATCCAGCAGATGTCGCGGCTGAACATTGCTCAGAGCGCGAATCATACTACGCTTTACGTAGCGGTTTTCCTTTTGTAAATCAGTGAGCAGCTGCTTCATCCTCTGCCGATTCTGATCCTCTTGCCCCATCACTGGACAGCCACAATCAATCGTGGGGAATTCGTTCTGTTGAGCAAATTTTATTATATCGGATTCTTCTACATAGACCAGTGGCCGAATCACCGTATGCCGATTATTATCCGCGAGCAACTTCGGACTCATGGCTTTCAGGGTGCCAGTATAGAACTGGTTGAGAAGCAGCGTCTCAATGAAATCATCAAGATGGTGACCGAGAGCGATCTTGTTGCAACCCAACCGATCCGCCACGGCATAGAGGACGCCTCGTCGAAGCCGTGCGCAGAAAGCGCAATAGGAGGAACCAGGGTGTCGTTTCTCCTCAATAATCTGTGCGCAGTTGGTTGCTTCCATGTGAACCTGAAAACCGCATTCTTGCAGATAGCCCTCGATCACATCTTTTCGATAGCCGGGAAACCCTGCATCAACATTGACTGCAATCAGCTCGTACTGAATTGGAGCTCGCAAACGCAATTGTTCGAGAATGTGCAGCAGAGTATAAGAGTCTTTGCCCCCTGAAACAGCGACGACAATCCGGTCACCATGCTCTATCAGGCCGAAGTTGCCGACAGCTTTGCCGGTCAGCTTTTTGATTTTTCGGAATGGGGAGTTATTGACTAACACTGTCGGGAACCTGTCTTCACCTGAAAGCCGTTGACTACGTGCAGACTCAGGCCTTAATAAATGTTCGGGGCATTTAACGATATATGTCAGAACATTTCAAGAGATGAAAGCACCGGCGGCCAAAAGGCCGCCGGTGTAAAAAGTTAAAGATGTCCGCCGCAGCTAGCGGACGTCTGTCTCAACATGATGCTTGGCATGGGTCGGAGCTAGACCAATCAGCGCTCGCACATCTTCGAGAGCCAGGTAAAGAGCAGGGATCAGCACGAGAGTGATACCGGTGGCAAAAAGGATACCGAAAGCTAAACTGATCGCCATAGGCACTAAAAACTGTGCTTGTACGCTTGTCTCCAGAATCATCGGCATAAGACCAAAAAATGTTGTCAATGACGTCAGCAGAATCGGTCGAAAACGTCTCTGCCCTGCTTCTATGAGCGCCTCCCGCAACGGTTTGCCTTTGCGCCTGACACGATTGATATAGTCAATCAACAGCAAGGAATCGTTAACCACAACTCCGGTCAAGGCAACGATGCCAAACATACTCAGGATACTCAAATCATACCCCAAAATAAAATGACCAAGAATCGCACCGACAATACCGAATGGTATCGCGGCCATAATCAGAAGCGGCTGTGAGTAGCTGCGGAAAGGAATCGCCAACAACGCAAAGATCACGATCAGCACTAACTTGAAGCCCTTAAACATACTCTCCATCGATTCGCGGCGATTCTTGTCTTCTCCCTCCATGTCGTAACTCAGGCCGGGGTAATCTGCCATAAGTTTCGGCAGGTCAACGGCTTTAATTGTGGCGACTACTTCCTCTGCATTGGCGGCATGGCTGTCGACCGTTGCCGTGACATTAATCACCCGCTTCCTGTCACTCCGGTTGATCTTACTGAAACCGCGACTTTCAACCAGGGTCGCAGCTCTGTCCAGCGGAATCTCGCCGCCATTCGGCACCCGGATACGCATGTTTTCGAGATCCCAGAACCGACTTCGACTCTCTTCAGGGTAGCGGACTAAAACCTTGACTTCATTGCGGCCACGCTGCAGACGCAAAGCTTCAGAGCCGTAAAAAGCGCCGCGCAATTGACGGCCAAGATCCTCTTCAGTAATCCCGAGTGTACGTGCTTCGGCCTTCAGCCGCACCTTCACTTCTCGTTTTCCCAAAGTGTAGTTATCGGTAATGTCGCCCGTACCTGGATATGTGGCAATCAGTTCCTTGAGGCGCTCGGCGGCCTCGTCCAAAACCGCAAAGTCCTCATGAGCCAACTGGATGTCAATATTCGCGCCGAGATGAATCAGGTTCGAAACAAACGTCAGCTTTTCTACGGCTGCAATCTCCCCCACCCGCTCGCGCCAGCGGTTAGAGATCTCGGTCGCCGGTACTTCGCGTAGCTCGCTCGCTGTCAAGAACATGGCAATCGTGGCAAGATTTCCACCAGCGCTGGAGCTTGCTCCCCCCGGACCTCTATCCGTTGTCGCGGACCCGACTGCCGCATAGATGTGACGCATCACGGAATCAGACTGCGGGCGTTCTTTATCGTACTCGGCAATCACAGCAAGACCGGCGTTGACGACCTGTTCCTGAACCCGTGTGGTCAATTCCACCGGGCTCCCTGGAGCCAACTCAAGAGCGACCTGAATGACGTCGCCATCGACATCCGGCATAAAACGGAATTTGACAACGCCACCACCGACCAGGCCAACGCCGGCCAGCAACAACACTGCGCATGCGGCGGCTATCGTCGTGTAGCGATATTCCAGGCAAAGTTCCAGAGTCTTCCGGTAGGGTCCATCAATGAATTTCTGCAGCGCCTTGCCGAAACGCCGGCGGTTTTTATCAAGACTGCCCAAAAAACCACCCGAGTCCTGACGAGGCTGGCCAAACGCCAGATGTGCAGGCAAGATGAAAAGGCATTCCACAAGAGAGACCAGCAGAATCGTAATAACGATCGCTGGAATGACCATGATGAATTTGCCCATAATGCCGCTGGTGAAGAGCAGGGGCAAAAAGGCTGTCACCGAAGTCAGGATGGCAAAAACAACCGGTTGAGCCACCTCGATCGTGCCATCAACCGCAGCTTTCAGATAGGACTTGCCGGTCTGGCGATGTTCATAAATGTTCTCACCGACGACAATTGCATCATCAACCACGATGCCGAGAGCCATGATAAAAGCAAAAAGCGAGATCATGTTGATCGAGACATCGATCGCTGGCATGAAGAGCAAGGCCCCGCAGAAAGAGATGGGGATGCCAAGCATGACCCAAAGGGCCAGGCGGATCTCAAGAAAAAGACCGAGTGTAACAAAGACCAGCACCAGACCGATCAAACCATTCCTGGTGAGCAGATCCTTGCGGCTCTTGAAAAGCTCCGAATTGTCGTTCCAGGTGGCCAGATCGACCGAGTCTGGAAGTTGACGACGCTTGGCCTCAACAAACTTTTTAACCGTATCAGAAATTTCCGTCGGCTTCTGATCGCCGACCCGGTAAACCTTGGCCATAGCTGCAGGCTGGCCATCGAAGAGACCGAACTGGTCGGTCTCCTCGAACCCATCCTGAATGGTTGCAATGTCACCGAGGGTGACTTCTGTGCCATCGGCCGTTGTCAGAATGACGATACTTGCATACTCATAGCCCACATAGCGGCGCTCTTTGGTGCGAATGAGAATCTCGCCGGCGTCAGCTTTGATCGTTCCTCCCGGGAGATCGATGGACGCCTGCCGAATCTTTTGGGCGATCTGTTCGAAGCTCAAAGCGTAGCGGCGCAGACTGGCCTCATCAACCTCGACGGAGATTTCATAAGGGCGAATGCCGCTCAAATCAACCTGGGTGATCCCCGGTTCCAGCAGCAACTCGTCGCGGACCTGTTCAACCAACTCTCGCAAACTGCGTTCGGGCAGTTGGCCAAAAACAACCACGGAGATGACTTCGCGCCGATTGAGCAGTTTGCTGACCACCGGCTGTTCAGCATCCTTGGGGAAGGTGGTAATCCGGTCCACTTCACTTTTGATGTCTTGCAGAACCAGATCGATATCAGCATCCGTTGTGACTTCTGCGATAACCGTTCCGTAACCTTCAGCAGCCACAGACTTAATCTGCTTGATGCCGTCAATCCCGGTCAGATTCTCCTCAATCTTGAGGATAACGCCCTCTTCGACTTCTTCTGGCCCGGCACCGGGATAAGCGACGCTCACCAGAATTCGATCAAGGGTAATATCGGGAAAAACCTCTTGCTTGATGTTGAAGCCGAGGATCAATCCGCCAATAATCAGCACAAACATCAGCAAGTTGGAGGCGACATGATTCTCCGCCATCCAGCGAATGGCACCGTTCATTATTTAACCTCGCGCAATTGCGGCCGCAACAGCATGCCTTCTGCTGCGCCAGAGAGGTTGGTCAAAACGATCTTTTCGCGGGCATCCAATCCTGATCGGATCAGAACTTCATCACGTTCGCGCCGAAGAATATCAACCTCGCGGATATGTAACCTGTTCTCTTCGCCAACAATCCACACGGTGTCGTTATCGTGCAGGGCTCCGCGTGGCACAGCAATCACATCGGTGAGTTCTTCCCCCAGCAGCTGGACCTCCACAAACATACCGGGCAAGAGATCCTTCAGAAGTTTCCCGCCCTCACTATCCTGAGAAAAAGGGTCGGCGACAGTGACCACCACGCGCGCCATTCGGTTGTGCGGATCAATTTCACCCAGTGCCCGGGTTATTTCTCCTTGCCAGCGAAAGGTCTGTCCACCTGATTGCAGTTCAACTTTGGCCAAAGAACCTTTCTGTCTGGTCCCCTTGCGCGGTACCTGCAACCAGACAAGCTCATCAAGGGGAAGTGGTATGACAATTTCTATCTGATCGATTCCGGCCACCGTCGCTACGGGTGCTCCCATATTGAGAAACTGACCAATCCCGACCTGTTCGCTGCGCACGTAGCAGTTGAAGGGGGCGAACACTCGGGTCCGCTGCAGGTTGAGTTCGGCAAGCCGGACATTGGCCTGGGCGGCATCACGCTGCGCGCGGGCACTTTTCAATTGGGGTTCATATACGACCAGCGGGTTAGGCTCCAGGGCACTATCACTGTTCAGCGCATACCATTCTTTGCGAGCCAGCTCCGCCAGGTTTTCATTGCGTAACAATTCAAGTTCCGTCTGAGCCAGACTCGATTGCGCAAGAGCGATCGCCAACTGATAATCTATATCTTCGATGGCAAAGAGTAACTCCCCTTGTCGAAAAATTCCGCCAGCAACCATCTGCGGAGCAAGCTCGCTGACACGGCCTTTAACCTGTGGCGTTATACTGACCTCATGGCGCGCCTGAGCACTACCGGTAGCACTGACGATCACCTGACGATTGGTTTTAACCAGTTCCGCCACTTCGACCAATGGCCCGAGGTAAGGAGTCTCGTGGGGCTTGGGCGTCTTACGCGACTTAAGCATAACGAAAGTCAATCCCAACGCGATCACGATAATCAGAAATGGCAGTATGGCTTTCTTCATTTTCATTGCTTCTTATCCTTTTCAATCTGCAAACGTGAATTCATTTTGGCCTGCATCCAAGCCCCACCGAGTGACCGTGCCAGACTGATGCGATCAGCAAGTAGTTGTCGTCGCGCGGCAAGCAGGCGGCTATTGACATCAAA
The DNA here is from genome assembly GCA_024636155.1 of Deltaproteobacteria bacterium. Lineage (GTDB taxonomy): Bacteria > Desulfobacterota > Desulfuromonadia > Desulfuromonadales > BM103 > M0040. Next base: position 24,747 of record JAGXHM010000125.1, read on the forward strand.
GTCAGTGCGCTGAGCCGTCAGAACGGGGAGATAGTCAACCAACCCGGCAAGATAACGATCCGTTGACAACCTCAGAGTTGCGCTGGTCGCTTGTGCCGTTTCAGCAAGACGTTTGATGCGTTGTTCAGTTGCATAATTATTCACCAAAGCATCCTCGACTTCCTGAAAAGCCGAAAGTACTTTTTGTTGATAGGCGGCCACAGCTTCTCTCAGAGCAGCCTCTTTTCTGTCGACCTCGGCACGCCTCCGACCACCATCAACGATCGGCATGGCCAGGTTACCGAGCAGGCTCCAGAATTCACCCTTGAGAAGACCTGCGGTCACATCCTGGCGAAGGGAGCCATAACCAGCAGAGAGGCTGATTGTTGGGAAGCGATCGGCAATAGCCGCTGCAACTCTGGAATCAGCGGCCTCAACCCGTCGCAAAGCCGCCTGAAGATCGGGCCTCTGACTGATCAGATCAGCAGGGATGCCGACCGCAAAAAGTTCGGGAGCGCTGGGTAACTGTTCAAGACTTCCGGCAGGGCTTCGCTCCGGATATCGACCTATCAGCACCGCTATGGCATGCTCAGCCTCAGCTAAATTAGCTTCGAACAGAGAGCGCGCCGCCTGCGCCCCGGCCAAGCTCTGACGGGCCTGATACATATCGACAGCTGGAACCAAACCCAAGTTATAGCGGTTTTCGACACGTCCTAGCGTATCGGCAAAAGAGGCAATTGATTGCTCGGTCAAGGCCAATTGAGCCCGTTGTTCAACAGCAAGGAAGTAGAAATCAGTCAATCGCGCCGACAGCCCCAGATAAAGCGTTTGTATCTCTTGACGACTGGCCGACAGCTCCAATTCTGCTGCCCGGCTCTGTGCCGCCAACTTCCCCCAGAGATCAAGTTCATAGCCTGCCGCCAACGACAACTGTTGGCTGTCACCGATAAAGTCGTCTGCCAAACCAGGCTGGCTTGAGCGACTCAGGCTTCCCCCGCCGGCAAGGACTGGTGACTGGGCACTGCGAGTGATTTTAAATGCGGCCTCAACCTGTTCCAGACGTGCAATGGCCTGAGTCATTTCCAGATTCTGGTCGAAGAGTTCTGTCATCAACGAGTTAAGGTGCTCGTCATTGAAAGCCAGCCACCACTGATCGACCGACAATCCAGGCTCATTGACCGTTTGATATTCAAGATATTCACGGGGAGGGTCTACTGACAATTGCACCTTGATCGGACGATGTAATGAGCAACCGGCCAGAAGCAGTATCGTGAAGAGAGCGCTAAGACGTATCATCATGAAGCCTCCATGCCAGCGGTCGCGAAGTCGAGGAAGAGTTCGATCAGATCGTCAACAGGCATGTCGATATTGACATCCTCAGGTATCATGGCTTGACGCTCGTGATAACGCATAATGTGGCTCAGAGAGCCGAAAGCAAAATGCACCCGCCAGAATAGCGTCTGTCGCGACAATTCTGGCAATGAGAGAGCAAGCGCATAAAAGAGTCGATTCATCAGCGGCTCCATATGATGCATGAAAATCTTCATGGCAACACTGCGCGGTTCAGCGAGTATTCTGCCAATCAATGCAACAAAATCCTCACTATCAGAGCCATGTATACGCATACGCAGAGTTGGTTCGATAAATGTCCGCAGGACGTCACGGCAGGTCGGCGATTCTCCGGCTTGACCGGTTTTCTCCAACAGAGCTTCAAGCTGGCCAAGGCGAATTTTATTAAGGGGCTCCAGACGACGTTCGATAACTGCTTCGAGAAGTGATTCTTTGCTGCCGAAATGATAGTTGACCGCGGCCAGATTGACCTTGGCCTCCGTGGTTATGCTGCGCAGTGAGGTAGGGTGATAACCGTCCCTTGCGAAAAGGTGTTCTCCTGCGTTGAGGATTCTCTGCTTGGTATCGGGCTGACTCATTAGATGGTTACGACTCCCATAAAAGAAAAAGCTACGAACAAAATCGTACATACGATTTAAACGTATGTTTGAATAAGGTCAAGTCTTTTTCCCGGGCGAGCCTGAGAGAGACAACCACACAAGCCAGACGAGACTCACGACACCAATACGGTTCTCCTCTTCGAAATGGATTGCCGGGAGAAGCAATGGACTGAAACGAGCCGCAGCTCTGTGGACCAGAACAATAAAGTCCTCTTCCGGTACACCAGCCCCTTACCAAGCTCCCAACCCATTGAGTCTGGCACCATTCATTTCGCTGCCTACAACTATCTGTGTATCGACACCGACATCTTAGCGCAGCATAACCATTAACAATTTCAGGCACCTTCGTTGCGCACGGCAACTTTCATGCTAGCCTTTAGATACTAATTTCATCTGAAGGCTTGTGTCCCTATGCTCACTTGGAAACGTTTTTGTCTGGCAAGCGGAATCAGCCTGTTGCTTGTTATGCTCTTCATCATAGTCATCCTGCCTGGCATAATCAGCGACCGTGCCAGCAGTTGGATTGCTGAAGAGACCGGCCGAAGCCTCGAGATCGAATCGATCAACATCAATCCGTTCAGCCTCAGCGTGGAGGTTCGCAAACTTCAGTTAAGCGATACGGATCCAACCCAACCATTCGTCTCCTGGGATCTGTTGAGTGTCTCTCTGAGCATGGCATCTCTCTATCATCGGGCGCCGATACTCGACGAACTACGCCTCGACAACCCTTATATCCACCTGGAGAGGTTGACCGCTGACCGCTTCAACTTCAGCGACCTGATCCCGGAAAAAGAAACCACTGATCCCGCTGAGCCTGCAGGAGAGCCAACCCGTTTCTCCATTAACAACCTCTCGATAAGTGGCGGTCAGGTTGATCTTATTGACAGCAGCCTTAAAGAACAGGTTCAGCATACGATCCGTGACCTGCAACTGGTCCTGCCAACCATCGGCAACCTCCCCTACATGGTCGAGAACCCGGCGCGACCAAGAGATGCAATTTGATCTGGTTCTGGAGAACATAGACCTGCCCTTTTATCTTGGCTACGTTCCAGTAGATCTCCCGGTAGAGTTACGCAACGGCAAACTCAGCCTCAATCTCAACATCCTCTATCGAATCACGGCTGAATCCGGCGGTGAGCTGGAATTGCAAGGACGAGTCGATCTGTTCTCACTCGACATATGGGATCGGTTACATGAGCAGCTCTTCTTTCTACCTCTGTTACGGGTAGAGATTGCGCCATCACAACCATTGAAACAAGAGATACACCTCCTGGCTGTGCGCGCTTACAATCTGGAGGTTCAATTAAAACGGGACCAGCAGGGCGATTGGAATCATGCTCGTATGGCACCAACAGGTGCAAAACAAGCACCTCCTGAAGAGAAGGGAGAAGAATCAACGCCTTTTAAACTCATGGTCGATGCACTCGAAATTCATGACGGAGTCGTCGTTTTCAAAGACAACTTTCCTGCAGGAGGCTTCGATACAGTCGCACGGGAGATCAATCTCGATGTCAGGGACTTCGCTCTCGACGCGAAGCAGGGCATTCCCCTCGACATCTCCCTGGAAACAGACCGGAACGAAACCCTCACGATCAATGGTCAGCTTTTGCTTGAGCCATTCACTCTGGCCCTACAGGCCGAGCTGCAAAACATTTCCATGGCATCCTATATGCCTTATTATCAGGACGCTTACTCCGTGCCGCTCGGCGGAAGGGCAGATCTTCAGGCAAAGCTGATGATCAATCCAGAACAGCCTATGCTGATCAGTGACGGCATGATCAAGTGGCGAGACGCTTACATGGCCTTCAATGATCATGAGGGGATGGGAATTGCCTTGATTGACATCAACAACCTCTCATTCGATCTTGGCAAGAACCGGTTGGAAGTAGGCTCGACGCGCTATGAGGATGGTTTGGTCAATTTTTCGCGTAACGCCGAAGGACACTGGTCTTTCCTTTCGAGCAACTTCCCGCTTCTGGCTAAATTAACGGAGGTTCCGGACGAGGAGCCCTACCAAGAGGCAAAGTTTCCCAAGCCGCGAAGCTTTATTGGTATGACGAAAAAGCTGCCTGAAGCCGAAATGGAGAAACTTATCTACGCCAACACGTCGGTCACCGAGGACCAACTGGCTGACCTTGCTCAAACTCGGGCCCTGACCGTACAAACCTTCCTGTTCGCAGAGGGCCAGTTACCGCAGGAAAGGATCTTTTTGAAGAAATCGGATATCACCGCAGCCCCAGAACAGGAAACGGCCTACCGCGCCCGGGTCGAGCTCGGCGCAGCGGTTCGTTAACTTCAGTCGCCCATGAAGAAGAGATGTGGTGCGGCGCATAGCCACCCTCCCACACCACATCAATAGATAAACATCGTCAAACGAACATTTTCTGCAAAGTCCTTAAGGTGAAATTAGTGAGGAACAGGTGATCGAAACCCTGTTCATCAATGCACTTTTGCGTTATCCTGTGCCGCACTTATCTTTAATTTCAAGGAGCCTGGTTAATCATGTTTACACGCATTGTACTTTTTCTTTTGGTCGTTGGCCTGGTTTACCTCAACTACACAAACCCGAAAATTGAAGATCACCACGCTTTCTTGCTCGCCGAGTTGCAGCAGAGCTATCCCGTTTCAGAAGAAATGCAGGAACAGATCTGGCGAGAGGTAGATTATTCGAACTTCATGGTCTGTTCATTCATGAGAACCAAAGATATAGGCAGCACCATGATTTCTTTCGGTTTCCTGAAGAAGGTCAAAATGATTGACGACAAGTGGGTTAATAAAATCAAAACCAAACTGCAGAGACAGGCAGAAAGCTATTAATTCACACGGTGAAGGCTTCCTGAAATGCTACCAAACTGCCTGCAGACAGGCAAAAACCTACAAAAGGTAAAGTTCTGTAACTGTGGCTAACCTTGATCTTTTCTTCAAAAATCTAAGAAAAATCGACTGGCATCTTTTGACGCGCCCGGTTATTCTCAGCGTTCTGGTCGGCCTGGTCACCGGCAGCGCTGCTGTCCTTTTCTACTTCGCCACCAACAGTATCGAGCATATTTTTCTCAACAACATGGCCGGCTATCACCCTCCGGAAGAGGGCGCAGAGGCAGTGTTGGCCATGGGTGATCACATGATCGACACCCTGGCCATGGATCATCGCTGGTTTCTCTTTCTGATACCAGTCATTGGCGGCTTGATTTCCGGTTTTCTTGTCTTCAAGTTTGCCCCGGAAGCAGAAGGGCATGGCACCGATGCGGCAATCGATGCCTTCCATAACAAAGGCGGTGTCATCAGGGGTCGCGTCCCGATCATCAAAGGGCTTGCCTCCATGGCGACGATCGGCACTGGTGGTTCGGCCGGACGCGAGGGTCCGATTGCACAGATTGGAGCCGGTTTCGGTTCATTTATTGCCAGCAAACTGAAGTTAACTTCTGCCGACCGGAGGATTCTGCTCCTGGCTGGGATGGCAGGCGGGATCGGCGCGACGTTCCGCTCACCTCTCGGTGGCGCCCTCTTTGCTGTCGAGGTCCTTTACAAAAATCCTGAATTTGAGCATGAGGGGTTGATCCCGGCCATCATCTCCTCAATAACAGCCTTTTCCCTCTTTGGTGCCACCACCGGCTGGAAGCCTCTGTTGGCAACTCCAGAGTTCAGCTTCGAGCATCCCCGGGAGCTCATCTTCTTCCTGATGCTCGGCATCGCCTGCGCCGTGCTCGGAAAATTGTATGTAAAGTGTTTCTACGGTGCTCAACATCTTTTCAAAGAGTGGGATTTCCCGATCATGCTAAAGCCTGCTGTCGGAGGTCTTCTGCTCGGCCTGCTTGCTATGGCAGTACCTCAAGTACTCGGTTCGGGCTATGGCCTGGTACAGGCAGCACTCTATGGCAAGGTGGCTCTCTGGATCATGTTGGTTGTTGCCTTCGCCAAAATTATCGCGACCAGCCTGACCATCTCCTCCGGCGGTTCCGGTGGTGTATTCGCTCCCAGCCTGGTCATCGGCGCTATGCTCGGCGGCGCCTTCGGCGCATCCGCTGAATTGCTTTTTCCAACCATGGTTTACGACCCGCGGGCTTATGTTCTGATCGGCATGGCCGGATTTTTTTCCGGCGTATCCAATACGCCGATCGCTACCTTGATCATGGTCAGTGAGCTGACAGGAAATTACGGTCTCATAGCTCCGTTGATGCTGGTCTGCACTGTGGCCATGATCGTTTATCCGCGCAATTCGATTTACCAGAAACAGGTAAAAAGCCGCACCGATTCACCGGTTCATTTCGGTGAATTCATCGTTGATATTCTTGAAGGGATCCGTGTTGATGACCTGCGCGAATATGGCCGGAAACCTACCTTTATTGCCGAAGGCCTTCCCTTGCCACAGATACTCGAAAAAATCGCCAATGCCGAGTGCGCATACTACCCTGTCGTTGATGACAACATGTGTATGACCGCTATTTTCTCGATCAATGATATTCGACGAATCCTGGCTGAGGACCTCCCCCCCAGTCTGGTGTTGGCCAAAGATATCGCCATCTCCCACGTGGTCACAACGACACCTGACGAGTCCTTAACGGACGTCATGCGTAAACTTTCCAGCATTGGGTTGGAGGAGATTCCGGTGGTAGCCGAAGATGACCCTCAACAGGTTCTTTTCATGCTGACACGCCGTGCCGTTCTGGCCCGTTATGCCAGGGAGCTTGAAAAGAACAAGGAACGTTATACATCAGACTGAAGAGTCGTCGGTTAAAAAATTGAACCTTACCAACATTGCAAATTGCCTGACGAATCAATCCCCTGAGATACTCCCCCCAAGTCAGCGTGGTCATGCTGCCGTCGCCATGATCCTTAAGGAAGGAACAAGCTCACCGGAAGTGCTCTTAATTGTTCGCGCTGAGCACGATCAAGATCCATGGTCCGGGAATATAGGTTTTCCCGGTGGACGGCTAAACTCAACAGAAGAAACACCACAGCAAGCGGCCGAACGAGAGACCCGAGAAGAGTTGGACCTTGATCTTGGGCAGAGCCGATATCTCGGTCGTCTCAACGATCTTTATGGAGCGATGTTGCCGGTGCTGGTTTCCTGTTTTGTCTATCAGATTACAGAACCGGTAATTTTGCAACCGAACCATGAAGTTGCCACGACCTTCTGGTTGCCGCTTGCTAAACTGCTGGAACCTGAACGTCAACAACACAGGACTTTCTTTTATCATGGAGAGGAGCGTATGCATCCTGTCGTTGAACTGCTTGATCCACACCAACCTCTTTTGTGGGGGATAACCTATCGACTGATTCGCAACTTTTTCGAAATGTGTGGCCTTGATTTCGGCTCACCGGAAAAAGCCGAAGTGACATCATTTTAAGCAGCGACTTGCCTCTGCGCCATTCTGGGTTAAAATCTTGGTACGATTCAAAATCTCACTGTGTCTTCACCAACGGGGATTCACAAAAGAGAGAACTGATGAGCAACCGCCATTTCCGCAGAATCCCATTTGAAGCTGAAGTCACATTGAGCTCTGGCCTGGGCGTTTGGACAGGCGAGCTCCTTGATGTTGCTATGAAAGGCGCCATGGTCGCTACCGGCACTTCTCTCCCTCTCTGCCTTGGCGATAATTGCAGCCTCTGCATCTCTCTGCCTGGAGCTCCAATCTCTCTCGATTTTGAAACAGAATTGGTCCATAGTGAAGAGGGCTGTTACGGTTTCAAGTTCATAAGCGAGAATCTTGAAACACTTACCCATCTGCGTAAACTGATTGAGCTCAACACAGGGGACGCTGAAGCAACTCGCAGCGAACTATCCGCTTGGCTCAGCACCTGAGCCTGACAGCACATCATAGAGCAAAAAAGGCAGCCCATTGTGGCTGCCTTTTTTATTACGGTTATGATGAACTTATTAAGGAAAGCCCCCAAAGGAACATACATGGGGAAAGCTACACAAAAAGAGCTTTCGTCAACAGGACAGATACAGTTGATATGGCGAAGATGTGTAAATACTCGCAACCCGGTTCTATCAGCAGAGCATGTGTGCTGCTACCGTCAAACTTATGAATTTAAGGATAACAGAAATCTTAGTCCCTCAGGGAAGAGAGCTTCCAAACCTTTCCTGGCAAAGCTCGAATACCGTCATATCACTGCACAAAGCACTGAACTAGCCATAGCAATACAAACTGAATTTTGTTTAAATTCTCAATGAAACCCGGTTTGGAACCAGTCAAACGGGGGTTTAACGTTCTGCAAAGCAATTTCAAGGCCCCTCCTCATCCAGAATAAAAAACAAGACCTGTTCCTTAAAATATGTTATTAATGTGCCGGTTAAATTTGTGCATAAATCAAGAAGAAGGGGAGGCTTACAACCATGGGACGTATTGACTTACAAAAGGCAATCAAGGACTCCATCCAGACCGAGAAAGACGCCATGGATTACTACAAATATGGCGCGGAACGTATGGCTGAAGATAAAGCACGCCAGACATTCGAGCTACTTGCTCGAGAAGAATATCAACACGCCGAGTCTTTTTACCGGATCTATTCTGGAGATGACATCCCCTCCTTTCAGGAATTTATGAGTGCTCCACCGAACACTGAATCCAGCTGGTGGAAGAACCTCCAAAATTTACTTGTTCAGGATTTTGACGAGCGCAAAGCTCTCGAGCTGGCAATTGAGCAGGAAGAGGCACTAGAAAAGAGCCTCCGTGAGATAGCAGCCACCATCGATGACCCTGATGTTGCCCGAGTCTTTTTGGCGAATGCCACTTCTACTCATAATCATCTGGAGTTGGTAGAAGAAGACTACAAAGCTATGTTCGGCATGAGCAGCTGATTCTTTTTAGATAGAGTCTTGATTAAGACAAAGGCCGCTCCCTTCTGGGGGCGGCCTTTTTATATTTTTTCTTGACCAGGAATAAATTGGTCACTCGGACGATTTCTTAGTTGAACATTTTGGCGCCGAGATAGGCCAGTGCCGGCCAGGCGATTAAAACGGCAGAGACAAAAGCGACAACGCCAAGAACGCTCATTACTGCAACGGTGTAACTGGCTTTTACGTTACTAACGACATTGGATGCGGTTTTCATGATGCTTCTCCTATAGTTTCTCTCACGACGTGAGAGGGTTGGTTGTTAAAAGTAAAGTCTAGTTAAAAAGCTTCGAGCCAATATAAGCGAGTGCTGGCCAGGCGATCAGTACGGCTGAGATGAAAGCAAAGATGCCGAGCATGGCAATAACGAGAACCAGGTAACTACTTTTTACATTATCCATAAAGCGGCTTTGAGTTTTCATAACGACCTCCACTTGATTGTTTGTAAGTTGTTCCTCTTTGTTGATTAAAGTTTTAACATTAAAGATTCCTCATGTCAACAATAAAAGTTAAAATAATTTCATGTATTTTACCGTTCGCAAAACTACTGTATTTACAGAGTTTTTTACAATTTAATGTTAAAAATAGGCTAACAACTTACTTTTATAAAAATTAATTATGTTAGTTTTTTGGTTTTCGTTGGCCGACATCAACCAATGTAACGTTTAAAAGTCTTGTCAGAGGCATCGCATAGCGACCTCCCCCCACTCTAATTTTCGGGCGATAAATGGCGCTGGCATGGCTTTTTTGAAGCATAACCCCACGCATCAGCATAAAGGTTATCGCTTGCGGTAAACCTTTTGCGTGATGACACGTCCAAGAGAGCAAATCAAGCAACGCTGCCAACTGCAACACGGACCCTACAGACAAGGAGATTACTCATGTACAACCTGAAGACTCTGGCATGTGCCACATTACTCATCATCTTGGCAGTTACCCCTGCCTACGCGAAACGTCATGGCTGTGATGGACCCTTTGAACATGATGGCAAAGGGCCTGAACATTCCGAGCGATTTAAGCAGGCATTAGATTTGACAGCGCAGCAGGAAACTGACCTAAAGAAAATCCACGTTGAAAGTAAGGAGGAAACGACCTCTTTGCGTGAAGAGACAAAATTGAACAGAGAGGCCCTGCGTGCTGTTTTTGATGCCGAGGTTCTTGACGAACCGCGACTGCGCGAATTAATCAATACGCAAGCGAAACTGCAAGCAGACATGATGGTCGCAAAGCACGCCACGCGGGATAAAATCGATCAGATCCTTACCTCGGAACAGCAAAAAAAGCATAAAGAGTTTCGCCAGCAGAGAATGGAGCAGAAGGGGCAACGCAACTGTGAAAAATGTGGAACGGGTAAAGCACTGAACATGTAAACTTAAGTGCAGTCACTGCCGTCCAGTCAAAACAGCCGTGTGGTCGTGGCAACTGGGCGGCAGCTGCTATTCAGAGTTTGAGGTTGTGCCAATCAACATCAGCATAATCCGCTAACAACGCCAATGGAATAAAAGTATCAAGCTCCGTCCAGACGTTCCCGGTTAACTCTCTCGAAAAACTCTGGAACAAGCCGACCTCTTTTGCAAAGACCTCGCGAAAACGCCAACGAAGTACCTCCTCCGGTAAGTCCAATGGATTGCCAGTGTGTAAAGTACAAACCGTTCCATCAAAATCCTCACCACTTACATCGACATTTGGCAGGCCGTGCAAACGGCAGGTCAACGGCCTGGCGGCATAAACCAGACAATAGCCGTGCTCGTCGAGAAGTGGACAGGGTGTCAGGTCCTCTTCAGAAGTAAAGAGCCATTCCTCCTCAGGTAGAGCATTCAGAAGGTAGGGAGGACCTAATTCCGGCCAGCGCTCATGGATTTCAGGCAGGCGCAACTGACAACGGTCGAGAACCTGCGACTGGACATTCAGCGCCAAATCGGCAAAAGCCTCTTTTAATAACCAGGCATCAAGCAGAGTGATATCGAACAGCGCCCGACAACAAGCACGGCAACCACTGCGACAGGACAAGTTAGAGCCGCCGACCTGCAGACAAGTTATGAACCAACTGTCTACTTCGTTGAGTAACTGACGATAAGAATTAACGATGGGAATAAGCTTCTGCATAGCCTGTCCAATCTTCCACGCAAAGGCAGAGAAGATCGTTATAAAACAACGAGTGCATAGTGTATCAAAACCAAATCAGGCCAGGCAAACGCCTGGCCTGATTTTATTAGAATCAAACGGTTCCGACTAGTTGAGAAGGCGCAACCGCTTTTTAGCGTGCTGGCTCAGATCCTCGCGTAGATTTTTCGTTTCGAGACCCCGCTGGTAACACACAACAGCCTCTTCAGAAAGGTGCTGTCCTTCCAGAGCGCCGCCGAGACCAACCCAGAAAGCTCCAGTCTGCGGCCAGGTAACGAGCAGGTTACGATAGGTCTGAGCAGCCAGGAATGACTCGTCAAGGCGCTGATAGAGGGAAGCCAGAATCACATGAGCTTCAGGATCCTCTTCTACTGTTGGCAACCCACCATTCAACATAACCTTGGCTGCCGCATCATCATCACCCTGGTCCATAAGCAACCGGGCATACTTTTTCTTGAATACGATATAGTCAGGTGCAATCTCGAGCCCCTCAGCCAAGAGGAACATAGCTTCACCGGTTTTTCCTTCTTTACCAAGAATCTCGGCCAACAGATCTCTGGCCGGGAGGTGCCCGGGATAAAGTTCCAAAGCGTGTTGCAAAGACTGCACAGCCAGACTGCTGCGTTCTTGCGCGAAAGCCCACTTGCCATCAAGGAAGGCCTCTTCTGCCATACCGTATGGCGTAGTGGCTTGAGACTTAGACGGTCTGACGACGGTGCTTTTGGTCTCACTCAAGGCGTGACTACTACTCAAAATTGCACCTGGCAAGTCATCCGGGTGCAGCTTCTCAGGGGCCTTAGCGACCACTTTGTCTGAATCTTGTACCGAGCGCCGCTGCACTGGCTCTGGTGTTTTGGACACGCGCGGTGAAGTAGCCTCCCGCTTCTGTTTGGACACCATCGTTCCGACAGGATTGGCCACAACAGGCGAGGATTTGATTGTAACCGGCTTTGCAACAGAAGCTTTCTCAACAGCCATCGTCTGGACTTGCATCACCTTGGCAGGCGCAGATTCTTTCTCTGTGAACTTCTCGCTCACAGTTGGAGCAACCGGTTCCTCAGCCTCAGCCTCACGCTCTGCCATGGTTAGCTGGTCCGGTTCCGCTACAACAGCCATGGGTTCATCTACTGTTGGCGAGTTTTCGGTTGCAACAATCTGCGGGTTTTCAGTCAACTTATCTGCAGGTTCGAAACCAAACATCATGTCGGACAGAGCACCAGCCAGCCACCAGACAAGACAGAGCACAACTAAAGCTGCGCCACCCAACACCACCGGCAGAGGCAGGAAGGGGATACGCTCCACCATCTTGGGGCGCACGATCTCAGCTTTCGTCGAGCGACCAGCCTTTTTCTGTTGCTGTAGATCGCGCAGCATTTGGTTAATCAGGCTCATGACAACACGCTCCGCAACAGATAGATGACGAGCACAATTTCAAGCAGGGTAATGATGCCGATTGTGAAGTTGAATGACTTGCCAGCCAACAGAGACATAGAGAGTGGGGTTGCGTCTTCGGTATCGCGACTCGCCAGCTTTACTTGAGAAAGGTCAACAACAGACTGCCCCTGACCGTAAGCAACCATCAAAGCTTTGTGACAGAGGATATTGATCAGTCGCGGGATACCGCGACTGGAACGGTAAACCGCGTCGAGGGCTGCAGTATCAAACAGCGGCCCATCTTCGTGACCAGCCACCTTCAGGCGGTGATTGACATAACCCGTAACAGCTGCACGATCCAGCGCAGGCAAATCATAACTGAAGGTTATTCGTTGGCGCAGTTGCCGCAGGTCACTATTTTCGAGCATTTTGTTCAATTCCGGCTGGGCAAAGATAACAATCTGCAGCAACTTATGCTTTTCTGTCTCCAGATTACTGAATAGACGCAACGCTTCCAAAGTCTCTTTTGGCATGGCTTGCGCTTCATCAATGCAAAGCACAACTTTTTTATCTTTCTGCCGCATACCGACCAATTGCTCGGTGATCCGTTTGACCAGATCGTGCATAGTTATGCCACTGGGGATATTGATCCCAAGTTCTTCGGCGAGAGCCTGATAAAGCTCAAACGGCTTCAGGAGTGGATTGGGCAGATAGGCGGTTTGAAAGTCATTGGTCAGCGCAGCAAGCAGCTTACGACAGAGAAGTGTCTTGCCCGTTCCAACTTCACCGGTAATCTTGATCAGACCTTCACCGCTCTGCAATGCAACCAGCAGAACATTCAAAGCCTGTTGATGGCCGGTATAATTATAATAGTAAGCGGGATCAGGCGTCAGCGAGAAAGGAGCTTCCCGTAACTTGAAATGTTCCTGATACATCAATCGAGCCCCCCAGATTGGCGCGCTTGCCAACCAGTAAATAGTGAGTATTATATAGGTTAATTTGAAAAGAAACCAATAAATAACTAATCTCGAACAAATGGCAACAGCAAGGAGACGACATGACCCCTGCCGAACTGGCCGTCCACGACGGTCGTGATGGCCGCCGCGCCTACATCGCTGTCAATAGTACAATCTATGATGTGACAGAGAGCCCCCGCTGGCAGAATGGGCTGCACCCGCCCGATCATCAAGCAGGGCAAGATTTGACAGAGGAGTTGGCAAAAGCGCCACATGTACGGACAGTCATTGAACGCTTTCCTGTGGTCGGAACACTCGAGGAAGAGGCTCCCGTCCAAACTGCCAGTGGCAGCGGTAAGATGGCTGTCGGAATTGTCATTGCGGCAGCCATTGTTGCCTTTGTGCTATTTTTGCTGCTTTAGAAGTACAGAGCAACAACCTCAAAAAAGGTCAACACATTTAAACACAAAGGCACTAAGGGCAAAGAAAGACGCAAAGGAAAATTCTCATTCGCTGGGTTATTTATACATTTACTTTGCGTTGAAAAGATTCGAGCCTTTGCTTTAGTTATCGAACCGTAGAATTAAGCAATCGGAACGCGGAGTAAAAGCCAGGGAATCTTTCCTTATTTCTTTTACCTTCTTGATTTTTCCCTCTCGCTCGGTTATTCTCCGCGCCATGTTCCGTTGTGTAATTTTATTTGTCAGCATCGCCTGGGCGTCTCTGCTGCTCCTTTCCTGGAGTGGACCAACGGAGACGGCTGCCCAACCGGCTCCCATAGTTAAGAACGCCTCCTGATTTCAAGGTGCGTTTTCAATTTCCTCTTTGGATTTTTTGATTCATTCAGACGAATACCCGCAATGATCACCCTGCCGTGAACCACGTCTGGCAAACTCCGCATCGATCGCATTGAGAACTTCCCACTTATTGAGCGACCAGAGTGGGGCCAGCAGCTGGCTCCGAGGACCATCACCAGTCAGCCGATGGATCAGGGTTACTGGATGCAGTCGTTCCATAACATCAACAACCAGCGCTACATACTCATCCATACCGAGAACATGGATCTTATCCTCGGCATACAGGTTACCGAGCGGTGTATTCTGCAAGACATGGAGTAGATGTAATTTGACGCCGTCGACCTGTAGCTCCGCCAAGAGATCCGCAGTTGCCAGCATGTCCGCACGACTCTCACCCGGGAGGCCGAGGATCACATGAACACAGACACGCAGACCATGAGCTTTGGCTCCATGATAGGCTTTGGTAAAGGTTGCCAAATCGTGACCGCGTTGCAGCCAGTCAAGGGTTCGATCATGGCTGCTCTGTAGCCCCAGTTCCAACCAGAAGTAAGTCCTCCGGTGATATTCGCTCAGCAAATCCAGAACTTCGGCAGGGACGCAATCGGGCCGGGTACCGATCGCCAAGCCAACGACATCATCAACGGCCAGGGCTTCATCATAGAGAACCCGCAGTTGGCTTACCGGCGCAAGGGTGTTAGAAAATGGCTGAAAATAGGCCATAAACTTACCTGCCTTGTACTTGCGGGTCATGACTTCTTTGCCATGTTCCAGCTGTTCTGCAATACTCAACTGACGCTCAAGGCTCGCCGAACCCGAACCTCCCGGGTCACAAAAGAGACAGCCCGAGCCCTCTCTTCCACCATTGCGATTCGGGCAACCGAAACCGGCATCGACAGAGATCTTGTGGATACGAGTGCCAAAATGGCTTTTTAGCTGTTCTGAAAAAAGCTGGTACGGTTTCAGTGACATGATCAGGAACCTGTCGAACTATTTCATGGGCAAAAGGATAACCTGACTGTAAAAGATTGAAAATCGCATCTGGTTACCCGGACAAATTTACAGCCAATTTACAAACAATCTGACAGTCTTCGAGACTATGCCATTGCCATCAATCAAGGGCAAGCGGACAAACCATTTTATACCATTGCAGTAGGAGCCCGGATTGGTATAATGAAGTTATTCTTATTCCCACCCAAGGAGCAGAGCCATGGCACATCTGCTGGTTATTGATGATGAAGGTGACATCCGCCACCTTTATGCTGCAGAACTGGAAGAGGAAGGCCATACCGTCGTAACATGTGGCAACCGCAATGATGCCATGGCGCAATTTCACCATCAAGCTTTCGACCTGGTCATTCTCGATATACAGCTGGATCAGGAGAGTGGTTTGGAACTGCTACAGGAGATCGCTCGCGAACGAGAGAAAACCCCGGTAGTCATTTGCTCTGCTTACAGCTGCTACAAAGACGATTTTTCCTCTTGGCTGGCAGACGCGTACGTAGTCAAAAGCTCAAACCTCAACGAGTTAAAAAGTGAGGTTCGGCGCATTCTCGCACAATCCTGACATTATTCTGGGCCCTTGGCTAAATTACAGGTAAGGGCTAAAGGAGTCTTCATTGAAAGCTGTGATTATGGCAGGTGGTTTCGGTACTCGCATCCACCCTTTGACCATTAGTATGCCCAAGCCGATGATCCCATTGATCAATCGGCCAATCATGGAACATATCGTCAACCTGCTCAAGCAACATGGCATTACTGACCTGATTCTTCTGCTGTTTCATCAACCTGAAACGATCAAAAAATATTTCGGCGACGGCAGTGAATTCGGTATCCATATCACCTACGTGACACCATTGGAAGATTTCGGCACGGCTGGCGCTGTCAAAGCGGCAGCGCGCCATCTTAAAGAACGCTTCATGATTATCAGCGGCGACCTGCTGACTGACTTTGATCTGTCAAAGGTGATCGCCTTTCACGAAGAGAAACAAGCCAAAGCAACCATTACCCTGACATCCGTGACCGACCCTCTGCAATTTGGCGTGGTCATCACCGACAAGGAATCCCGCATTACCAAGTTCCTTGAAAAACCCGGTTGGGGAGAAGTCTTTTCTGACACGATCAATACTGGTATCTACATTTTGGAGCCAGAAGTTCTTGAGCTGATCCCGGACGGAGAGAATCGCGACTGGGCCAAAGATGTTTTCCCCAAAATGCTTGAGAATGAAGACGCTCTCCTGGGTTGTAATATGCAGGGTTACTGGGCCGACATCGGCAATCCAGAAGCTTACCTCGAAGCGTGCAAGGATATCTGTCACGGTAAGGTTGCGGTCCAGATCTCCGAGCCTCCACTTTCGACAGACAGTACGATATTTATCAATCCTGGCGCCCAGGTGGATGAGCAAGCTATACTCTCCGGCATGGTTGTCCTCGGTGACAACACCCGGATTCATGGCAACGCCCGGCTCACCAACTGTGTGGTTGGCCGCAACTGCCAGATTGAAGAAGGTGCCGTCCTCGAAGACGCTGTACTCTGGGACAATGTCTACATCAAGACAGGGACCAGAGTCACGGGGGCCATCCTTGGCCACCGGGTTCGAATCGGGCAGCGGTCGGTCATTGAGGCTGGTGCCGTGATCGCCGATGAAACGATGGTCGGCGACGAAGTCAATATTCGCCCAAACGTCAAAATCTGGCCACGCAAAGTTATTGAGAATGACTCTATCGTAGCCATCAACCTGATCTGGGGGGAAAAATGGCGCAAGACCCTCTTTGAAGATGCCGTGGTGCGCGGCCTGACCAATGTCGAGATGACCCCGGAGTTCTCTGCCCGCCTCGGGGCGGCTTATGGCTCTACGCTACCCAAAGACAGTTATATCCTGGCAGGTCGCGATGCCATCCGCTCATCACGCATGCTCAAACGCGCCTTTGTCGGCGGCCTGCTTTCCGCCGGTGTCAATGTCCGTGACATCAGAATGATCTCCTTGCCGGTGCTCCGCTACAAGCTGACCACCTTCGGCGAGGTCGGCGGCATCCATTTCCGCCAGTCACCAGAAGATCCCGCCGCCACGGAAATCGTCTTTTTTGATGGCGACGGCAACGAAATGCCCTCTGCCTCCGCCAAAAGCATAGAACGCATTTACTTCAAAGAAAATTTTCGCCGCGCCCATTATTCCGAACCCGGCGGCATTGAAGAACTACCACGCATCTACGATTTTTACCGTGAAGGGTTCCTGCGCAACCTTGATAGTCCTTTACTGAAAAAGACGGCACCCAAAGTGGTCTTGGATCTCAATCATTCACCTGCCGCTGACCTGTTGCCCGTCCTCTTAACAGACCTCGGTTTTGAAGTCACTGAGCTAAACTCCCACGTTCATGAAAAATCCGTGGACATGACTGACGACAAACTCAACACCGCACTTGATCGGTTAAGCCGCATCGTCAAAACCCTTGAGGCAGACGCTGGCTTCTGGATCGGGCCTTCGGGCGAGAAAATCCGTCTGGTCAGTGGCAGTGGTCGGGTTTTTTCCAGTCGCGAAGCGCTCAGCACATTGGCCGTTCTGGTTTGCAAGGCAGAGAAAGAAGGCAGTCTGGTGATGCCAGTAGCCGCCCCTCAAGCCGTGGATACCCTTGCCAGTGCTGGTGGACTGACTGTGCAACGCACCCGTTCCGATGGTTATTCGTTGGTTGAAGCAGCGCGTAGTCGTCAGGTTCGCTTTGTTGCTTCCATGGATGACCGCTTCGGTTTCCCAAGATTCCAACCGCACTTTGACGGTCTTTTTACCGCTGCCAAGATCATGGAACTCACAGCTCACACAGGGCTTTCTCTGGATCAGGCTTTCGCAAAATTGCCCCGACACACCTATCATCATCTACAACTGCCCTGCCCCTGGGAGAGCAAGGGTGGGCTGATGCGGCGTATGAGCGAAGATGCCGTTGACCAGCAAGCGTCCTTCACCGATGGTGTACGCATCGACACGGATCGGGGCTGGGTTCTGGTCCTGCCTGACCAGCATCGACCAATCGCGCATATCTACGTGGAAGCCATCGAACGAAATGACGCTGATTCCCTGCGGGACCTTTACCAGAAGAAAGTCTCCGGCTGGCTTAATGAGTTATCAAGCAGCTCACAGTAAGAAGTTGTTGGCGACCCAAAGAATCCGAGTTTACAATCTCAACAAAAGTCTGCCAGATCGCGGCTTTGGAATGGGGCCGTGGCTTATACATCCAACCTCTACCCCCTGAGGGCGCTGCACATATTCTGCGCAGCACCGATCCGAACCTCAGCTTTTTAACAATTCAATTCATGATCATACAAATGGAGCACTAACCGAGATGTCGTTGCCCCTTGACAAAAAACCACTATTGAATCGGCTCACACTGCAGCAGCTGCAGCAGGCAGGCTTGAGCGAACTGGCAGAGAATCTGCTCGACATCAATCCCGCCCGGAAGTTTGCTCTTTGGCGCCAGGCCTCCGGAGTTGAGGTCTACCTGCTCACCCTGCTGAAAGTAGCGGCAAGGCAGATGGCCCTGCGTTACTTTACCCAACTAGCTTTGCATCCCGGAATTGACAAAATCAACCTCGCCGGAGCAGCGCATTCCGTACCAGAGCTTGATTCAGCATACCGCGAGTTTCTTTATTGTTACCCCAGAGAGGAGCTGACAATAGCAAGCGATACCGGCGCGAATGCAGCTGAAATTCTGGCTCGCCAACGCGTGCTTGCAGAAATTTTTATCCTTGAAACACTGCTTGACAATCCGGCGACTCAGTCCTTTCATGACCTCTTTGATGACACCGAACTGATTTCACGCTTCGACTACCATGCTCTTATTGTTCGACTCGCCGCTCTACCAAAGCCTTCGCAAGAGGACAAACTCTGGGGACAAAGTCTTCCGGAACTCCTGCGGGCGCCGATGCGTGCAGCGCCACATAGCCTGCTTGACCAGGCTTCTTACATCGCTCTGCATTGGGCGTCATGGTTACCGAAGAGTCTCATTGTCGACGTGCAACTGGCCTGCGCGATAGCTGCCGAGGAAAGCCAGCCACACCTGCCCGGCCCGGGTCCATCACCCAGTCCCCTCTTCGGCAAAAGTGACGGCAGTGATGCTCCACCCGCTTTCACTGCTGACATTGACTGGATGACCAGCTCTGTCCTGCTCGCCAAGTCGATCTATGTCTGGCTCGACCAACTCAGCAGTCGTTATCAACGCAGCATCACCACTCTCTCCGATATCCCGGATGAGGAGTTGGCCTGTCTGGCAAACTGGGGGTTCAACGCACTCTGGCTGATTGGCATCTGGGAGCGTTCCCAGGCATCAAAGCGCATTAAACAACTCTCTGGCAACCCGGAGGCGGAAGCCTCCGCTTATGCGCTACATGCATACCGGGTTGCCGAAGACCTCGGTGGCGAAGAGGCTCTGCAGAACCTTGAGCAACGTTGCCACAATCACGGCATTCGCTTAGCTTGCGACGTGGTTCCCAACCATACCGGCATCGATTCCGAATGGGTGAAGCAACATCCCGACTGGTTTTTGCAGGCCGATCAGCCACCCTACCCGGCTTACCGTTTCAGTGGACCGGATCTTTGCGACGCAGACGAAATAAGCATCCGCATCGAAGATGGCTACTGGGACCATAGCGATGCAGCTGTTGTCTATGAGCACCAAGATCATCGCACCGGGCAACGCCGTTATATCTATCATGGCAACGACGGCACCCATATGCCCTGGAACGACACCGCCCAGCTCAACTTCCTGCTCCCGGAAGTACGCCAGGCAATGAGCGACCTGATCGTTACTATCGCCCGTCGGTTCAGCATGATCCGCTTCGATGCCGCCATGACCCTGGCGCGCAAACATTTTCGCCGACTCTGGTTCCCGCCGCCGGGCGGCAGCGCCGGCGTTCCCTCACGTTCGACCTTCTGGATGTCTGATGCCGATTTCGAAAAGTTTTTTCCTGTCGAATTCTGGCGGGAGGTAGTTGATCGCATTAATCGCGAAGTCCCGGACACCTTGCTGATTGCCGAAGCTTTCTGGATGATGGAGAGCTACTTCGTCCGCAATCTTGGCATGCACCGCGTCTACAACAGTGCCTTTATGAATATGCTCAAGCGTGAAGAGAATGCAAAATACCGAAAAATTCTCAAAGACACCCTGGCGTACAATTCGGAAATTCTGAAGCGACACGTCAACTTCATGAACAACCCGGACGAAGCGACCGCCGTTGAGCAGTTTGACAAAGGGGACAAATATTTCGGCGTCGCAACCTTGCTCGCCACCCTCCCCGGCTTGCCAATGTTTGGTCATGGCCAGATTGAAGGTTACCGGGAAAAATATGGCATGGAGTACCGTCGTGCCTACTGGGATGAATCACCTGATGGCGGATTTGTCTCTCATCATGAACAGCAGGTTTTTCCACTGTTGCGCATTCGGCATCTCTTTTCTGGTGTCGAACACTTTTCTTTTTATGACTTTACAACGACTCACGGTGTTGATGAGAACGTCTACGCCTACAGCAACGGCCCTGCCGGTGGGAAAGCACTGGTTGTCTACAACAACGCTGCGCAACGTACGGCAGGCCGGCTACATCATGCGGCCCCGAAAGCAGCACCGGAGCAGGAAGGACTGGCGCACCCGATGCCGCCTCTCTGCCAGGAGCTGGGCCTTGACCCCGCCGTGGGAGAGTTTTGCCGTTTTCGTAACTTGCAGGGGCTTGAATACCTGCGGCAGGTCGATCAACTAAGTCATGGTTTTGAGCTTTGTCTGGACGGATATGAGCATCAGGTCTTTCATGACTTCCAACTTTTTCACGACACCGATGGCCGTTGGCAGAAACTTCACCAGTCTTTGCACGGCAATGCGGTTGACAACCTCGATCGCGAGTTACTGCGAATGTTCCATCAACCGCTCTGGCATGTGTTCACCAAACTTCTGGAACCGGGTCGTTTGCATGTCTTAGTCGGCGGAGTGACTGCATCGCCCCAACCGCGGCCGATCAGAGCGTTAGTTGCGGAACTGTCCGAGGAGCTTTGTGCTTTTGCTGCAGAGCTGCGCTCCTCAGCAAACCTTCACAGCGAGGAATCTGCCACCCCCACCGAGTTAGCAGAGCTGCTTGCAGCCTTACCTGACTGGCTTGCCGATCTATCTTCAGCGAAAATGCCGGAGAGATTGCTGGCTGATTTATGGTACGGCACGCGCACGCAATCCGGACTGGGCGTTTCTCTCTTCAGCTGGCTCTTACTACATAACCTGGGTAAGATGCTGGAGCTTTCCGACGACACGCACTGTCTGAAATATTTCCGCCAATTCGGCCTTGACTACGCCTGGCAGGAGATCGCTACATCAGCAGAGCAGGAAAGAGATGTCTTCCTCGCCTCATTACTGATGCAGACATCCGCACTCTCCCCGCCCCCAGCAACAAACGAACCTGCTTTCGCGAAGCTGTGCTATGACCCTGACAACACCAGATTGCTCGGCATCAATTCTCATGCTGAGAAAACCTGGTTCTTGCAGGAGGGCATGGCTGCCCTGGCAGGGGCCGTCGCTTTACAGGCTGAAATCATGCAACTTATGTCAAAAGCAGAAACAGAAGTTACTGACACATCGGCCCCAGTCATACCAGTCATACCAGTCATACCAGTCATACCAGTCATACCAGTCATACCAGTCATACCAGTCATACCAGTCATACCAGCCATACCAGCCATCCTGCGTCAGCGTCTGGCGCGCGCTGCGGCAGTCGGCTACCGACTGGATAAATTTCTGAACTTAGGTTAGAATGCCGCCTTGAAATGATCAACTCTAACCACAATAAGAATCGTGCCTGAGATGGCCATGAAACTACTCATGGTCGCCTCTGAAGCAGCGCCCTTCGCCAAGACTGGCGGACTTGCAGATGTCGTCGGCTCTTTGCCGCTGGCGCTGCACGCCCTTGGCCATGATGTGCGCCTGGTCATGCCCTGGTATCGAGCCGTGCGCGGAGTCACCGGCAATCTCCGTCTGAGTCGACGGAAGCTGTCGATCCCCATAGGGGGTAACGTTTACCAGGTGGGCTACCGCACTGGTGAGCTCAAAGGAGTGCCGGTCTACTTCATTGACGTACCGGAATTTTATGATCGACCCGAGCTTTATGGTGAACATGGTCAGGATTATCCGGACAATGCCGACCGCTTCGGCCTGCTCAGCCTGGCCGCCCTTGAACTCGTTCGTCAGCTCAAGTTTGTGCCGGATGTTATTCACGCCCACGACTGGCAAGCAGGGCTGATCCCGGTTTACCTGCACCAGCAACGCAGCCACGATTCTTTCTTTGCCAGAACCGGCTGCCTTTTCACCATTCACAACCTCGGTTATCAGGGGATGTTCCCACTGGAGACAGGACGAGCACTCGGCATTGAAGAATCTTTGTTAAACTCGGACGGCCTCGAATATCATGGCCAGATTTCTCTGTTAAAAGGTGGTATCCGCTTTGCTGATCAGGTCAACACCGTCTCTCCGACCTATTGTCAGGAGATCCAGACACCAGAATGCGGCATCGGCCTGGATGGCCTGCTGCGTTCACGGGCTGATCGACTGCACGGTCTTTTAAACGGACTGGACGGCAAGCTCTGGTCGCCAGCCAATGATCAGAGTCTGATGCGCACTTATACGCCAGAGAGTCTGACCGGCAAGCCCGCATGCAAAAAAGCCTTACAGAAGGAGCTCGGCCTGCAGCTCTCATCGAAGACGCCGATTTTCGCCATGGTCACACGGCTCGACAGCCAGAAAGGGATTGATCTGCTCCTTGAGAGCTGGGACAAGATCATGACCCGCAATCTGCAGCTGGTTATCCTCGGCACCGGCAATCCGGACTTTGAACATCGCCTTGCCGAAGCTGCTGGATTTTATCCTGACCAGGCAAGCGTACAACTGCGCTACGACGACGCGCTGTCACGACGCATCTATGCTGGCAGCGACCTGTTCCTGATGCCGAGCCGCTATGAACCGTGCGGCTTGGGTCAATTGATCGCCCTGCGTTACGGATCTGTGCCTCTGGTTCATGCCACCGGCGGGCTGGTTGATACAATTGTCGACCCACGAGAATCAGCAGATCAGGCGAATGGCTTTCTGTTCCACGAATACCGGCACAAGAGCTTGCTAGACTGCATAGACAGGTCTCTGACGGCTTACGCAGAGCCGAAGGGATGGCAGAAGCTTGTGCGACAAGGAATGACTCAGGATTTTTCCTGGCCCCATGCCGCTGAAAAATACGTCGAACTCTATCGCTTGTGTACAAAGGAATTGCAATGACGGACAATCAGGAGAATGTTCCTGACGTGGAACAACCCGAAGCAGAGGCCAAGAGAGTACGCTTCCCCGAGCTCGCCGAACTTGAGGAAAAGATCCAGCGTCGTCTACGTAGTAACCAGCGCTTTCTGGAGCGGTTCATGGACGAAGATTTCGATGAAATGGATGAAGAGGATGCTGACAGTAGCACCGAAGATGATGAACCGGATCAGGTTGAACTCTAGCAACCTATACGGACTATCAATGAACTGGCTACAAATTCGCATGTTTGGTCCATATCTCAGCTCCTTTTCGACCAATAGCTACGGCTATTACTCTCAAATGAGCTAAAATCTGGTCTCAAACATCCAAATTTTCGCTTCAGCCCTGATTGTCCGACAGGCTGCTAGGAAACGGACGAGGAGCTTGCCAGAGTATCAAGATATTCCTGCCACTCAGTAGGGAGCAGGTCGCGCTTGCGAGTGTTGCACTCTTTACAGGCTGGAACACAGTTACCGCGCGTACTCCGGCCGCCGCGAACCAGAGGCAAGACATGGTCCAGGGTCAGATCGCCAGCGGCAAAATGAACGCCGCAATAGTGACAGAGACCAGTGGCAATCCGGTTACGCCACCATTGAGAGCGACGTAATTCGCGAGCTTTCTGCCGCTCGCGGCGCAATTGTTCTTCTGAAATATCGAACCAGGGTTCCACTATCAACCTCTCTTTTAGTTTACTTGATCTTAAGCGACTTCGTTCTTTCGGGCAAGTTTCAGAACAAAGCCCAGCATAAGAGCAGCACAATAATTGGTCAAGCAACTGTTATGACCATCTATCTCGTCTCTATACGTGAAACTA
Source organism: Deltaproteobacteria bacterium (assembly GCA_024636155.1). Taxonomy (GTDB): domain Bacteria; phylum Desulfobacterota; class Desulfuromonadia; order Desulfuromonadales; family BM103; genus M0040. Next base: position 48,881 of record JAGXHM010000125.1, read on the forward strand.
ACGAAGGAATCACCAGATGAACATACTCGTTGTTGGTGCTGGTCAGGTCGGCTACTTTCTCTGCGAACGGCTCTCATTGGAGGGGCACGAGGTAACCCTTGTCGACCGTGATCAGGAGCATCTCAATGCCGCTCAGGATCGCCTCAATGTGCTTGGCGTCCTCGGCAACGGTGCCAGCGCCGAAGTCATGGAACAGGCCGGTATCAAGAAGGCGGATATTGTCATGGCCGTCACCGACCTCGATGAGGTTAATATTCTGGTTTGCCTGCTGGCACGAGAATATGGCGTCGGCAAGCGGATTGCCCGCGTCAAGAGCATCGACTACCTGAGCCGGGGTGCAGTACTCTCAAAGGACAAGCTCGGCATCGACCTGATGATCAATCCGGACGATGCCGTGGCCGACGAGCTCTCTAACCTGGCTGGCAGAGCAGGAACTTTCGATGTTGCCGAATTTGTCGATGGCCAGATCCAGTTTCTCGGCTATCGCATCACGGCAGACAGCCCGTTATGTGACCTGACCCTGAAAGAACTTGGTGAAATTCGCGGCATGTATCGCTTTGTCGTGGTTGCCATTACGCGCCACGGGCACACTATAATACCCCGTGGTGACGACACTATTCAGGTTGGCGACAGCATCTTCATCTTTGCCCACAAGGAAGAGCTGCCTGCCATCCAATACCTATTGCATATTGAAGAAGATAAGCACAGTGGAGCTCGTAAGGCCTTCATTCTCGGTGGTGGTCGGATCGGCCTGCGCGTCGCCCGAAATCTCGAAGAACGCGGCTTTAACGTCCGTCTGATTGAACGTGATCTGGTCCGTTGCGAAAAACTTTCGGCAAAGTTAAAGAAGACCATGGTTATTCACGCCGAGGGCACAGATATCAGGGCTCTGCTCGACGAGGGTGTCGCTGAGGCCGATGTCTTTATTGCAGCAACCGAAAATGACGAAACCAATATTCTTTGTTCACTCCTTTGCAAACGTCACGGTACGCGTCGGACCCTCTGCCTGGTCAATCGACCTGAATTTCTCGACCTGGCCCCCTCTCTTGGCGTTGATGCCTGTGTCTCGCCGCGGCTTTCAGCTGCAGGCGCGATCTTGAAGTTTGCCCGTAAGGGCAATGTTATCTCCCTGGCCACTATCGAGGGTAGCAATTCGGAAGTTCTGGAAATTGAGATAAAAACAGGCAGTCAGATTCTCGACACGCCGCTCAAGAATCTCCACTTCCCGCGTGGTGCCATCATCGGTGCAATTGTTCACCAACAGGGTTACGAAATCCCGGACGGTGAAAACCGCATTAAAGTCGGCGACCGGGTTTTGGTCTTCGCTCTTCCTGAAGCACTTGCCAAGGTAGAAAGGTTCTTCGAATAGATGAACATCACTCTGACCCTACGCATACTGGGCGCCCTGCTGCTCTTTCTGGCCATCGCGTTACTCTTTCCGGTACCTTTCTCCTGGTTTTACGGTGACGGCGCTGCGGGTGCTTTCATTCTCTCTGCAGCCATTTCAGCTGGATGCGGTGGGCTACTCTTCAAACTATTCCGTTCCGAAGCCGACCTCTCTGTCCGTGAAGGCTTTGCCATCGTCTCTTTCGGCTGGACACTTTTTGCCCTCTTTGGTGCACTCCCCTTTGTTTTCTCCGGGGCAATCCCCTCATATCTCAATGCCTTCTTCGAGACCATGAGTGGCTTTACAACGACCGGCTCGACTATTCTCATTGACATCGAAGCCATGCCACCAAGCCTGCTGCTATGGCGGTCTTTGACGCAATGGCTCGGCGGCATGGGCATCATTGTACTTTCTCTGGCCATCCTGCCAATGCTCGGTGTCGGTGGCATGCAGCTATTTAAGGCGGAAGTCCCCGGCCCGACCGCTGATCGTCTGAAACCACGCATCCAGGATACCGCCAAGCTGCTCTGGGGAGTTTATGTTCTGCTCACCTGTGCCGAGATCATTATGCTGATGGCAGGCGGCATGAGTTTTTTCGACGGCATCAACCATGCTTTCACCACCATGGCAACCGGTGGTTTTTCTACCCGTAACGCTTCGATTGCCGCCTACGGCAGCGCTTACATCGACTGGGTCATCACTTTCTTCATGTTCCTTGCCGGGGTTAATTTCTCGCTCCATTATCTTGCCTTACGTGGGCGATTCGGCGATTTTATCCGTAACGAGGAGTTTCTCTTTTACTCCGGGCTGATTATGGTTGGGACAATTTTGATTACCTTGCTCAACATGGGGCATATCTATCCAGACTTTCTCGACAACCTGCGTTTCAGCGCTTTCCAGATCGTTTCGATCATGACCACCACAGGCTTCGCCACTGCCGACTATGAGCTGTGGCCGATTCTCTGCCAGTACCTGTTGATTTTTTCCATGTTTATCGGTGGTTGTGCAGGATCAACCGGAGGCGGCATGAAGGTCGCTCGCATCCTGCTCCTTTTCAAGCACACTCAGGTGCAACTTTTCCGGCTGATTCATCCCCGCGCTGTACGCCTGGTCAAACTCGGCGATCGTCCGGTAGACAAAGACGTTATGCAATCAATCCTGGGTTTCTTCGCACTCTACCTTGGGGTATTCGTCGCCGCCTCATTCATCATGGCCGGAATCGGCATGGATCTTCCCTCGGCGGGCGCTTCAGTCATCGCCACACTGAGCAACATCGGTCCTGGGCTCGGTTCGGTTGGGCCGGTTGACAACTTCGCCCACGTCCCGGCATTCGGCAAATTGGTCCTTGCCTTCTGTATGCTGTTGGGACGATTGGAACTCTTTACCGTACTGGTCCTGGTTTTCCCGAGCTTCTGGCGAAAATGATTCGCCTATGTCCTTCAAGTCTAAAGCAGCCTTATTCAAAAAACTGCATTATCGGCTCTTTATCTACCTCGTTGTCGCATTGATCTTTGCCATGCCCGCTCGCACTGCCCTCGAACATCATTTCCTCTATTTTCCGGAATCTGGCCAGAAGGTGACACCGGCAACTGCAGGGCTGACCTACGAAGAGGTCGCTTTCCAGGCAGCCGACGGTACCCGGCTCAATGGCTGGCTGGTTCCAGGTCAGCCAGATGCTCCGATCGTGCTCTTCTGTATGGGCAACGCCGGCAATATCTCTCACCGACTGGAAACGTTACAGCTACTTCATGACTTGGGCGTTGCCGTCTTCATCTTGAATTACCGTGGTTACGGTCTCAGCGAGGGCAAAGCAAGCGAGGAAGGAACCTATCACGATGTTATCGGTGCCTTGGAATTACTGAACAAACGCGGCTGGTCTGCGGACCGTGTCATTATTTTCGGTCGTTCACTAGGTGCCGCGATCGGTCTCGAAGCAGCTCTACGTACCTCTCCTGCCGGCTTGATCATGGAATCTGCCTTCACCTCGATCACAGCCATGGGGCAGCACCACTATTCGCTTCTCCAGCGTTTACTCGGTTGGCTAATCGGTGCAAAGTACGACAATCTGAACAAGATCGCCGGACTGGAAAGCCCTCTCCTGCTCATTCACGGCAAAGAAGACACCATCTGCCCACCGCGCATGGCAGAGGAACTTTACGCGCGGGCACCTCAAGAGAAACGACTGCTTTGGATTCCCGGCGGCGATCACAACAATGGTTTCATCGTGGGGGGAGAATTCTACCGGCAAGCGTTGAGACAGTCCCTTTTCCAATGGACTGGATTCGTAACAAAAGAGTAACGAACAGTTAAACGCAGCTCCCCGTAGAACTGTAGAAGAATAAAAAGAACAAGGCCCGGGTCAATGACCCGGGCCTTGCTCATGAATCGGAGGTAGGAAATTTATTCCTGATTAGAGTTGTAGCACACAACTACTCAAAAAAATCTCACAGCCTTCTGCAACCAACAAAAAAAATAGCCCCCATCCAGTAGTTGGGGGCTGCCTATAAAATTACAAAAAATCTCTTCGTTTCAACGAATAAAGCCTGCAAGCATAAGCGGAATTTTGAGGGGATTATACACACCGCTTCTCACAAATTTCTCACAAAGGCTGCTTTTAAAAGGGAAATATGATGTTTCGTGAAAAGACTTCTGTCTTTTTTCAGTCTTTTGCCAACCATCCATCTGTCGGTTTATCTTTTGGAAAGTCCTGCAAAGCCGTCTCAATCTCCTGCTCGCGGAAATTATCTTTAGCCAGGGCCTCACGATATAGCTTGATAACCTGCTTGGCTTGTCCCGGGCTGTCACTGGCAAGGGATAGCTGATAGAGAAGTCGGAAGATAGCATCATTGGCAGGATCGTAACGCAAGGCGTCGCGCAAAAGTTTTGATGCTGGCTGATAACGCTTGCTTTCGGCCATTAGTCTGGCAAAAGGCAAGCAGCTTTCCAGGTAAAGCTGTTCCAATTCATCCTGAAATAAAATCGCAGCGTCACTACCAAAACTGCCAGGAGCAAAGGTTCCTTGCCAAAGACTGAAAGCAGAGGAGAAGGTGATTTCAGCAGGCCAGAAGTCACGGGCAGCAAGTTGCTTGGTTGCTTTGTGAATCAGGCGTTGAAACTCGTGGGCGTCAATTCGAGCCCGCTCCAGACAGAGATAACCGCGCTTGACCACTAGGTACTTTTTACTGTCGAAAGGACTAAGAGTCAAATCAAGGGTGCGACGTACACGCGAGAGGAGAGAATCAAAACTTGAACGAGCGCGCGCAGAAGAACTCTCAGGCCAAAGGGCCAACTGGACTTCTTCCTGAGAAACCCTTCCAGAGGGAGCACCCACCAGAATTGACATGAGCTGGCGCTGCGCGGGGCTGAATTCTTCAGTCCACGACAAACGGCGATCAGCAATCCGCAATTCGCATTTCCCCAAAGTTTTCACCATCAGCCTCTCAGGGGAATCCACTGTTTTTTCAGTTTTTTCTCCTGGATGGGCCGTGCTTGGACGGGTATTGCCTCGACGGAGTAGAGCCTTGACGCGAGCAGTCAAAAGTTTCGGAGAGAATGGTTTTGTCATGTAATCGTCGGCACCGACTTCAAGGCCTGCGACGATATCATCTTCTTCCGTTTTTCCTGTCAGCATCAAAACAGGGATCTTAGCCATCCAGGGGTCCCGGCGTATGGTGCGACAAACATCCAGACCATTCATCCCGGGCAGAGTAAGATCGAGAACGATAACTTCCGGTGGATCTTCTTCTATTTGCGACAGAGCCGCTTCGCCGCTTTGGGCAACAGAAACACGATACCCTGCCTTCGTCAGGCAGGCGAAAAGGAGTTCACAGACACTGGCATCATCTTCAATGATAACTACATGTGGCTTGTCCATGAACAAATTCCTCTTCTTGAGAGTGATCAGCGCAAAAGAGCGAAACCCATTTGGCGACCGGTCCTGCCGTTGTCGCGCCGGTAGGAGAAAAACGTCTCCTTGTGGCAGCAGGTGCATTCTTCGACAATATCAACTGCGACCCGATCAATACCTGCTTCGTCAAGCTGCAGCAAAATGCTTTTCTGCAGGTCCAGTTGCCAATGACCGAGGCTTACTTCCGCAGCAATCCGCCCCCACTGGTCAGTTCCCTGACGAAAGGCATCGCGCACAGGGCGATCAACTTCGTAACTGTGTGCGGCAATTCCGGGTCCAACCGCAGCGCAGAGGTCCTCCGTCTGGCAACCGAAAATCTCGTTCATCGCTTTGACGGTACGTCCCAGCAGACCAGCCGCAGTGCCACGCCAGCCAAGATGAACAACACCAGCAACATGTTTTTTCTGGTCGTAGAGAATAACCGGAAAACAGTCTGCGACAAGGATGCCAATCAAGATATTACGTTGGTTGGTAATAATCGCATCACTATCAACCCGCTGAAAGTGAGAGACATCCGGGTTGAGCTGATCAATAACCAGGATTTCAGTGCCGTGGACCTGATTGACAGTCAGGAAAAGATGTGGTTCCAGGTCAAAAGCCCTGGCGACAGCTGCACGGTTGGCCTCGACCTGCGACAACTGATCGCCGGATCCTAAGCCAAGGTTAAGCGAGTTGAAAGGAGGGCGACTGCTACCGCCATTACGTTTGGTAAACCCGGTCACCAGATTGCTCTGCTCTGCCCAGGTCGGTTGCAAATAATGGATTTTACCTTGTTTAACTGTTTTCATTTGATGTCATTTCAGCCGGACCTGCATACGATGGAACGCTGAGGTCAGTAGGTGTGTAGTTATATTTAACTTCCAGATAATCAAGGATGTCCTGCAACTCAGAAGGCAACGTGGCCTGAAAGAGCATTGCGGTGCCGTCGGGATGATCAAAACCGAGTTGCCAGGCATGTAGAAACTGACGGCCCAATTGGGCCACCCTCTGCCGCAAGGCCACGTCGTTAATCGCTTTAGCCCGGCTCGCACTGCCGTAAAGAGGGTCTCCGACAACAGGGTAATTCATCTCGGCCAAATGCACCCGAATCTGGTGAGTTCGCCCGGTTTCCAACTGCAGATCAACGAGAGTTAAGCGATCCTCTTCATAGTGTCTCAAGACCCGCCAGTGCGTGACAGCATGACGATTAACACGCGCAGTACCGGACATTTTCTTGCGATGAACGGGATGCCTGCCAATCGGCTGATCGATGGTTCCCTTCGAGTCCGGCATGATACCATGGACAAGAGCCCGATAGCGTCGTCTTATCGAATGCGCTTTGAACTGCTTGGCCAGATGCTGGTGAGTACGATCGTCTTTGGTGGCGACCATCACTCCGGAGGTGTCCTTGTCGAGTCGATGAACGATGCCAGGGCGTAACTCCCCGCCCACTCCGGAAAGATCATTACAATGGTGCAGTAAAGCATTGACCAATGTTCCGCTCTGGTGTCCCGGCGCAGGGTGCACAACAAAATGCGCGGGCTTATTAACAACAATCAAGGTTGAATCTTCATAAAGGATCGCCAGCGGGATCTCCTCCGCCTGAGCTGAGGAGGCAACCGGTTCCGGCAAGACCACATGAATATTTTCTCCGCCGCGCAGCTTTAAACCAGCTTTGGTTGTGACACCATCCAGCGTGACAGCACCCTCATCAATCAGACGCTTGATCTGCGACCGGGTCAGTTCCGGTAAGCTGTCATCCAAGAAACGATCCAGACGCACTGCAACATGATCGGCGCCGACCTGAATGCAACAAGGTTCAGTCACGAAATTTACCAGATCGAACTCTCGATCTTGCCAGCCTGCTTGATCATAACATCGACGATCGCCCGATCATAAAGATGTGAACGGTCTTCCAGGTCAGGAGAAACCCGGCCATAAAAATGTTCACGGCCTTCCTGCAGTTCCTCAGTCAGGACTTCAAAAATCGAGTCGTTTTTGATCCCTTCCTTCACCTTTTCCTGATTATAGAGGGCGATATCCGAAATAATGGCACGGGCTAAACGAAAAGCCAATTTAGGGTTGTCTACCAGTCTGGCCATGAGACCTCCATCTGTGGAGAGAATATAAATTTTCTCGGGTGAATCGCACCCGTTTCCTTATTCCTTAAGAGGGAGTGCAATGTACAAGTCTGGCTCCGCTCGCTGTAGAAGCTACAGGACGCTTTCCTTAACGCGATTCCACTGGCCAGGTAAGACAGGCTGCTAGCTACAACTGTGCAGACTAGCGAAAACAAGCCTTTATGTCAATCCAGACGACTCACACTTTCAGGACGTCGGACTTGTTGATTCTATCAAAGCAAGGAGCTCCTCGTGACACCCTTGCCAATCAGCCTTAAAATGCCCACCAGGCCGCTTGATGCTCCAGGGCGTCAACAAACAGGTCTGCATGCCAACCTGACTGGCGGAAAGATCGTGCAGGGTATCGTTGCCAACCATCAGACAAGCTTCTGCGGGGAGTTGCAGACGTTCCAGAACCTCCTCAAAAAAACGTGCACTCGGTTTGCAGAAATGCGCTGTTTCGTAGGCCGTCACATGATGAAAGGCATTGCCATTCAACTTTCCCCAGGTCAGTCGCGCATCAATAACCGCCCGCGGGAAGATCGGATTGGTCGCCAACACAACCGTCCAATCTCTGGCCAGGGAAGACTCGATCAGTTGAGGCGATAAGGGGTGTCCGGTGACCAGAGGGCGTAATTCTTCAAGGTCGTTTTGATAAAACTGTTCCAGACATTCAGCATACCGTTCTGGCGTTATCGCCAATTCAGACTCCAGCACCTCAAGGAGAATGCTCTCTAACGTTCTGCAGCCATCGGCGTTGGCAAACATGGCTGCGACAGCATGATGTAAAACCTGGGTTGCATGTGCGGGGTTGACCTGGTCACTCATGTACGTCGTCAGCCGATGCAGGTAAATCGGCACAAACCGATTCATATCGACATCAATCAGAGTGCCATCAAGATCGAAAAGAACGGCCTGAATATTGCTCAGGTCGATCATGTTTTGTGTTGATTTATGGAAAAAAGACGGCAACATGGTCGACAGGATATCATGACCGGTCAGGCAACGGCCAGCTTGCATTTCCAACAGCCTTGACATGCTGGGATTTTTCTTTAATCTTGACAGGACCCTGGTACACGAATGCGGAACATTCTGTCATCAGAACCTATTAGGAGGAGACACATGGCAAAACGAATTGGCGTTATCCTTTCCGGCTGCGGCGTCTATGACGGCAGCGAAATCAATGAGACCGTCATTACCCTGTTGGCTATTGACCGTGCCGGTGCAGAAGCTGTCTGCATGGCGCCTGACATCCCGCAGATGCATGTCATCAATCATCTGACTGGTGAACCTGCTGAGGGTGAATCCCGCAACGTACTGGTAGAATCCGCCCGTATCGCCCGCGGCAACATCAAGGATCTGGCAACGGTTCAGATTGCGGACATTGATGCACTCATTCTGCCTGGCGGCTTCGGTGCAGCAAAAAACCTTTGCGACTTTGCTGTTGCTGGCCCTGATTGCTCAGTAAATAGTGAGGTGGCTCGTCTGATCAAGGAGATGCATGTTGCAAAGAAGCCGATCGCTGCCATCTGTATCGCCCCGGCCGTCCTGTCCAAGGTGCTCGGCAATCAAGCAATCGAGCACCGTATGACAATTGGTACCGACCAGGGGACCGCAGAAGCGCTGAGCAAAATGGGCACAGACCATATCGAGTGCCCTGTCAGGGAGTTCGTTATTGACCGGGAGAATTTACTGGTTTCCAGCCCGGCCTATATGCTTGCTGGCAATATCTCCGAAGCGGCCGAAGGTATAGAAAAAACCGTCCAGGCCCTGATCGGACTCATGGGGTAAACCAACAAACACAGAAGTCCGCGGGCAAATTCAATGCTGCGAACTCCACCCTTTTGGCCAGAGGTTGCTTTTTTTCTATGCCTGGTTTGCCAGGACAGATTTTTAATCTGGAGTTGTCAGACTATTTTGCCTGGCGATATGAACATATGGCCGCTACCATTCAAAGGAGCTAATCATGACCAAGTACCGTTGCGTAATTTGTGACTACATCTACGACCCCGCTGAAGGCGACCCTGGCAGCGGCATCGCCCCCGGCACATCATTTGAAGATCTTCCTGACGACTGGTGCTGCCCCCTCTGCGGTGCTGACAAGAGTAATTTTGAAACGGAGTAAGATGACCATAACCCTCACCTGACTCTAGTGCCTTGTACATCTTAAAATGTCGTAATATTGCGCCGGGATTTGTTGTGCCAGCAAGGCGTGATTTCAGTTCCATAGCCGTAGCTATGCAACTGAAGTCGCAACGCAGTTGGCGCGACAAATAACCAGCAAGATGCGATAGTTTAGGGTTTACATGGTACTAGATCTGGCAAAGCCTGCAGGATTCAGGAACTGGACGTCCCGGGCGGATTATTCACCGGGGCGTCCAGCCTCACCAGGAAAGCTGGTTTCCCCGCACTTGCAGAAAAGTTTAGGGTTATTTCGGAACACTCCCCTGTCATTACAACGGGCGCAAAACAGCCGGGATCACTCTCTCTCCCCTCAAGGGGCCCTGAAAACCGAGTAAGGGATCGTATCGATTGGTATGGTAGCCCGTTGCCAGATCGGCTATCATGGTTACACTTAAACATCGACAACACCTTAACTTGGCAAACAAATGACAATTCGTTCACCACGCAAACCTGACTGGCTCAAAGTCCGTTTCCCAGCCGGACCCAACTACGCTCGCATTGATCGTCTGCATCGCGAACAGGGGCTACACTCTGTATGCCGCAGCGCTGCCTGTCCCAATCAGGGCGAATGCTGGGAACAAGGCACTGCCACCTTCATGATTCTGGGTAACCATTGCACCCGGGACTGCCGTTTTTGCAATGTCGCCCACGAGACACCTCTGGCCGTCGATCCGCAGGAAGTCGATAAAGTCGCACAAGGAATTGCCGAGCTTGGTTTACGCCATGCAGTCATTACTTCCGTTACGCGTGATGACCTCGTTGATGGTGGCGCCAGCCAGTTTGCGGAGCTCACCCGCGCAATCCATCTTCGCAGCCCTGAATGTCGCGTCGAGTTATTGATCCCGGATTTACAAGGAAATCATGAAGCCCTGAGCACCATCCTTGCAGCTGAACCGGATGTTCTTGGTCACAATTTGGAGACCGTTCCCAGGCTCTACCCGGCCGCCAGATCCGGAGCGAGCTACCAACGTTCTCTGGAGCTACTTGCAGCGTCCAAAAGGCTGGCCCCGGACATCCCCACCAAATCCGGACTAATGCTTGGCATGGGAGAGACTATTGAGGAGGTCCTGGATGTCATGAAGGACCTTTATCATACGGACTGCACCATGCTGACTTTGGGGCAATATCTGCAACCGACACGGGATCACCTGCCAGTCGCCCGCTACGTCGAACCATCCGAGTTTAAAGAACTGCGCCAGACCGGGCTACAACTTGGCTTTGCTCATGTCGAGGCCGGGCCGCTGGTGCGTTCTTCATATCACGCCGCAGAACAATTCGAAGGAGAACAGCATGAGCAATTCTGATGTGATTTACGAAACCATCATTCTTGGCTCGGGGCCCGCTGGCCTGACGGCGGCAATTTATGCCGCACGCAGTCGCTGCTGCCCTTTATTAATTCATGGAATTCAACCGGGAGGACAGCTGACAGCCACCACGGCAGTCGACAACTATCCTGGTTTTCCGGAAGGGATCGATGGTCCTGAGTTGATGGACAAGATGCGTCTTCAGGCGGAACGATTCGGTGCACAGTTTGTTGAAGGGGTGGTCACGAAGGTCGATTTTCAGGAGCGCCCATTTCGCCTCTGGGTCGATGAGGAGCTTTATCGCTGCCTGTCACTGATCATCACCACCGGAGCATCGCCCATGCTGCTCGGCCTGGGCAACGAAGAATCACTTTATGGCCGGGGGGTCTCCGTCTGCGCAACCTGCGACGGCTTCTTCTATCGCGACCGCGAAGTCGTCGTGGTCGGTGGCGGCGACACAGCTATGGAGGAAGCGGTCTTTCTCACCCGCTTTGCGAAAAAGGTAACCGTCGTCCATCGTCGTGATTCTCTGCGGGCAACTCCGATTCTGGCAGACCGGGCGCTGACCAACAAAGCAATCAACTTCAAATGGGATTCCGCAGTCACAGAAATCATCGCCGACACAAGTGGCGTGACCGGAATACGCATCAAGAACCTCAAAACCGGGCAGGAGTCCGAATTGACCTGCGATGGCGTCTTTATCGCTATCGGCCATAAGCCAAACACAGCACTTTTTGCTGACCTGCTGGACAGGGATGATGACGGCTACATTTTGACCCAAAACGGCACTGAAACCAATATTCCCGGGGTATTTGCAGCCGGCGACGTTCAAGACCATCAGTTTCGGCAAGCCATTACTGCGGCAGGAACCGGCTGTATGGCCGCGATTCAAGCCGAGCGTTTTCTTGATGACCTGCCTTACGATCCGAGTCTCTCCTGCCAAAAGGGGATCTGCAGATTGAAGAGTTAGGGGCAGTGACAAGGACGGGTGACATTCACGTGTAAGTGTCACCAATCCCGTTTCTAACAAGTATGTTTGTCAAGCTTGGCACTTGGCCTTCACATCCACATAGAAATGACTTATATTGTTCATGTTTCTTAATTGTGCAGGAGGGGATGACACCATGTTTGATAAGGATACTTCAAGGGATCTAAAACCGTCTGTGTCGGTCTGAACCGATTAGGCGGTTTTTTTATGGAATTGTGAGAAACAAATGACCAATTTTCAGAATAAAGCCAATTTCATCTGGCAAGTCGCTGACGATATCCTCTTCGGTGCGTTTATGCATAACGAGTTTCGTGATGTGGTGCTGCCCTTTCTGGTACTGCGCCGTCTCGATTGCATCTATGAGGACGCCAAGCCGAACGTGCTGAAGATGCATACCGACTTCAAGGACAAGCTGCCCGATATCGAACCGGTACTGCTCAAAGCAACCGGCGGGCTCGGTTTTTACAATACCTCGCCCTACGATCTGAAGAAATTGTCGCAAGACAGCAAGAACATAGAACTTAATTTCAATAACTACATCAACGGTTACAGCGTCAACGTGCGGGAGATCCTCGAGAACTTCCAACTCGACAAGGTGATTGCCAAGCTGGTGAAGAACGGCCTGCTTTATCAACTGATCGATAAATTCACCGAGCTTGATCTGCATATTGACAAGGTCAGCAATCTGGAGATGGGTTACATCTACGAGGAGTTGCTGCGCAAGTTCAACGAGTTTATCGGTGAGACCGCCGGGCATCATTTTACCCCGCGCGAAGTCATCCGGTTGATGTGTAAACTCCTGTTTGCCGAGCATGCTTATGATCTGCAAGGTGAAGGGGTGATTCGCACCATCTACGACCCAGCCTGCGGTACTGGCGGTATGCTGACGGTGGCCAAGGATTACATTCGTCAAGAGATAAACGCCAACGTTGAACTTCGTATGTTCGGCCAGGAGCTGAATGAGCAGACCTACGCGGTAGCCAAGTCTGATTTTCTGATTTCAGGTGAAAACCCGGAGAACATCCGCGACGAGTCGAGTTTCAGCAAGGACAAGTTCAAAGCTCATCGTTTCAAGTACATGCTCAGCAATCCACCTTTCGGCGTCAGCTGGAAGAAGGAACAGGCATTTATCGAAAAAGAGGCTAACGATCCTCATGGTCGTTTTCATGCTGGCACGCCCCGCACCAGCGATGGCGCGATGCTTTTTTTGCAGCACATGATGTCTAAGATGGAAACCAGCGGCAGCCGCATCGCCATTATCTTCAACGGTAGCCCGCTCTTTACCGGCGACGCTGGCGGTGGCGAGAGTAATATCCGCAAATGGATTATCGAAAACGACATGCTCGAAGCGGTTGTCGCTTTGCCGAAGGATATGTTCTACAACACCGGCATCGCCACTTATATCTGGGTGGTCACCAATCGCAAGTTACAGAGACGCAAGGGTAAGGTGCAGCTGATCAACGCCGTTGATGTGGCCACCTCCATGCGCAAGAGCCTTGGTAACAAGCGTAACTTTATCTCTGATGAGCAGACCAAAGTGATCAGCGAGATTTATACCGCTTTTGTTGAGGATGAGCGTTGCAAGATCTTTGATAATGAAGCTTTCGGCTATACCAAGGTTACAGTCGAGCGGCCGTTGGTGGAAAAAGATAAAGTCAAGACAGACAAAGAGGGCAAGCCCAAACCGGACAGCAAATTACGCGACACCGAGAAGATTCCGCTCAAGGATGATATCGACACCTATTTCCAGCGCGAAGTGTTGCCGCATGTGCCCGATGCCCGGATGGATCGCAGTAAGGACAAGATCGGTTACGAGATCAACTTCACCAAGTATTTCTACAAGTTCACGCCCTTGCGTTTGCTGGCAGATATCAAGGCGGATATCCTGGCACTTGAGGAGCAGACGGAAGGGTTGCTGAAGGAGATTCTGGACTGATGATCGGAAGAATTCATAACGTCAGCAACCTTCTTGTTGGTAGCTTCGCGAACCGGTATGAACTGGCACGAACTGTAGTGAACAAAAAAAATGTTGCATCCGCCGTGCGACAGACTATAATTGATCGCAACAACACCCCCGACGCATCCCATAAGAACTGCGCACCATTGGGGGTTACTTTTTGCCCAAAAAACACCTCCCACGCATCCCGTAAGAACTGCGCACCAGGGAGGTTACTTGTTTCCGGGGGTGCTGAAGATGCAATTCACTAAGCCCCCGATGACTTATGATGAACAAGCCGATCTGCTCATCTCTCGCGGCATGCACATTGATGACCGCACCCGCGCTCTGCATTACCTCTCTCATCTGAACTATTACCGACTAGCTGCTTATTGGTTGCCCTTCGAACAAGATCACGCAAGTCATCAGTTTCGTCCAGGAACAAATTTCGATCAAATTCTGGAGCACTACATTTTCGATCGTGAATTGCGACTGTTAATCCTGGATGCGATAGAACGCGTTGAGGTCTCTTTGCGAACTCAGTGGGCGTACCATCTGGCTCACACACACGGGACGCATGCGCATCTCGACCGCAGACTTTTCAAAACAAATTGGCGACATCGGGAAAACGTTGACTCTTTAAAAGAAACAGTGCGTCGTAGCTCCGAAACCTTTGTCCGCCATTTCAGACAATACGACGAAGACTTGCCGCCCGTTTGGGTCGTCAGCGAAATCATGACCTTCGGCCAACTTTCCAAATGGTTTGCGAATCTGAAAAGTGGTGCTGATCGCAATGCGGTTGCGCATAGATTTGATATCGACGAAGTGAATCTGACTTCATTTCTGCATCAGTTGAGTATTGTGCGTAACCACTGTGCCCACCACTCCAGGCTCTGGAATCGAGAGTTTACTTTTGCCTGGCGATTGCCGAATCACCGGCCCGCATCGCTTGTACCAAACGTCAACCGTACCGACGGCAAGCGTATTTACAACACCTTGGTCATGCTCGCTTACATGATGGATATCATCAATCCCGGCCACCACTGGAAAGTGCGCCTCGGTGAACTCTTTGCCCGGCATCCGCAGGTGCCTGAGCGTTCAATGGGGTTTCCTGCGGAGTGGCGTAAGCTGCCGATCTGGGCAGGGAGGATGGTATGATTTCGGTGGGCGGTGCCCACCCTACATGCTTGTTGTGGTTGATTTAAAACTGACCCCCCTTTAGTTCCCCCCTACTCCATAAGGGGGATAACAAGCAATAATTTCCCTATGCAATAGAGGGGAAGAGAGCCTTGCGAGCAGGGGGGTTGTACTACCAAGGGGGGAAACAATGAAAACTTACACTCGCAAGCTGATACCTCGCGCCCGTGAAATGCGCACGAATATGACGGAGCCGGAAAAGCGCATGTGGTATCAATGTATGAAAAAGGTGCCGCAACGTTTTCGCCGCCAGCGACCGTTTGGGCCATATATTGTCGATTTCTACTGTGCTGAGTTTAAGGTCGTGATTGAGATTGATGGGGATAGCCATAGTTCGAGCGATGCGCAAGAATACGATGCAGAACGCACAGCCTATTTGCAGGGACTTGGGCTACGGGTAATTCGTTTTAGTAATCGCGATGTTATGGAGAATTTGGACGGGGTTTATGAACGGTTGAGCAGAGAACTGACCCCCCTTTAATTCCCCCCTACTCCGTAAGGGGGATAACAAGCAATAATCCCCCCTATGCAATAGGGGGGAAGCGAGCCCCGCGAGCAGGGGGGTGATGTAAAGGATGATTCTGCATGAGTTACAAACCATATCCGAAATATAAAGCTTCCGGGGTGGAGTGGATTGGGGAGATTCCTGAGGGGTGGGCTTCTCGCCGCTTAAAGTATTCACTTATACTTTGGTCTGAAAAAGCTGGCGAGGTAGGACAGAAAGACTTCAGAATGGCACTCGAAAACGTTGAGGGCTGGACGGGCCGTTTTGTGAGTACTGGTTCGGAATTTGAGGGTGAGGGTGTGCGGTTCAAATGTGGCGACCTTCTGTTTGGCAAGTTACGTCCCTATTTAGCAAAGGTCTACAAAGCTGACACCAGTGGTACCGCTGTTGGTGAATTCTTTGTCTTGAAACCAAATTCTGACATCAATAGCCGATATATGTTCTATCGGCTCCTTACCAAAGAAGTAATCGATGTGGTTAATAGTTCAACCTACGGTGCAAAAATGCCTCGTACTAATTGGGATGATATGGGCAGCTTACAGCTCCCCGTCCCCTCCATGTTCGAACAAACCAAAATCGCCGCCTTCCTCGACCGCAAAACCGCCCAGATTGACAACCTCATCGAGATCAAGCGCAA
>JAGXHM010000126.1 GCA_024636155.1 Deltaproteobacteria bacterium
CGTACCCGTTTCTATCAGTTTCCTTTCCACCCCGTCGGTCCACGGCCGAGGACAACCGGGCCGGACCGCACCAGCTCTTTGATCCCCATAGGACGTAGCAGATCAATTATGGCATTCACTTTAACCGGAGAACCGGTGACTTCAACGGTATAGCATTTAGGAGTAACATCGACAATTTTACCGCGAAAGATATCGCAGATGCGTAATATTTCAGCGCGCGTTGTCTCTTCGGCATTCACTTTGATCAGGGCCATTTCTCGCTCGACAAAAGCCTCATTGGTGAAATCGATCACCTTGATCGTATCAATCAGTTTGTTGAGCTGCTTGTTGACTTGCTCAATAACCTGATCGTCACCACTGGTGACGATTGTCATCCGCGAAAGAGTTGGATCTAGAGTCGGCGCGACAGACAGACTTTCGATATTGAATCCACGGCCAGAGAAGAGACCGGCAATACGTGTCAGTACGCCAAATTCATTCTCAACCAGTACGGATATGACATGTCTCATGGTTGTATCCTCTCCTTCATATCTTCAACTGGTCCGATCAGGAAGCCAGAACCATTTCATTGAGGGCGGCACCAGAAGGCACCATCGGCATAACGTTCTCTTCGCGAGATATCTTGAACTCCATAATGACTGGACCAGGAGTCGCAAAGGCTTTCTTGATCACCCCTTCAACCTCTTCCGGTTTGGTCGCCCGCAGACCAGTCGCACCGTAGGCTTCCGCCAGTTTGGTGAAATCAATCGGCAGTTCCATGCACGTCTGGCTGTAGCGCTTGTCGAAAAAGAGTTGCTGCCACTGACGCACCATACCGAGGAAGTTGTTATTGAGAATAGCGATCTTCACCGGCAACCGATACTGAACCAGAGTTGCCAGTTCCTGTGAATTCATCTGAAAAGATCCGTCACCGGAGACATCGATAACCTGACGACCGGGAAAGGCCACCTGTGCGCCAAGTGCAGCGGGCAAACCATAGCCCATGGTGCCGAGTCCACCCGAAGAAAGAAAGGTACGGGGCTGAATGAAATCGAAGAACTGGGCGGTCCACATCTGATGCTGGCCAACTTCAGTCGTCACAATAGCGTTATCGTCGGCCAACTCGCGTAACTTCTCAATCACGAACTGCGGTTTGATCTCCGTTTTTGATTGCTTGTAAGACATCGGGTGCTCGTTACGCCAGGCAGCGATATCCTCTAGCCAGGGTTTATGCGCCTCATTCGCCTTCGCAACATCCTCTTTCTTGTCGTCAAGCGCTTTGTTCATTTTTTTCAGGACATCGCGCAGGTCACCAACGATCGGCAGATCGACTCGAACATTCTTTTTGATTGAGGTGGGATCGACATCTACATGGATAATCTTGGCGTGAGGTGCGAAAGTGTCGATTTTACCAGTAACCCGGTCGTCAAAGCGGGCACCCAGGGCAATCAGCAGATCAGAATTGGTCACGGCCATATTGGCATAGTAGGTGCCGTGCATACCGAGCATCCCCAGCGAGAGAGGATGACGTGTCGGGAAACTGGCCATCCCCATCAAGGTTGTCGTAACCGGAGCCTGCAGTGTTTCTGCCAATGCCATCAATTCAGCATGGGCATCGCTCAAAGTTGCACCGCCACCGACATAGAGTACAGGCTTCTTCGCCGACAACATCAGCTTAATGGCTTTTTCGATCATACGTACGTTGCCGCTGAAAGTTGGTTTATAACCGCGAAGCTCAACTTTGTCAGGATACTCAAATTTGACCGTGGCCATCTGAATATCCTTGGGGAGGTCGACGACCACGGGTCCGGGACGACCGGTCCGGGCGATATAAAAGGCCTGCTTGATAATCCGGGCCAGATCGTTGACATCCTTGACCAGATAATTATGCTTGGTGATCGCCCGGGTGATGCCAATGAGATCAGCTTCCTGGAAGGCATCATTGCCGATCAGTCCGGTCGGTACCTGGCCAGTAATCACAACCAGCGGAATCGAATCCATGTAAGCATTTGCAATCCCGGTAATCGTGTTGGTTGCGCCAGGACCGCTGGTTGCGAGAGCGACACCAACCTTGCCGGTTGCGCGGGCATAGCCATCGGCAGCATGCACTGCAGCCTGCTCATGGCGCGTCAGAATGTGCTTGATGGAAGATCCCATGAGATCATCATAGATATTGATGACCGTACCCCCGGGATAACCAAAAATAATTTCCACGCCTTCTTGAATAAGGCTCTCCAGAAGTATTTTTGAACCAGTCAATTTCACCTTTTTAACTCCTCAAACGAACCGCAACAGCGATTCGAGTTATAAATTTTGAATACTTAATTCTAAATTAAAAAACAATTCAGGCTCAAAATTGCTTCAAAACTTACGCTTCACAGACAGCACCGGTATTGGCAGATGTGACAACCTTGGCATAACGAGCCAGCCAGCCCGTTTTGATCTTGGCTTCGGGAGCTTTCCAGGCAGCCTTGCGTCGGGCAAGCTCATCTTCCGCAACCAACAGATCCAATTTACGGTTCGGGATATCAAGTCGGATCATGTCACCGTCTTCAACCAGGGCAATAGGTCCACCCTCAGCGGCCTCGGGGGAGATATGTCCAATACAAGGTCCGCGGGTGCCCCCGGAAAAACGACCATCGGTAATCAGAGCGACACTGTCGCCCAGACCGAGACCCATCAGAGTCGCAGTCGGAGCAAGCATCTCCCGCATTCCTGGACCGCCTTTGGGCCCTTCGTAACGAATCACCACCAGGTCGCCTGCAACAACCTGCCCGCTCATGAGTGCCTCCATGGCACCCTCTTCCGAATCGAAGCACCGGGCTCGACCTTCAAAGTTCATCATCTTCGCAGAAACGCCAGACTGTTTAACCACGGAACCAAGGGGAGCAAGGTTACCGAAAAGAATCGCCAGGCCACCTTCTGCACGCACCGGGTTGTCCACTGGATGAATCACTTCGTCATCTACGGCAGCAACGCTCGCCACAATTTCCTTGATTGTAGGGCCGGTCAGGGTTGGATTGTCTTTGATCCGGTCGCGTAACTGATAAAGGACTCCAGGAACGCCGCCAGCCGTATCAAGATCTTCCATAAAATGCTTGCCACCCGGATTCATTGAGGCCAGTTGAGGTGTTTCACGTCCAAGTCGATCAAACTCTTCCAGGGGCAATTCAACACCAGCTTCGCGGGCAATCGACAAGAGGTGGAGCACGGTATTACTGGAGCCGCCAAGGGCCAGGTCTACACGGATGGCATTCTCAAAAGCAGCCCGGGTCATAATCTGCCGCGGGGTAATCTGCTGATGCACCAGCTCAACGATACGCTCGCCACTGGCAAAAGCAATGCGACGTTTCAAGGAGGAGACGGCCAGTGCCGTCCCGCAACCGACCAGGCTCATACCGAGGGTTTCGGTGAGAATTGCCATAGTATTAGCGGTAAAAAGGCCCTGACAAGAGCCGGCTGTAGGACAAGCATTGTCTTCACAAGCCATCAGCTCCTGTTCATCAATAACACCAGCCTTGTATTGGCCCATAGCTTCGAAGGTGTCGGTAACAAACGAGAATTTACGCCCTTCGCGGCCAGAGCCGGTCATCATCGGCCCAGCGGTTACCACAATACAGGGGATATCAAGGCGAGCAGCCGCCATCAGCATGCCCGGCGTAATCTTGTCACAGTTGGTCAACAGTACCAGGCCGTCAAGGCGATGAGCTTCAGCAACCGACTCGACCATATCGGCAATCAATTCGCGGGTTGGCAAAGAGTAATGCATACCGCGATGCCCCATGGCTATGCCATCACAGACACCTGGGATACCAAATATAAAGGAATGGCCACCTCCGGTATGAACGCCCTTTTCAATAAATCGTTCCAGATCACGCATGCCCGTATGGCCAGGGATCAGATCAGTGAATGAAGAAGCAATACCGATAAAAGGTTTGTCCATCTGCTGCTGCGGAACACCCGTTCCTTTTAGCAAGGCACGGTGAGGTGTGCGCTCAAATCCTTGAGTAATAGCATTACTTCTTTTCTGGGTCATTTCCTTTGCTTCTCCTATAAACAAACTCTGTTCGTTTTTTGTCCTCAGCGTATCCGGACTTTATACCCGCGGAACTTGGCAAGGTAAAGTGTAAAAAAGAAAAACCGGGCCACTTTCATGCCCAGACTGGCAAAAGTGGCCCGGTAAAAAAACAACAGCAGCGAATTGAGTCAGCTCCCGTTTGTTTGCTTAACAATCTACTGGCGAAAATCTCTAAGCATGGATTCCATCTCGTCTTTTCCTGCCAGTTTCAATTTTTGCACCTTCTTCCGTTCAAGGTCAGCATCATCTGAGAGGTAAGCCTGGGCTTCATATTCTTGTAATTTTTTTTCGAAGAGTAAATGTTCTGCATGAAGTTTGCGGAAGCGGGGGCTTTCTTCACTCAAACGCTGGATCAGATCCTGGTCCGTCTCTACCATGAGCACCTCCTGAGATTAAAGGGTAGGCTAAAGGAATGGTCTATAAAAAATAACGAACGTGAGTCCGGGTTGTCAACAAGAAATCACTTGTTTTTTCTTTGTCGTAAAATTAAGTTCCGCTTCCGAGGGGCGCAGATATATTGGCAGCAATTCATCTGCGGAAAAAGTACGGCCAGCACCCCATTCATGCAGAACAAGAGCAGCGGCAGCACCGGCTCTTGGCAGGTTTAAAAAAGCCGGGGCAAAATGAGCACGTTCAGCCAGTTGCCTGACAATCAAGGTTCGGTAGACAAGTGCTCCATTGCCAATAAACAAAGTTTCGCCAGCGATCTCAGACAACAACTCTTCAGGTTTTACAACTCGTTCTACACCAACAATAAGCGGGTATCCAGCCTCCCAATTAAAAAGGGCCGTATATATTTCCTGTTTACGAGCATCCAACATAACACAGACCGGCAACCTTGAGAAAGGAAGTTGCATGGCGAGACACTGCAAGGACGAGACCCCGAGCAACGGGCAATTTGCCGCCAGCGACAAGCCTTTGGCCGTAGCCAACCCAACGCGCAAGCCTGTGAAAGAGCCAGGACCACGTACCACACCAATGGCATCCAGATCGCTCTTGCTGAGATCCGCTTTAGAGAACAAATCTTCGATCGATTGTAGCAACCATTCCGTCGGTGTTTTGCGAACATCCAGGCTGATTTCTGCCAGAAGATGCTCGCCGTCAGATAAAGCCAGGCTGCCAGCTGGTGAAGCCGTTTGAATTGTCAGAAGAATTGGTGCCACGTCAGCTACCCAAGAGACGAACAATATCGTTATAAAAGGCCAGACCCATCAGCAAAACTAACAGGATCAGACCTATCTGCTGTGCCCATTCCCGAGCCCGTAGAGATATCGGACGACGAAAAACCAGTTCAAACGTGTAAAAAAACAGGTGGCCACCATCCAGAATCGGGATTGGCAGGAGGTTGAGAATCCCTAATTGGATACTCAGGAAAGCCAGTATACTCAAGACACTTGAGATATCCGTCTGTGCGGCCTGACCTGCAATCTGGACGACGGTGATCGGGCCACCGATATTGCTGCTCGAAACATGACCGGAAAACAACTTCTGTATAAAAACCAGGGTTAGCTCAATCAAATCAACAGTACGTTCAGCCCCGGCCGCAACCGCTTCAATAACAGGGAAACGCTTAAAGGTTGTCTCATGATGGGGAGCGACGCCGATTAAATAATCATCATTACCGTCAACCTTTTTCGGCACCAGCTCAACCGTGAGTTGCTGCATGTCACGCTCAATGACGACAGCCACTGGTTGACCACCGACATCCTGAATGGCTCCTTTAAGCTCATACCAGGAGACGATCTGACGTGCACCGACAGAAAGAATCCTGTCACCTTCTTTAAGGCCAGCCTCTAGCGCTGGCATTGCCGGAGCCAGCCCGCCAATAACAGGTTCCTGCTCAGGTAGCAGACCGATCGACTGCAGACCCTCCAGTGCACCGTTTTCCGAATCAATCACCAGCTCTTCTGTGCCATCAACACGATTCAGAGTGAAGACAATCGGCTCACCGGCACTATTCACCAGGGCCGGACCAGTGTCTGTCCATGACAGCACGTCCATCCCGCCGATTTTGATAATACAGTCACCATTGCGGAAACCAGCTTCTGCGGCCTCTGATTCCGGCATAACATAACCAACACAAGCTGGCTCTTCCAGGTAGGCGGGAAGATTAATACCAACCAGATAAGCAATTGGTAGAATTATAAATGGCAAGAGGAGATTCCTGATTGGGCCAGCAGCGACGATCGCCATACGTCGAGGAATAGACTTTTTCGCAAATGAGCGGTGTTCATCCTCATCAACGAGCTCAGCATCTTCTCCTTGCTCGCCGCCGCCTTCACCAAGCATCTGGACATAACCGCCGAGCGGAATAGCACAAATCATATATTCAGTTTCGCCCCGTTGGTGGGAAATCAACCGTGGGCCAAAACCAAGAGAAAATTTCAGGACTTTGACACCGCAAAGCTTGGCAACGCAGAAATGTCCCAGTTCATGGACAAAGACCAGAATACCAAGCATAATAATTCCAGCAACAATGGTGATCACGCGTAAGAAACTCCTTGTATTTCGGAAATGACATCTTGAGCTGTCTGGCGCGCCCATGCATCAGCTGCAAGGATCGTCTCCAAGCTGGACGCTGCACTATTGGCATGCTTCGCGACAACCTTACCGATAATCCTGGGGATATCCAGAAAACCGATCTTTTCCTGCAGAAACGCTTCTACTGCCAGTTCGTTGGCAGCGTTCAACACAGCGGGTGTCGTACCACCGCTGCGAATGGCATCGTAGGCCAGGCCAAGACAGGGGAAACAGTGACTGTTGGGTACAGCAAAATTCAATTGGCTGAGACGACAGAGATCTAGGGCTGGCAAGTCTAAAGTCAGCCTCTCGGGATAGGTCAAGGCATAGGCAATCGGTGTTTTCATATCAGGGATGCCAAGTTGCGCAATGAGTGCTCCGTCAACATACTCCACCATAGAATGAACGATACTTTCAGGGTGGATATGAACAGCAATATCATCTACCGAGACATCAAAAAGCCAGTGCGCCTCAATAACCTCCAGCCCTTTGTTCATCATGGTTGCCGAATCTATCGTAATCTTTCGACCCATGGTCCAGTTAGGATGAGCCAGAGCATCTTTGGGAGTTACTTCTTGCAGATCATCGAGCGACCAGTTACGAAACGGCCCACCGGACGCTGTCAGAATCAGACGTCGCACATCACTTTTACGGTGGCCTTCGAGCGACTGAAATATTGCTGAATGCTCACTATCAACGGGAAAAAGCCGGCACCCAGATTTGGCGACGGCAGACATAACCAGTTCGCCGGCTATAACGAGGGTTTCTTTGTTGGCAAGAGCGACATCCCTGCCAGCTTCAATCGCAGCAAGCGTCGGCTCGAGACCGGCGGCACCGACGATTGCCGAAACGACCATATCAACAGGCGATTCGGCTGCACATTCAATCAGACCCTCGGTTCCACAGAGGACACGGGGACCACTGGTGCCGATACGTTCTTGCAGCCGTTGGGCATTTTCATGGTCTGGGACAGCGACAACTTCTGGACGGAAACGTGTAATTTGCTCTTCCAGCAAAGCCAGGTTACGCCCAGCAGTCAGTGCAATAACCTGAAAGTGACCTGGGTGCTCCGCAACGATCTCCAGCGTACTCACGCCGATAGAACCAGTGGAGCCAAGGATGGCAAGTCGTTTCATGCAAACACCCACACGGCATAATAATATGTTATCGGGAAAGCGAACAGCAGGCTGTCGAGACGATCAAGGAGACCACCATGCCCGGGGATAAGCGCCCCGGAGTCTTTTACGCCGAAGCTTCGTTTCAACAGAGACTCAACCAGATCACCGAGTTGGCTGAAGGCACCAACACCAAGGCCGATAAGGAGTACATCCAAACCACTCAAATCCGCAAAGAACCAGAGTTTGCAGATCATTGCCCCAAGCACACCACCAGCAAGGCCGCCAAGAGCCCCCTCAATGGTTTTATTCGGGCTGACAGCCTCATAAAGGCGGCGCCGTCCCAACGTCCTGCCTACGAAATAAGCCAGGGTGTCACTAGCCATAACCACGAACAAAACGAGAAAGATCCAGTCGCGGCCTGCAGGTAGAGCACGGAGAAGAACAGCATGAGATAATAACATCGGGACATACATCAAACCAAGCAGACTGACTGCCAGATCACGACTTACGGTCTGCATATCCTGAAAGCGAAAAAGATAAACCAGTGTAAGAAAGAGGCACGGCAGAACAATACTTAACAGTAGAAAAGGAGCACTGGTCGCGTATACCAGACCCACGGAACAAAATACGCCAGCAACAACCGAAAGAGACCCTTCCAGGCGACGCTGCTTTGGCAGAGCCATTCGGTAAAATTCGTGCAGGGCTAAGGCATTAGCAACAAACAGTAGTCCAGCGAACAGACCTTGACTGGAATAAAGTATGCAGAGGATCAACAACGGAAGAGCTATCATTGCTGTAATTATTCGTTGTTTAATGATGCCCCTCTTTAGCGTCACGAAGCTGCTCGCCGGTGAGACCGAAGCGCCGCTGTCGGCGGCTGTACTCGGCAATCGCCTGCAACAACTGATCACGAGAGAAGTCCGGCCAGAGTGTCTCCGTAAAATAAAGCTCCGTATAGGCCGCCTGCCAGAGCAGAAAGTTGCTGATGCGCATCTCTCCGCTGGTTCTGATCAACAGATCCGGGTCAGGGATCTTGTGCGTATCAAGCGCCGCGTCTATATCTTCCTCGGTAATGTCATCAGCCTGCAATGTGCCTTTGGCAATCTCACGACCAAGCGTTTGCATGGCCCGAGTTAACTCATTACGTGAACCATAAGAAAGCGCCAGGTTCAAAACCATGTGGTCGTTGTCGGCAGTTTTCTTGATGATATCTTTGAGAATCTTACTGATTGATTTTGGCAGACGGTCCAACTCTCCTACGGCCATAAGTCGGATACCACGCTTATGAAGTTGGCTCAGTTCCTTTTTCAGGAAGGTTCCCAGCAAACCCATCAGCGCCTCAACCTCTTCTTGAGGGCGCCCCCAGTTCTCAGAGCTGAACGCATAGAGAGTCAGGTAACGGATACCCAAGTCCATACATCCATCTACGATGGTCTGTACCGATTCTACCCCCTTGCGATGGCCCAGGACACGAGGCAAGTGGCGCTGTTCAGCCCAGCGACCGTTACCGTCCATGATAATTGCAAGGTGTGTTGGTATCTGCATAAGCAAGATGTCCAGGGAAGAAGGAATAATGAATTTGTTAAAATATCATAGACATAACAAATGGGGCAACAAACAGATCATTAGCCCTTTAACAAAAAGGGCGCCTATAAGGCGCCCCGGTTTCAATCGACGATAGCATCGACCGGGCAGGTATCCACGCAGGCCCGACAGTCTGTACACTCTTCAGTGATTGCATAGATCTCGCCTGATTCAAAAATGGCGCCGACCGGGCAGGACTCAACACAAGTCCCACAGGCAATACACTCTTCAGTTATTTTCATACAAAAAAAACCTCCCAGAAGCCTTCAGAAATCAGATTTCCATCAGATCTTTTTCTTTCTCGGCAATCACTTTGTCAACGCGCGCTACGTAATCGTCAGTCACGTCCTGAACTTCCTTCTCGCCACGTTTCAGCTCGTCTTCAGTAATTTCCTTATCTTTCTCAAACTTTTTCAGGGCGTCATTGCCTTCACGGCGGATATTGCGAACCGCTATTTTGGCCTCTTCCCCCAGACGTTTCACCTGCTTGACCATCTCCTTGCGACGTTCCTCAGTCAAAGGCGGGAAGGCCAAACGAATAAGTAGACCATCTGAAGATGGGTTCAATCCGAGGTCTGACTTAAAAATGGCTTTTTCAATTTCACCTGCCAAGTTCTTTTCCCATGGTTGAATCGTGATCAATCGTGGCTCCGGCACAGCCAGGGCAGCGACTTGATTCAGTGGTGTTGGTGTACCGTAGTAATCAACCCGGATATCGTCGAGCAAGGCAAGAGAGGCACGCCCGGTCCTGACTTTGCTCAGATCTCGTCTAAACGACTCCAGGGCTTTGACCATTCCGGCAATGGTCTTGGATTTGACATCAGCAATCATGGCATCATTCTCCTTTGACAATGGTTCCGATCTGCTCGCCGCAGACAACTCGTTTGATATTGCCTGTGCCAGTCAGATCAAACACGATAATCGGCATGTTATTATCCATACAGAGGGATATAGCCGTAGAATCCATTACCGCCAGCCCCTGTTTAAGGACATCCAGGTAAGTCAACTGGTCATACTTGACCGCATTTTTATCTTTTTTGGGATCGGCATTGTAGACACCGTCAACCTTGGTCGCTTTAAGGATAATCTCAGCGCCTATTTCAACGGCACGCAAGCTGGCGGCTGTGTCTGTGGTAAAAAACGGGTTGCCGGTGCCGGCACCAAAAATAACCACTCGCCCTTTTTCCAGATGACGAACCGCTCTGCGACGAATATACGGCTCGGCAATCTCCTGCATTTCTATTGCCGACTGGACCCTCGTGCTCACACCCGCTTTCTCCAGAGCATCTAGCAGAGCAAGACTGTTCATAACCGTTGCCAGCATACCCATGTAATCAGCACTGGCCCGGTCCATCCCCATGGACGAAGCTGCCACACCACGGAAGATATTGCCACCACCGATAACAATGGCAATTTCCAGGCCGAGCGCAACAACCTCGCGGATTTCCCTGGCGATGCCTCTGATAATATCCGGATCAATTCCATAGCCTTGTTGGCCTGCCAAAGCTTCACCACTTAGCTTGAGCAATATACGCTTGTAACAGGGTTCCTGTGCCATGGTCTCTCCGATAGTTGAAGGTAAAACTTACTTGGTCATCGAAGCAACTTCAGCCGCAAAGTCGTCTACCTTCTTCTCGATTCCCTCACCGAGCTGGAAACGAGAATATGCTGCCAGAGTCACCTGACCACCGATCTCCTTAGCCAAGGCCTCTACAACTTTACCAATTTTATAGTCGTTATCAATCACATAGATCTGCTCAAGAAGACAGGATTCACCGAAAAACTTGTTAATCTGGCCTTCGATAATCTTATCGACGATATTTTCAGGTTTGCCGCTCTCAAGAGCCTTGGCACGCATAATGTCTTTCTCACGCTCAATGACATCAGCAGGGACATCATTGCGACTCAGGTATTGAGGACTCGATGCAGCAACATGCATGGCCAACATCCGCGCAGTTTCGGCAACTTTAGGGGCGTCGGCCTTATCGGAATCCAGCTGGACAAGGACGCCAATTTTGCCGGCACCATGAATGTAAGAAGCTGTCACACCCGAGCTGCTTTCCAGGCGAGCAAAGCGACGCACATTCATGTTCTCGCCGATGGTCGCAATCTGATGGTTTAACTCGTCTGCAACGTTACGTCCGCTGCCAGGAAAATCAAGAGCTTTCAATGCTTCAACATCGGCAGGGTTCTGATTCAGTA
The DNA here is from genome assembly GCA_024636155.1 of Deltaproteobacteria bacterium. Taxonomy (GTDB): domain Bacteria; phylum Desulfobacterota; class Desulfuromonadia; order Desulfuromonadales; family BM103; genus M0040. The sequence continues at coordinate 11,482 of JAGXHM010000126.1, forward strand.
CCACATCAGCCACACCATTGGCAAAAGCCTGAAAAAGTTCATTCTTGGCAACAAAGTCCGTTTCGGAGTTAATTTCGACCAGGGCACCAATATTATCACTACCCACAGCTGCAATCATCCCTTCTGCCGCCACGCGGCCAGACTTTTTAGCTGCCGCAGAAAGACCTTTTTTGCGCAGCAAGTCAATGGCCTGTTCCATATCACCATCAGCTTCGGTCAAAGCTTTTTTGCAATCCATCATCCCGGCACCGGTTTTGGCGCGCAGGTCACCTACCATCTTTGCTGTAATTGTTGCCACGGTAAAACCTCCTCTAACTTACATAAATCGATGAGAGTTATGTCGTTGTCTGGTAAAAAGGCGGCTGCAATGCAGACCGCCTTTATCTTATCAACTAATATTTATGGATTAAGCTTCAGCCGGGGTGTCCGTCTCTTCAGCTTTCACTTCTGGTTTCTCTTCAACTTTCACTTCTGGTTTCTCTTCAGCTTTCACTTCTGGTTTCTCTTCAACTTTCACTTCTGGTTTCTCTTCAGCTTTCACTTCTGGTTTCTCTACTGGTTTCTTTGCTGCCTTCTTCTCAACAACAATCGTTTTCGGACCAGTTTCAACAACTTGCTCAACCTTCTCAACCTTCTCAACTTGCTCTTCCTGATCGGCACCTTCAGCATCGTTCCGCAGTTTCTCTTGACGGGCAGCAGAGCCCTCAAGGCAAGCCTCTGCCATTTTTGAAGAAAAGAGGCGCAGGGCACGGATTGCATCATCATTGCCAGGGATAATGTAGTCAATTCCATCAGGGTTACAGTTCGTATCAACAACAGCCACCACAGGAATCCCAAGCTTGCGGGCTTCCTTGACAGCGATCTCTTCTTTATTAGGGTCAACTATAAAGACAGCTGCTGGCAGACGCGTCATGTTTTTGATGCCGCCAAGAGTCTTTTCCAGCTTGGCTTTCTCACGATCAAGTTGCAAAACTTCCTTCTTGAGCAACAGTTCATAAGTACCATCTTCAGACATGGCATCAATTTTCTTGAGGCGGTCAATACTCCGTTTGATGGTGGAAAAGTTGGTGAGCATACCACCCAACCAGCGGTTATTGACATAGTACTGATCGGCCCGAATTGCTTCTTCCATAATGGAATCCTGAGCCTGTTTCTTGGTCCCTACGAAAAGAATTTTGTCGCCATTCTGGGTGATGTCGCGAATAAAGCTATAAGCAGTTCTGAAATAACGAACTGTTTTTTGCAGGTCAATAATGTAGATGCCATTGCGCGCTCCGAAGATATAAGGCTTCATCTTTGGGTTCCAACGACGGGTTTGATGACCGAAATGAACGCCGGCCTCCAACAATTGCTTCATGGTGATCTGGGACATGTACTAACTCCTTGTTTGTTAGGTTTTTCCGCCGCCTCCATCATCCCCTGCGACCGACCTGACACCATGTCAGGCACCCGATCCGGGTCAGAAAGCGTGTGTATTGAAGAGCTCATCCATATAACATGTGACCAATATCAACGCAAGGGCTTTTTCAGTACAAACAACGTTTACAATCCCTTTCTGACTGTACTATTATGCGAGATTATGTCAGCCAAGCAAATAAACCGCTATATTATTAAGGAGATTCTCTCTCCCACCTTGCTCTGCATTGTGATCTTCACCATGGTCATGGTCTTGGGGCGAGCCGTCAAGTTGGTCGGTTTGATCATTAATGAAGGGGTTTCTCTACCAGACATCCTGGTTCTGCTTGCCACTCTGTTACCAACCTTTTTTTCCATATCGCTGCCGCTCGCCTTTCTCATGGGCATAATGATTGGCTTGGGCCGCATGTCTGCCGACAGTGAAATTGTGGCGCTCAAAGCAGCCGGAATCGGCTTGGCAAGAATCTCCATTCCAGTTTTTACCCTGGCATTTATCTTTGCCCTGCTGACCGGCGCAACCAACCTCTGGGTCAAGCCTTGGGGATACAGTGCTTTTGCAACCAAAAGCTTTGAAATTATGCGGCAGAAAGCCACCATCGGCTTTCAACCGCGAGTTTTCATGAACCAGTTTAACGATGTGGTGCTCTACGCAAACGAGATAGACGAACAAACGGATCAAATGCACGGCCTCTTTATCGTTGAGAAGAAACCAGAATCAACATCCTGGGTCTTTGCCGACAGCGGCAACATCATCACAGACGATCAAGCGGAAACCATAACAATTCGCCTGCACGAGGGCGTCGTCCACCGTCAGCAGACCGAATCTGCCGACAACTACCAACTGATTCACTTTCGCAATTACGATATTCAACCTGAAATATCAGCAATGGACGGCCCGAAAAAACGAAAAGGCTCGAAGCCCAAGGAACTGACTACCGGCAAACTCTGGGACACCATTGCTAATGAAGAAAATCCAGCAAGAGTCAAAGAACTACAGGCCGAACTCCATTTGAGGCTGGTCTCTCCACTGGCCCCACTGCTGTTTGTTCTTTTCGGCCTGCCCTTCAGCATACAATCGCACCGTTCCGGTCGCAGCGGTGGCTTTGTCATGGGGCTGGTCATATTCCTTGGCTACTATTTCATCCTATCATCAGCCTTTACTCTGACCACAGACGCAGCGACCTCACCGTGGCTAACTTTTTGGCTCCCCCATCTTCTGCTGGGATTCACGGGAATCTTCTTCCTTCGCCAGTCTTCGCTTGAGAAACCGAACTTCCTGGTCTCATGGGTTGATCAGGCCCAGATAACTATGCAGAAACGGGCCCGTAAAAATGTCGATTCTTGACCGATATATCCTAAATGCTTTTGCCAAAAATCTGGCTCTTGTTCTACTGGTTTTGATCTCGCTCTACAGCCTGGTTGAGTTTCTAGAGAATGTCGACGACTTCATCGAACATCAGGCCGAATTAAAATACTACCTGCTCTATCCGTTGTTCGATCTGCCGATAATCGTCGCCAACACCTTGCCGATGGCCGTCCTGCTTGCCACTTTTGCAACCATCGGTGGATTCTCCCGTTCAAACCAATTGACAGCCATACTCTGTGGTGGCATTAGTTTCAGCCGCATCAGCCGCCCCCTCTTTCTTGGCAGCCTGTTTCTCGCACTAATCGTCATTATTGCAAACCTCTGGTTGGTTCCCTGGTCCTCTCGCGAAACCAATTACATTAAGCGCACAGAAATTAGAGGGAAATCCTCTCAGGAGATCTCCAGCAAAGATCTATACTTCCGTGACGGCAAACGGATTATCAGCGTCAACAGTGCTTTTCCAGAGAGAGGGATCATCCTCGGGCTAACGATTGTAGAATTCAATGACAAATTCATGCCGGTTAAGCGCATTCAGGCGGAAAAAGCAAAACATGTGAGCAACGGCCAGTGGCAACTTGAAAACGCTGTCATCTGGACCTTTAGCCCTGACACCAAGGCCGTTGCCTCTTTTGATCAACAACCCGCGTTACTTATAGATCTCAAGCGACAACCATCCGAGATGCTACAACTCCTGGATCGGCCAGAAGACCTGACAGTCAACGAGCTGCTTCATTTAACGGAAAAACTGCAAAACGAAGGATATGATCCAAAAGCTTACCAAGTTGAAACCCACGTGCGATTTGCTAAATCAGCCATCCCAATCATCATGGTCCTGGTCGGTATCCCCTTTGCCCTGCAACGTGGTCGCAATGCCAGCTTCTCTCGCGGCATTGTCATCAGCCTTGTTATTTTTGTCGTCTACTTCATTCTTTACGCTGTTTTCGCTGTCTTTGGCGCCATCGCTGTTTTGCCGCCAATCGTTGCAGCCTGGGCGGCTAACATCTTGATGGCTCTGGTCGGCACCTGGTTCTTTTTAAGGGCTGTCTCTTATACACATCTGACGCTGCCGACG
>JAGXHM010000127.1 GCA_024636155.1 Deltaproteobacteria bacterium
ATAATGGTTTTCGATCAGGTCTACCAGCGGACCGAGTAAAGTCGACTGACCCGACTTACGCACATTATAAGTAAACTTACGATAGAGCTGATCAATCCGGAACCAGGCCCTGGCATAACGCTGCACCCCTTCAGCCAGGGAATCGACCGTCAGTTCCATCTCGTTGAGTGAAGACAGGAACTGTGCTCCCGCGTCGAGTGCCCCATAGATGTTCTGAAACCGTGAGTGCCAGTGACTCTGACGTCTTTGCCGTACAACCAGGGCGCAGTCACCAGCAGAGACAGTTTGAGCCGACACTTCCTTAACCAGGTCACTCAGGATTTTTTTGTCAATCAATTCGAAATAATCGAGTTCGACCAATCGCCGGTAATCACGCTTCTGCAGATCCTTTTCAATGTTAAGAATACCGGCACAATCTTCAGAAAGCGTCTTGAAATTTTCTTGGTGACGGACATTGTCTTTCCAGCGCCGCAGAAAAACCAGCGATTCGGTAGACAGCCGGACATCGCCATCCGTCTGCATGGCGTAACACGACTTGAACAACTCAATGGCAAAGTCCCGAATGGATGGAGAGTCAGTGGCGTAACTGTAAAAGCGCTTGAGCTGCTCCCACAAAAACGATCCCAATCCGCAACGCTCGATCAGACGGATCTTTTCGTCTTTGCCTTCCGCCAGTTCGCCCAGAAGGATTTCGAGTATTTCATCCACACGCGGCTCGGCAGCGGCACAAACCGCCAGCATCTTCAAACGGAGTAAACCTGCCGTGTCATCCTTTTTAAGCAGTTTCCCAAGAGCCTCTCGACGCTTGCCCGCATGAAAGAATTCAGCATGCTCTTGGGCCAGCTCACTAAATTCCGGGCCAAGATCCAATTCGGAGAGCCACAACCCGATCTGGTCTGTGCGAAATTCGCCATGCGCCAACTGTACATCAAGCAGCCAGTTGTCCAGATCCACGGGCTGTGGTCCTTCCTTGTAGAGCAGAAACTTCTGCTCCGCCTGCTCGCGCAATATTCTATGTTTGACGGCAAATTCGTTTTTATCGAGAAGGACTTTCTCGACACCGGGCAGATCAAGGGTATCAAAATCGCACTTCAGTTCACGCTTGGAGTCGTACCAGAATACAATCCGATTTCGTTCAAACAGGCGTGCTAAAGCGGATGCTATTCGTTCATTCATGCGGCCTCTACTTCGTCATCATCATTTGCCACAATCGGCTCCTGTGCCAGCGGCTTGTCAGTCACATACAGCATGGACCGAAGCCGTCCCATCAAAGCAGTATGACGGGCTTCATAAAACTCCTTAAAGTCCTCAAACCCGAGACTGACTACATTGGATATCAGCAGATCTTCTTTCCGGAATCCATTGCTGGCATCACCGATCCAGGTGTCAAGAGGTTGATCATTTTTGGACGTATTCTGCGATGAATTCAGCAAATGCAAATTCGGTATCGTATTCCAGTGCATTGGGTTCGCGTAAAACTCCATCTGTTCTGCATCTTGCACCAGGAAAGTTCGACCTGCCAGCCGCTCTTTGCTGAAGGCGCTTTTAGGGTGGAGATGATCAATGTGAAAAACCTGGTTATCGTTGACCTCGGGGAACATCAAGGCCAAAACCGAGCGACAGACTGGATCTCCATACTGAACCTGCAAAAGGCTATGCAAATACTCTTCATCGAATCTCAAATCCTTGTTTGTGCCCTTGAAAGCTTCGATGATCTGCGCGAGCGGGAACGATCCGCGAGCGAGATTGGTGTCAATAACCTTCCTCATTTTGGTCAACAGGCCATCCCCCTGCCCACCAAAAACCCCTTTCAGAAGAACTATATGGAGCCACCGACCAATTTCGATTCGTTCCGTTCGATTGTATGCAAGGTTGTTGATCGTTTGATAAAGAGGCTTGCCATTGGCTTGCTGATTGAAAAGATAGTATGCAATCGGGATAACAGCATTTTTGGCTCGTAACGCCTGGTCGTTAAGTCCATTCAGACGGATCATCTTGAACGCAGCGACGATGCAGTCCCTGATTTTCGGCCAGTTATCTTCAATCGACTTGACCTGCCCCGCACCAAAATTTTTCACCCGAAAACGCACGTCCGCGCCGGTGAGCATCAAGCAGGTCTTCAAGACCCAGTCCCGACCAATGGAAAACCCCATCTCGGAACTTTGCCGTACCAGGTTGACCAGATCATCGATATCCTTACGAGCATCCCCCTCCCAACTGGCAATGGCAATCGACATCAACAGGTCGGAGAAAGCCAGCGGCGTGCCACCACTATTGGTTCGGATAAATACATCCAGGACATGGTCAATATCCTGATGGGTCTCGGTGTAATAATGAATGACCTTCTCACGGTGCAGTACGGTGTACAGACGGTTCAAGGTTTTCAGGGCATATCCGTTTGTATCGAGACCATTCGCCTTTAAATACGGCAGCACTTCCTGAATAAGGATTTCATCCGTTGTTGAGGCATTAGGCAGGCTCAAAGCTTTTCTCAGCTCATACCAATGCACATCCTCCTTACTGAGGGACTGGTCGTATTGCTCTTTCGTCAAAAACCGAAAGTTGTGCTCCATCAATGATTCGTTTTCATCGTCCTGAAGCGGTTTGAAGATATCGAGATACAATCGTCTTGGCGGCAGGATTCTTTCGTCGTAGCTATCTGGCCACCATACTCTCGGTTGCTTGTAAGCGTAGGTACCTTTCAGACCGATGTATATCGAGGTCAGCCTTTGCTGTCCGTCGATAACTGCCTTGAAATCCTTGTAACCAGCAGTGCTGCGGTATTCGTTGTTTTCTTTAAATCTCTGGCGGAACTCTTCAAGAAATTTATAGAAACGGAAGCTCGTCTTGATTTCGTCGCTTTTCACGTCCCACATCATGAATGAGTTGATGGGATAGCCGCGCATCAAAGAATCGAACAGGACGCAGATCTGGTTTGTATTCCAGACAAAGTTGCGCTGTATCGCTGGCAAGAGAAAATCACCGGCATCGATCGAGTCGACCGCTGTTTTGATTGAAATCGGTTTATCGTAATCGCCAGGCATCGTCCCCTCCCTTAAGCTACAAGCTTTGCGTATTCGCCAAGATAACTATTAAAGTTAAAATCCCTTGCTTCGATGGCCTCGACAAAATCTGCAACCCAAACTCCCGATTTGCGCTGCAGGGAGTCGATATTGCCTTCGGGTGAAATCATCCCCACCGGCCGTGAGGCATAATCGGTCAGAACATTCATGGCTGCGTAGCCGTTTTCACCGAGATCCGGGAAATAACGTTTGCACAGTTTGACAACATGGTTCTGACGTTTGGTAAAAATCTCCATCTGTCGCTCATTCTGCTCGTCGGGCAGGTTGAACCCAAACACCTTGCAGGCCAGAGGCCACATCACTTTCGGTGGCACATGGAAGCGTTTCAGATTCTTAAGTGACTCGATGAATTGGGTTTCGAGTGTTGCCAGTTCTCCAGCGCTAAGTTTGAACTTGACTACCGGGTCAGTGGCGCTGCGACTGTGGTAGAACTTGAACTCGATGTTCTTCTTGCCGAAGATGATTCCGTTTTTGCAAATCCCACGGCAGAACCCGACATCGAAATTCAAGGCAAACATGCGGTTGTAGCTGTTGGTAACACGAAGGTAAGGCGTCCAGGGGTCGTTATCGAAATAGTCGTGTCTTGCCTTTGGATGGACGAAGTCGACATGACAGAAGGAACGAGTCTTCGGCATTGTGATATTGAAGACCATCATGTCTTTGACGTTCAGCAAGTTAAATACCTGTTCGAAACAGACCCTGCCAAGATCCAGGGCCTCTTCATTAGTGATCAGGCGATAGTTCTGCGCGACTACCGAAAACACATGGTCGTTGTCCCTAGCAACCACTGCTTTAAAACCTGAAACTGGTTGAAACTCACAATGGTCGTTAGGGTTAAAGAGCGTACCGCCAGTTTGCTGCTCGATAAAAATCGGGCTTAGCTCAACTGGGAAAAGAACATCATCAATCACAAACTCTTTCTCTTGCATCCCCCACCCTCCTCTAGCTCAATCCGGTTATATGTTTCAGGGCTTCTCCGAACTTTGCGTAATTAACTTTGACCCCATCGTCGAGGTCGATATTGATCTGTTCGGTTGCGAGCGGATATAAAACATCCCGTTCGTAGTCTTCCAACTCTTCGATAACCTTCTTGAGTTTTTCGATCTCTTTCAGTGCGCTGGTTTTCTCGCTCTGAGACGCCGACACACTGATACTCACTTGCTCCAAGTGCTCTTTGCGTGCAGTGAGTTTGGTGCGGAATTCTCGCAGGTAGTCATTGAGGACCACGCTGACGGTGTCTGGGCGATAGCGGTGCATGTAGATTAGGGCGTTGAAGCTTCCATTGGGACTGGAGAACATCCAGTAGATCGGGCATTTCTTGTAGCGCTTGATGTGATCGTTGTAAAAGTCTTTGAGAAAATATTTACGAATGTCTTTACCGATGGCCTGTTCGATAAACGCAAGGTTCTCTTCGTAATGTTCGTCACCAAACGTAACATGCAGAAATTTGCGGAAGCGGTCGGTGATATCATCAGGGAACCAGTCAACATCCATTAATGGTATGACGTTGTCATCATCTGGCTCAAAACTGGGATTAGGTACTTGTAGTAGAAAATCTTCAAGAGATTCACCTTGACTCGCAAGATTCAAGCCCTCTTTGTCGAGGGAGTATCGTCCAAACATGCAGCCCACTGAGTACGAGACAAACTCCTTCATCGTATCGGCTAGCAGCAAGGCCTCCAATTCACTTTCACTCTTGTTATTTCCGTAACGTTGGTATGGATTACAGTTTAGTGTGATTTCGTTGAGTGGCACTTCAGGCTTCAACTCCTCCTGCAACCCATAAGCATCAATGAAAATATGGTTACTCTCCTCCTCAAGATTCTTCAATTTCAACGACATATCCAAACAATCTGCACGAAGTATATTGTATGTCTCTTTTAGAGATAAATTATCGCAACTTAAATTTATCAATGGGGAAGATCTGAAATTCCATGAAGTCTCATAGGAGTCCCAATCTTTCTTGGCTAACGAAACTGCCGTGTCAGCAATTTCTTTCACACGAGAGACTGAAGCTTCAATCACAGGAACCCTACCAATTGGTCCTTCGTGAAAATCCAAAGTAGGCGAAATCGCGAGCAGCACCTTCTCAACTACCCTGGTATTCATGAGTGCCAAGGGGATTTGAACCGGTTTTCCGTTAAGAGGGAAACAAACAGAGCCTTTAGTCTCAAAAACAAAACCGGGGGGTGAATACCTCATCGAAAGTGAGGCAATTGTGACCGTTGACCATGTTACTCCTTCTCGGAAGTAATAAGTTGGATTACGAATAACGGAGCCAGGGAATGCGCGCATCTCTGCACCATCGTTTTGCCAATTGGCAACCACATAATTATTCCCATACCACTTACGAAACTCTCCGCCTTTATTGCAAGGGAACCATCGTAGACCAGAAAGCCTTGCATCATCCGAGTCTATTGCATCGCGTTTGAAGTTATTAAAAGAGACCTCTTGCCATTGCCGTAGGAACCTCTCATTCTTTCCTGTCGCAAATCCTTGTCTGGGCACAGCATAATTTTGCATGGGAGTTCCTGAAGCAAAAGCCTCAAGAAACTTCTTGCTAAGCCAATAGGCAATAGGTTGGCTTGGTATTTTAAAGAACTCACTTTGCCTCAATTGATGGCGGCCGTAACTTGTGTCAAAAAAGAGCCTTTCGATTTTATCTGGAGACCGCACCTGGACATGTTTATCAAACAACCTACGGTAGATAGCGGATGAGCGTTCTGTCGGCTTTAAATTTTGAATGACAAACGCCACTGATCCGAAGTCTGAGCCAAAGATCCCACGCCCAAGGTGAAGAAATGATGACACATCCTGCATAGAAAGTATTTTACGACGAAGCTTTTCAAATGAAGAGAGGAACATCCAAGACGGCAAATTGATCATCCCCCAAAATCCTTTAGGTTTAATCAATTCAATTGCTCGTTCCATAAAACATGTCATTAAATCGGACTTGCTATTTGGGTAGTTTTCTTTTGCCCAACCCCCTAAGCGTCCATTCATTCCCTTCCCACCCATATAAGGTGGGTTTGCAATTACTATATGATATTTTGGGCTTAAGTAATCGACCTGCTTAATAGCCGTCAACACCTTCTCATGCGTTCCATGCAGCAGCAGGTTGCTACCAACACCTTTCTCTACTAAGCGAGTTGATATACCCTTCACATCTGTCTCAACCGGACGGATCAAAGAGCCAAAGTTGTCGGCTTCATCAAACTGATGCAGAGCTGTCTGTAGATTAACCGTGAACAGATCACGACCAAGTTCATCGATATAAGGTTTGAGTTCCCCGTCTTTAAACTCAATCTTCTCTATTACGCAGATATTCGGTTGAATCATTTTTCGGAAAAACCTTCGCTGCTTTGCCCGCGCCTTCATCGTCAGTGCAAAAGCCGCCAATTCCCCTGCCCGCTCATCAATCTCGATCCCGTAAAGATTCTTTTCCAGAATCAGCCCAGGAATTTCCGAAGTGTCGTAGCCGTCCTCCTCGTACATGGCATACAGCAAATCAAAGCAGTATGTCAGCATATGTCCTGATCCGCATGCCGGGTCACACACCTTGATCTCAGCAGGGGACGAGATGCGCAGAAAATCGCTCTCTGCCTCTTCCAGCTTGATGTAATAATCCATCTGGTCTATAAGCTGGGACTGTGGACGATTAGCATCCACAACCTACCCAGTGAATTCTCAGCAAGATAGCGGACAATCCAGTGCGGAGTAAAAAGCTGGGTGGCCGCCGGAATATTCTCTGGCGTGATCTTCTTGTTTTTTTTCAGCCCATCGAAGACTTCGTCTTTCTTCTCCGAAATATAGATCTGATAAAGCCAGCCAATGACCTCTACATCCTCACAGACCTCGGGAGTCAGAGCTTCACGAACCGCATTAAGAACAGAACCTTCAGACAACAGGTCATCGGGCATCAACAACTCGGTATAATCAGCGATTTTTTCGAATAGGAAAGGCATGGTGTCGTGGTAGTTGTTGCACACAGCCACCAGCAAAGAGCGATAAGCTTCCTGCTGTGGATCAGACGAAGGGAGTTTGCCGCTCAGCAAAGCAAAAACTTTCTGTTTGTCGAGAAAGGAACTCAGACTGTCATCAATGACTCCCTGCTTGGCTTCAAGCAAAATAGCGGGCTGTGTATTGCCTGCATCAGGAGAGACCGTGCCGATTCGGTTATAGCCATTAACATCCATGAATCGTAAAGCGCAGAAACGGTTGAACCAGGTGTAAGCGACCTGATCGACGACCGCACTCTTCGAGGTGGCGGCAATCTGCTTTTTCAGATCCTCCAGCGCCTTAACCTTTTCTCGCAACTCAGCCGAATCGGTGGAGAGAATCTTCTCAAGCTTGGTGGCAACCTGCTCGCACAACTGACGCCTGGCGGCTTGGGCGAAACGCTTCAATAATCCAGTATTCATAACAGTTCTATACTCCACTATCCGTTTCAAATGGTAATGCGTTTACCGGCTTTAATTTCGCGTATCAACGCCTGCCGCAGTGCTTCTAGGTAGTCATCAACGTCTTGAGAATCGACCAGTAGCCCTTTGGAAAAATCGATCTGCAGGGTGCCACTGGAGACAAACCGAGGTGGAGGTTCCTGCGTGCTGCCTTGTCCACCATTCTGACCATCGGTATCTTCGTAGTCATCTCCGCTTGTCGGCGGCGTTAGCATTGTCGTCATCCGACCGAGCAGTTGCGGATAGGTTTCGGATTTGAAGCGACTTGCATTTTCGCGCAGCACCGCGATCAATGACTGGCCGTCGGCAACGTCAGAGAAGTCATCGAAAGACTGGCTCAATTCCTGTTGTTGTTCTTCGTCCAGACGCAGAAACTCAGGCATTGCCTCAAACTGGCCACGCAAGCCCTGAACAGTTCCTGCCGCCTTGTCACGCTCCTCTTGAACTTTTAAAAAAACGTCCTGGCCAAGAGAGTCGACCAGCGTTCTTACCTGCTGGATGGAGTTGCCCTTGTAGCAATTCGGGCTTTCTACCAGCTCACGAATGTCCTTGTCACTACTGCCTTCGACGTACGGGAAATTCGGCCCCTGTACCTGTAGGAATTTGTGCGCCTCGTTGAATAGATCCTTTTTCGATCCGCTCATAAACTGGCGGATCGGATCGAGGATCTGCTCTTTAAGGTCGAGAAGGGAATCTTCAACCTTGCTTAGATCGGTTAGATAAAAGGTGTAGGGTTTACCAGCGATCTCTTGAATCCGCTGACGAGGCTCATCGAGAGCAGAGAGAAAGGGGTATTCTTTAACCTGGGCGGCAAGGTGGCCAAGCTCCGTCTGAAGTTTCTGGAAAGCTTCGCCGGTCTCCTTGGCGAGAACCTTGGCCTCACCGCTCGTTGCCGGGGAATCGAAGAACTCGGCAAAGAAATCTTTGAGTTGGCGCACCTGGCCAGCACTGAATGCAACCTGTGGTGTGATGAGAACCTGCGGATAGCCGTGACTATTCTTCAGGGCACGTTCCAGTGCGGCATCTTCAAGAACGTTGCTGTCATTTCTGACTTCTAGCTTGCCACGGGCGGAGAGCTTGGCGGTGTTGCACAGGATGGCAGCCTGATACCAGCCGTAGGGTTTTTTCTCGAAACGTTCGATCAAGGACTTGAGACTGGTGCGAACCCCACCCAGACTGTTGGTCTGAATGAAGGCGAGCATTTCCAGCTCTGCCTCACTGAGTGTTGCTTTGTCATCAGCGAATAATCCGGCGTTCCCCTGCTGCAGGAAACCGTTGATGTCACTTTCTGAATAGTTGACACCACGCAGCATTCTCAGATTGGGATAAACAGCCTGGATCAAGCGGTAGAACCCTTTAGTGATACGACCGATCGGCTCTTCGCCCCCCTGTTCGACCTCTTCTCCATTCACAAAAAGACGCGCCTTGCCGAGTTGGGTTTTGACGCGCTGCTGAAGATCTGTAAAGCGTGCCCGGTTTTGATGACGCTTCTCCATCAAGATGAGTTTGACGTTCTCTTGCTGCGCAACCGCGATGCTCTGGCCAACATATTTATCAGTTTTCTTGTACATCATCAAATCACGGATCAAGCGTTCGTCCGGGTTCATGACGACGAAAAGTTCGTCACGACCCATGGACTGCATCCGTATAATCTCTTCCTTACCGGCAAGGTCGTGAAAAGGGCTGATGACGTGAATACCCAGTTCCGATTCGCGACCATGGAGCCGGTCATCCAGCTTTCGTGAGAAAGCATAGTCCTGACCATTATCATCGTAACGGATCTTCCTTGTTTTCAGCACTTGATCGAAGATGACTTTGGATAGTTCTTCCGCAACATCATTCAGCTCTACCTCGGTATTCTTGATCTCCTGTTCGACGTCTTTTTCATCATCGGTCAGGAACTCATACTCATCGCCGTTGCGTTGGATATAGGTCTGCTGCTCAAGCAGATTCAAGGCCCCTTCAACCTCTTTACGCAAATCGGTCAAGTCACGATCGAAACTGTCGAGCATCAGAACACAAAGATTACGTGTTGTGGCCTTGTAATCTTTGACGTACTTCACCAGGAAGAGAGCCTTGAGCAGTTTGATGGCAAATTGGTTGTCGAGGTTTTTTTCGGCAATAATAACCGCCTGCTGGATCTGAGATTTGATTGCAGAACGCAAGCCTTCAAACATCAGGTCGAAGGTCGCCAGATCGCCAACGCCGCAATCTGATATATGCACGGCCACTTGCTGGAAGACCCCCAGCATCGATCGCTCGCCAACCGAACTGTGCTTGCCTTCAAAAGCGCTGTGATTCGACAGACTTTGAATAGCAACCTGAAACAGGGTGAACTGGTAAGGGATGAAGGGGTAACAGCGAATAAAGTGTTCGCGATTCTTGAAATTCTTGTAATGCTTGGCCCCGTCGGCAAAGTCGAACAGAGTCTTGAGGTTGTTCTCTTGCTTGTGATAGAGACCGGACAACAGAGAGACGCCCTTCTCGTTCTTCAGCAAAAGACGTTTCTGGATAACTTCATCGACATTGGCGCTGGTCAGGCTCATCTTGGTGTTAAAACGCGCCATGATCTTGGAAAAGTCATTCCCCTGCTGTTGGCCCATTTCACCGACCACCGCGTCCATATCCTGTTGCGCGGTGACTATGATCCAGGCGCGACCACGGCACTTGGTTGCCAGACTCTCGGCAATAGTCTGCAAGTTGGTCATCAGCTTGGTGTTTTCAGCGACATACTGACCGACTTCGTCGACGAAGAAATTGAGGCGGAAATCCTTCCCCTGGCGATTGATGTAGTCGTTGATCTGTTCAGCAAAATCTTCAATCGACACCTTGTAGTCGGCCTTGTATTTAGCCAGGATACCGTTGGTTTTTTGTCCCGTAGCTTTGCCGTAAGCCCCGTCAGTCGCTTCGGAAAATCGTTGCAGACGCTGGCGCCCGAACTCCCAATCCTCGCCGCTGGAGACTTGGAATTCCCGTTTGAAGTCTTCCAGTTTACCGGCCTCACCCAACTCTCGTTCGAGCTGGGCGACGTAGCCTTGTTTACCGTAGTAACCGCAAGCCTCATCGAAGACTTTGACGAAAACCGCCAAAAGGGCATCGACCTCTGTTTTGCTGATGACATCAGCCTTCTGATCAATATTGAATAAAATGCTTCGGGAGGGAATAGCGACGGCTCGATCCAAATTTCTCTTCAGGATCTCATCGTCCTGTATTTCTGGCTTGGAGAGAAATAGATCGAGAACGGCAGTGCCTTCAACGGATCGGTTTTCGAGTAACAGGGCCAGCATCTTCAACAGGTGGGATTTACCCGAGCCGAAGAAGCCCGAAAGCCAAACGCCATTGGCACCTTCATAATTCAGGTAGGCATCAAGAAACAGATCCAGACGTTTAGCGACCTGAGTGGTGAGGACATATTCTTCGACCTCGACTTTCAGGCTCTCCTCGTCATCCGCCTTGATGACGCCTTCGATATGACGATCGACTTGTTTCTCAAAAATGGCCTGCAGCTTCATAGGATGATCCCCTTCTGTCAAACTTCGCAATGGAAGATATTAAAAGCCCGATAGTATTTGTCGTCATGCAATCGGCCGAACAGATCGAGTGAGGCCCCTTGTTCGAGGGAGTGCGTGTATTCACCCGGGAAAAACATGACCGTGGGTTTGTGTTTGGCGGTGCTTTGCAGGTTGTTCAGTACGTTGTGGGATCGGATGTAGGGAAAGACCTCGCCAACTCCACCCAGGAACATGACGTCGAAGGCCTCGGCCTCCATTTTGCGGGCAATGGCCGGAACCAAAGCCTCCCGTGCGTCAAGTATGCCCTGCAAGTCTTCTTTTAGGTCCTGCTTGGACATATTCCCTTCATTCTCAAGGTACCACTCCCAGTCACCGCCCTCTTTGAGGATCTCCACCGCCAAGTCATAGAGATTGATGTTGAGAACTTGAACCCCCTTCTGGGACAACTTATTGACGAGCTGACGCTGGATCCTTTCCATCTCAACTGCGTCCTTGGGCTTGACCGGACAAATGAAAAAAGGAACTTCATTCCCCAACCCTTGCATCTTCAGAAAACGTTCGCTGCTGATCAGATCAAGCAAATGTTGGAACTGCTCACCAAGCGGACGGCGGTCATAGGCGTCGGTCATCGGGTCCACTCCTGAATATCCATATCCGAAATCGGATAAGCTACAAAAAGGGCCGGATCGTCATACTGAATGACTCTGGCAGCCTCGGCACTGAGAATTGTCGGGATAATCATGTTGCCTGCCGTAAGTATTTCCGCTTCGTGCATCATGCGGAATAAAACTTGACGGATCTTCTTCCGAGTCGATTCGGATAGCCCGTCCAGACCATCATCCCATTCAGCCTTGGTGTTGAAAAAACTGTCAAAATCGTCGTAGCTCAGCATGTAATCGAGCTTGAGATACTTCTCGCGGATGACTTCCTGGCTGAATTCCAGGACAAACTTATATGTTTTGGCAGTCGCCAGCCAAAGCATTTGCAATTGATCAGCGTAACCACCGTCAATCAGAAGTTCGAACTGGTCTGCTGTCAGGGTCCGTAAGCGATGCGATATCTCACGAATATTTCTCTTGGCCGAACTGGGTTTTCTTGCCTGTAGCAGGTTCTGCTCAAAACTCGACTTTTTGACCATCTCCCAATCCTGAATAGACTGGTAGGTCTGAGCGAGAATCAACGACTCTCTTACGAGTAGCCCTGCACTTGTGAAAGACATTCGATAGGACATAGCCAGCATTCTTCCCCAAATAATTGTTTACGACATTCTACATTTGCGCTTGAACAACCTACATGAGCAGCAAACGTGCCAGTCATCACTCAACTCCATATTTTCCCATCCAGTTGCTCAGAGTCTGGTAGTTTTTGAAGCCGAGCAGCTTAGCTGCTTTGCTCTTGTTTCCGGCAGTTTCAGAGAGGGCTTTTCGGATATACTCGGAGGCAATAACCCCAATTATTTCTTGGAGTTGGAAGTCCCCCCCCAGAGACTTTTGCAAGATATCATCATTTGCATGTGGTGTGTTAGGAAGAAGCGACTGCTGCACATCTTCAACCTGAATTGTGACCCCCTGACACCAGACACAAATCCTCATAATTGTATTGAACATCTCACGAGCATTGCCAGGCCACGTGTGCCTAACCATAAGATTTTTTGCATTGATGGAAAATTTCTTACTCTTATAGCCATGACTGTCTGCCAATTCTTTATTCACCTGTCCGAGCATACTGTCGATCAACAAGCTAAGATCCCCTTCCCTCTCTCTTAAAGGAGGGAGTTTGAGCATGGCTACGGCCAATCGGTAGAAGAGGTCTGCCCGGAAATTCCCTTCCGCAACCTCATGCAGAAGATTGCGATTGGTTGCAGCAATAATACGCATATCAACTTTGCGGTCCTTCGTCTCGGCCAGCCTGCGCACGACCCCGTCATTTAGAACCCGCAAAATCTTGACCTGGGCATAAAGTGGGAGTTCGCCCAGCTCGTCGAGAAACAATGTCCCCCCGTCGGCTTGTTCAAAATATCCGGCATGTTCAGTTTCGGCACCAGTGAACGCCCCTTTCTTGTAACCGAAGAATTCCGCCTCGAACAACTC
>JAGXHM010000128.1 GCA_024636155.1 Deltaproteobacteria bacterium
ATTCTGATTGCCAATCGTGGAGAGATTGCCTGCCGTGTCATTCGCACAGCCCGCCGTCTCGGGATTACCACCGTAGCGGTATTCTCTGAGGCAGATACTCAGGCGCTGCATGTCAAAATGGCCGACGAGGCCCGTCTGGTTGGCGCTGCTCCTGCACAGGAGAGTTACCTGGTTGCCGAGAAAATTCTGCAAGCGGCACTTGATAGCGGTGCTGAAGCGATTCATCCGGGTTACGGGTTCCTCTCTGAAAACGCAGAGTTCGCTGCTGCTTGTGCCAGAGCTGGAATCGCATTTATTGGCCCTCCGGTGGCGGCAATTGAGGCTATGGGTTCAAAAAGTGCTGCCAAACAAATCATGAGCGCTGCGGGGGTTCCTTTGGTTCCCGGCTATCACGAGGAAGATCAGTCGGAAAAGCGGTTGATGCTGGCCGCAGATGCAACCGGTTACCCACTTCTCATCAAGGCAAGTGCGGGCGGCGGTGGCAAGGGGATGCGCGTGGTGCGCAGCCCTGGTGAGTTCAACGCCGCATTGCAGGGCGCCAAGCGCGAGGCAATCTCAGCTTTCGGTGATGATCGAGTGCTACTGGAAAAATACTTGGAACAGCCCCGGCACGTGGAAATCCAGGTTTTTGCCGACAGCCACGGCAACTGTGTACACCTTTTCGAACGTGACTGTTCGATTCAGCGTCGCCACCAGAAAGTTGTTGAGGAGGCACCGGCGCCTGGTTTGAGCGATGAGTTGCGCTCCCGCATGGGGGCTGCGGCCGTTGCCGCGACCCGCGCTATCAATTATGTCGGCGCCGGAACAGTTGAGTTCCTGCTCGATGCAGATGGCTCCTTCTATTTCATGGAAATGAACACGCGTCTACAGGTTGAACACCCTGTGACTGAAATGATCACTGGTCAGGATCTTGTCGCCTGGCAGCTGAGAGTTGCCTGTGGCGAACCACTCCCTTGCCGGCAGGAGGATCTGGCTATCAGTGGTCACGCCATTGAGGTACGTATCTATGCCGAGGACCCTGCCCGGGACTTCCTGCCATCTATCGGCCAGTTGCGGCACTTGCGCCAACCGCAGGAGACCGCACATGTGCGGGTGGACACCGGGGTTTGTCAGGGTGATGAAGTCAGCATGCATTACGACCCGATGATTGCCAAGCTGATCGTTTGGGATCATGACCGGAATCGGGCCGTGCGCCGTCTGCAACAGGCACTGGCCGATTTTCAGGTCGTCGGGGTCACCGCCAACATCGGCTTCCTTGTAGCGGTTGCCTCTCATCCTGCCTTCGCTGCAGCACAACTCGATACTGGATTTATTGAGCGTCACCGAACCGAGTTGTTCCCCGAAGCAGGGGCTGCTTCCGATCGTATCATGGCTCTGGCCTGTCTCGACGTGCTCCTTAAACGCAGCCAAGAAGCTGCTGTAACGGCACTTGCTTCGAATGATCCCTACTCTCCATGGCACGGTACCGGTGGCTGGCAGCTCAATTCAGACAACTATCACCGCTTGGATTTTGTCGACGGCGGCGAAGCAGTGCAGATCACTGCCCACTTCCGCATTAACGGGTATCTTCTGGAACTCCCCGGTGGTCCGTTGCTGGTTAGTGGCTCTATTGATGAGGAAGGCTACCTCTGTGCCGACCTTGGCGGTAACCGATGTCGTGTAACGGTGGTGCGACACGACCAGGATCTGACTATTCTTTGCGATGGGCACAGTCATTTACTGACTGTCGAGGATCCGTCACTTCTGGGTGCAGAACAAGAGGAGGTTGTTGGGCGACTGACCGCATCGATGCCAGGCAAGGTTGTTGCTGTCATGGTCGCTGCTGGCGATCAAGTCGAGCGGGGCGATCCACTGGTGATACTCGAAGCGATGAAGATGGAGCATACCATTACAGCACCTGTGGCTGGAACCGTGTCGAACCTTTTCTATGTTGTTGGCGATATTGTCAGCGAGGGTGCAGAGCTGATTTCCTTCGAGGTCGATGAGGTGGTTGCATGAAGCTGCCACGAAGAGTCAGACTGGTCGAAGTCGGCGCCCGTGACGGGTTGCAGAATGAACCAGTGATGATTGATTCTGTAGACAAGATTGCTCTGATCAATCGACTGAGTGCGACCGGCCTGAGCACTATCGAAGTGAGCAGCTTTGTCTCTCCGAGACTGGTGCCGCAAATGGCTGATGCAGCCAAGGTACTCGCTGGTATTGATCGGCTGCCTGGCGTGAGTTACCCGGTGCTGGTCCCTAATCGCAAAGGCTTGGAGGCGGCCATCTCTGCCGGGGCTGAAGAGGTCGCTGTCTTCTGTGCGGCCTCAGAGACCTTCTCACAGCGCAACATCAACTGTTCTGTTGCCCAAAGTCTCGAACGTTTTGCTAAAGTGACAGAGCTGGCTCTGTCACATGGAATGAAGGTCCGCGGCTATATTTCTTGTGTTGCCGGTTGTCCTTATGAAGGGGCCGTTGACGCGGTGGTTGTTGCCGATATTGCTGCCCGATTGATTGAACTTGGTTGTTATGAGATTTCTCTCGGTGATACCATCGGTGTCGCTACCCCAAACCAGGTGCTGGCATTGATCGATGTGGTGGCTGCAAATGTGCCAAGGCATTATCTGGCAGTCCATTTTCATGATACTTACGGACAGGCTCTGGCAAATATCCTTGTCGCAATAGAGTCTGGGATCACTGTCGTTGATAGTTCGGTTGCCGGTCTTGGCGGCTGTCCTTTTGCTCCAGGTTCTTCAGGGAATATTGCTACAGAGGATGTCCTTTATATGCTGAATGGTCTCGGTATTAGCACCGGGGTTGATCTGGATACATTGATTGAGGTGGGCCTCTTTATCGGTAATCTGCTCAACCGACCTTCAGGGTCCAAGGTCGCCTTGGCCCGGTCGACTGTTGCGCGAGGCTGCTCCTAGGTGGCGGTGGCTCAAGGTGAGACAGACAATTGCAGTCAGTAAAGAGAGGATGCTTATGCTGAAAGATATTATGGTTTATCTGGACCAGGCACGATCCTGCAAAAGCAGGCTTGATGCGGCCATTACACTGGCGAAGCAGCATGGTGCAAGCCTGACGGGTCTCCATATCTATTCGTCACCACATTTAAATCAGCCGGAAAAAGAGGCGGCGGAAGTCCGCAAGATGTTTCAAGGTCAGATTGATGGAAGCGGAATTGTCTCTGATTGGTTAGATGTCGACCTCGGATTCTCACGTGTAGGTGTTGCTGAAATGATTGGTTATTATGCCAGTTTCACAGACTTGCTCGTGGTAAGTCAGCCACTGACGGCCGACAGGGATAAGCAACATTCAGTCATCACCAGCCCTGAGCGTCTGCTTATCGGTTCAGGACGACCGGTGTTGATAATTCCTGCTTCCGGTGCCTGCCCTACTATTGGTGAGCGTATCATGGTTGCCTGGAAGGCAGGGCCAAAGGCCTCCCGTGCGCTGCACGATGCCATGCCTCTGCTACGGGCCGCAAAACAGGTCAATATGGTTTCTGTCGGTAAGACGACCTTCAGCCCTGGCGAAAGTGAGCGACTTTCGCGCTACCTTGCGCTGCATAATGTGCCAGCTGATATCGAACTGATCCCGCCAGGGGAGCTGAGTATCTGCGATACCCTGCTTAACCTGGTCGCTGATGACAATATCGACCTCCTGGTGCTCGGCGTTCACATAACAACTAAACGCGGTCAGCTTGACATGGGTGACATCGGCAGCGCCCTGCTTGGGCAGATGACGGTGCCGATGCTCCTCTCCCACTGATTCCAGGAGGGTTCTTCCGGGGGCATGTGGAAGGTGACAACGTCGGCGCTAATCTTTTGGAAATGAAATTTTGTCATTTGTGTGACTAAAGGAGATAACCGATGCTGGAGCAAAACCTTAAAGTCGGAGAAAAAATCAAGGCTCTTAGAGTGAGGAAGGGGATGTCAATAGAAGACCTTGCCAGAAAAACTGGAATATCCGAAGCTCTTCTTTCAGGGATTGAAGGCCAAACAGTTTCTCCTCCTTTGGGAAATATTGTTAGTTTGGCAGAAGTTTTCAGGGTCACGGTGGGAGAACTTTTCGGAGACAGCGCAGACTCTCCTTTTTGCATTGTTAGAAGTGATGACAGAAAAGCAGTGTCCCGTTTCAGCTCAACCGTCGGCAAGCCTGGCAGTTACAGTTATGAGTCTCTTGGCCACAAGAAGCAAAACAGACAAATGGAGCCTTTTCTTGTAACTCTAACGCCAACTGAAGTATCTCAGGTTGAAGCAAGTCAACATATCGGTGAAGAAATTATCTTTGTTCTGGAAGGGCAGGTTGAGGTAACGCTTGCAGAGCATACAGACATCCTTAATCCAGGGGATTCTATCTATTACGATTCAACTCTCCCTCATGTCGTTTCATGCCATGGCGCTGATCCTGCAACGATACTTGCTGTGATTTATGCCAAAAAAGAAATGATGATATTATAGTTGATGAATTGTGACCGCTCCTTGCTTCAAATGTTTTTCAAGCCAAAGTCTTAATGTTGTGCGCCATATGCCTCGGGTGAGTGGAACCAGGAAGCTGAAGCCGAGCAGATCAGTGAAAAAACCGGGGGTAAGTAATAACAGGCCACCGACCAAAACCAGAGCACCCTCAATAAGAGTAGCGGCTGGCATCTGTCCGCGAGCTGTCTCGTCTTGTATCTTGCGTAGTATCTCTATCCCCTGGCTACGAGCCAACCATGCCCCTGCAGTACCTGTCAGTATGATAAGGCCAATTGTTGCCCCTAAACCGATAATCCGTCCAGCTTCAATGAGTATGTACAACTCCATAACCGGTACAAATATGAAGATAATAAGTAGCTTTATAAACACGGTACCTCTCTTAATGGACGCTTTCCAATGAGTTTGTTGGAAGGAAACATCACATCTAGTTTATCTTGTAAATCATCTGGTAACTATCTGAATTTACAAGAGAAATAAACTGCCTAAATATTGTGCATATGGTACAATCGGTTGTCGTGTGGTTTTGAAATCTCTTTGCACACACGTTTTTCAACATCTTATCCACATCTTTTGTGGACAAGGTGGGAAGGTACTTGAAACACATTGTTTTTTTCGATTATGGCGAAACATTTAAACGAAAGTTTCAGTTTCAATAATGAATGAGTAGCTCTAAAGGTGACCGTCAGTCCTGGTCCAAATGTCGAATCACCTTTTGGGTTGTTTTGCGCAAGGCAGTTTCAGCGTCAATGTTAGAATCATGGGCTTTCATGACGAGAGAGAACAGTGCCTGCCCAAGGGTCTCCTCATCTGGTTGCCAACTTTCATTGGTTTCATATGAGTCGCTTATTTGCTGTCGCCACTTTTGCTCTGCTGCAGGTAGTTCTGCTTGACGGCCGGTTCGAAACGCTTTGGATATCAATTTTTGGGCACGTTGCAGTGCAGGCAGCTTGCTCGGCAGGTGGTCTGCCAGGCAGGTTTTATTGTGGGTTGCTTCCGATTGTTTGATTTTATCCCACTGCTTGTCAAGCTCAGCGGCATGCACTTTCGTATTCTCTCGATCGAAAACATGAGGGTGTCGTCGAACCAGCTTTTCGGCGATGCCAGAAGCTACGTCGTGAAAGTCAAACAGGCCTCGTTCATTAAAAATCTGTGCTTGAAAAACTACCTGGAGAAGGAGATCCCCGAGTTCATCCTGAATAAATTCAGGAGTGCCTTCTTCAACAGCATCAATCAGCTCGCATGCCTCTTCCAGGATGAAAGGTGCCAGACTCTCAGGGGTCTGTTCTGCGTCCCACGGACAGCCGTTTGGCGCTCTGAGAACTTGCATGATCTCCAGTAAAGAATCCATGTTATTAAGAGTGTTTTTATGAGACATCATTTATCTTTCCTTAATTGTGGTGACTCCTTCTACCGCAGCTCTTTGAAGATTGCAAGAGACCCTGATTCGGAGCCACTAAACTCTTGCAAATTTATTCTTAATACGTTAATAGAGGGGACTTAATTCCAGGCAGTGCTGAAAACTTCTTGACTGTTCCCCGTTGGTTCCTATACTGGCGGCTTGCTCAAATTGACACGAGGTAAATTGTCGTGCTGATCCAAATCGACAAACTGAAAAGGCGGCCACGCCAAATTAGTATTGATGAGCAAGCAACAAGCTTCCCGTTTCTGGCGGATCTCATCGAACAGGGGGCTGTCGTTTTTAATGCTACAATTAATGGCACATGTGAAGCAACCTGGGTTGGAGATGCCATCGAGGTGACTGGACAGTTAGCCACGACAGTGACTACTCCTTGTTGCCGATGCCTTATGCCGGTCGTCAGTCAACTGGATATTCCAGTAATGCTTTCTTATGCTGGCAACGACGAAGAAGAGAGTCCAGTCGTTGAAGAAATTGAACTTCAGGATAATGATGTCAGTCTAATCCCGTTTTCCGGGCCTGAGATTGATCTGCGACTGGATCTTGATCAGGAAGTTATCATGGCCTTGCCACAGCAACCTTTGTGTCAAGAGATATGCCAGGGACTTTGCCCGGTTTGTGGCTGTAATTTGAATAAGGATTCATGTGATTGTGAACCACCAGTTTTTCACGCCGGACTGGATGCTTTGAAGAATTTCAAAGTCAAGCAATGAGTATTAAGGGCTGAAGCCCTACGCTAAATATATAAAACCGGTTGTTCCGGTATTCTAAGGAGACACTCAGACAATGGCAGTACCAAAGAAAAAGACTTCAAAATCCAAACGCGATATGCGTCGTTCCCACGATGGCTTGCAAGCCCCCGGTGTTTCTCTCTGTCCGCAATGCAAGGAACCGAAGCAGTCACATCGTGCTTGTCTTGCATGCGGTAGTTACAAGGGCAAGGATGTTCTTGGCACCAAAGAGTAGGGACACTTCTTTTGAGTAAGAGTCCCACAGTTGCTGTTGATGTCATGGGAGGTGACAATGCGCCTGCTCATGAAGTTACTGGTGCCGTCATGGCTGCCAGACAATGGCAGATTCCCATTATACTGGTCGGCCAGATAGAGTTAGTTGAAAAAGAACTGACGAATCATGATATTAAGGGTCTGGATATCCGAGTTATGCATGCCAGTGAAATTGTTGGCATGCAAGACTCGGCCTCTGATGCGGTACGTAAAAAGAAAGACTCTTCTATCCGTGTCGCCTTTGACTTGGTCAAACAAGGGGCTGCCGACGCTGTAGTCAGCACCGGTAACTCAGGTGCCACAATGGCAGCCGGGATGTTCGTTCTTAAGCGTATCCCTGGCATTGACCGCGCGGCTATCGCTACAGTTGTTCCTAATCTTAAAGATCAGACGCTTATCCTGGATGTTGGTGGCAATGTAGATTGCAAGCCACATCACCTTGTTCAATTTGCTTTGATGGGCAGTGTTTATGCTTCCCAGATGCTCGACAAGAAAACGCCGCGTGTCGGACTTCTGTCGAATGGTGAAGAAGAGTCCAAGGGTAATGACTTGACTCGTGAAGCTAATCAGACTCTCAAAAACACCCCGCTTAACTATATCGGCTATACTGAAGGACGCGACATCTATAATGGTAAAGTTGATGTTGTTGTTTGTGATGGTTTTGTCGGCAATGTTGTCCTGAAAGTTTCTGAAGGCCTTGCAGAGGCAATGGGCTCCATGTTGCGCGATGAGTTAAACTCACGGTTCCTGTCCAAGCTCGGTTACCTTCTGGTCAGGCCCGCTCTCAAGGCTTTTCGTAAAAAAGTCGACTACGCGGAATATGGTGGCGCTCCGTTGTTGGGTATCCAGGGGACGGCAATGATCTGCCACGGCAGTTCCAGCCCCAGAGCTATTATGAATGCTATCAAAATGGCTCATGACAGCGAGACACATCAGGTCAACCAAAAATTGAACGAACGTTTTGAGTCATTCCGCACAGAAAAAAGTGGCGAAACTGACTCTGCTGTCGTGGCCTAACCGAGCGTTTTGTTAAGGAGCAGAATTGTGATCAGAGCAAGAATTACC
>JAGXHM010000129.1 GCA_024636155.1 Deltaproteobacteria bacterium
ACATGAATCAGTTGCAGGAGGTTTTGAAAAGTGTTGTGGAGGGAACGTCGCCCACTAAAGCATGAGAAAAATTCCGATATCTCATTTCGGATTTATACAAAAACGTTGACTGGTCATAACGTGAAGGTTTGTCCTATAAGTCACCACTGACGAGACGAAAATGGGCGTGTTATTGATAGAGGTATTTAAGACGCCTTTTAATCAACAAAATGATGGCCACCTGGATCGATTCCGAGTGGCCATTTATTATTTGTCAGGGTATCTGGGAAGCTGCGGATTTCGGACAATCTGAAAGCCTCAAATCAATGCAGTAATACTTATGAGACGATTGTGAGTAGTCGTGTGTTAGGGTTCCGATCGTTGATGGTGCGTTGTTAGATGTCAGGTCTTGTAAAAAACTTAGAAATGGAGATGAAATGAAAAATGTACTTATGGCAATCTTAGTAGCAACGACATTATTGGCTGGTTGCGCAAGCGTTCCGATGGAAAGCAAAGAGCAAACAAGCGTGGCGAAAATGTTTAACCCCCCACCTGAAGGTAATGCTGGGCTGTATATATACCGCTCTGGAGTCTTTGGTGCCGCCCTAAAAAAGGATGTCTGGGTTGATGGAAAATGTATAGGTGAAACAGCGCCTAATGTATTTTTCTATGAAAAGGTAACTGGTGATCAAGAACACAAAATTTCCACAGAGTCGGAATTTTCTCCTAACGATTTACTGGTTAAAACTGAAAACGGAAATAACTACTTTGTAAAGCAATACATCAAAATGGGTGCTTTCGTCGGCGGTGCCGGATTAGTGTTAGTTGACGAAGAAACGGGAAAAAAAGACGTTCAGAAATTAGAATTGGCCCAAAAAGGCACGTGCAGTAAGTAGCTTAATGTTAAAACTTGAAAACTGGTTTTCGACGTCAAACCAATAGGGGATTTACGCTGAAAGCCAATTGACCATAAGAGGGTGATTATGAAGAT
Source organism: Deltaproteobacteria bacterium (assembly GCA_024636155.1). Lineage (GTDB taxonomy): Bacteria > Desulfobacterota > Desulfuromonadia > Desulfuromonadales > BM103 > M0040. Next base: position 971 of record JAGXHM010000129.1, read on the forward strand.
TTTTACTAAGTTTGTTCTTGTGGCTCTGGCCCTTTCTGTGGGCACAACCCAAGCAAATGCAGGATCGGAGAGAGAGTTTGCAGACATTTACACAGATTGTGGTTTAGGTGCTATGATTGCGCCAAGCAATGATGCCGTGGCGGCAGTAACTAACGTCACTTGGGATTTGGGTACTACAGCAAGTACTTCGAACATCAGTTCTCCGGGAACTTGCACTGGTGGTAACGAAAAAATGGCTGGTTTTATCTATGAAACCCAAGAGCTTTTATTTGTGGACCTTGCTAAAGGAAACGGAAAATACCTTGATGCTCTGGCCTCTGTCTCTGGGGTTGAGGCAGATAAAAAGGGCGACTTCATCCAGTCTGTGAGACATGATGCCGGCAACTTCGTTCAAGTCGGCAACTTTGATGAGAAAACCCACTTTGAAAAATCTCAAGCTCTTTACAACATCGTCCTCGCCAACTTGGACAGTAACTCCTGATCTGCAATAAATGAATCTTTTGTGAAAGGTGCCTCGAAGGTGGGGCACCTTTTTTTAGGACCGATAGTCATAATGCGCACGACTTATCTTGCCCTTCTCTTAATCTTTATCTGTACATACATCGACCCGCCAACGGCTTCCGCCACCAACATCCTTCGCGAATCCATTTCAGAACAGCAATTGCTCCTCTTGGCCAATGATGCTACTTGGCTAGACTTGCTTCACGTTGAGCCAGGAAGTATGGAGAGCACTGTGATGACCCCTGATTTCTTTATCGCATCGAACGGCAGGAAGAACCCCAAAGCAGAGCTTGAAGCCACGATTGCAGCGTATAATATGCCTTGGTGGGAAGCCAGAGACAAGAACCCACTGTGCCGATTTCCAGCTCGATACTATTGGCTCTCACAGAAAGTTCCAATGCCAGATTTAGGCTTTAAACAGAAAGAATGTCAACAACTGCAGCAGTGGCCGTTACTTGACTCTGTCCAGTCTATCAGTGTGCTAATGGTTAGCGGATACCTTGGCAATCCGGCATCGACATTTGGTCATGCTCTGATCAAATTTAACACGGAAGAGCAGGTTCATGGTTCTAATCTGTTTGATTTAACCTTGAACTATGGCGCACTGTTTCCGCAAGGGGAAAACCCCTTCATTTATATTGCTAAAGGGCTCACTGGCGGGTATGAGGCTGTTTTTTCTGACAGGTATTACTACAATCGGGATCTGGTCTATTCGCATACTGAATTTAGAGAAATGTGGGAGTACCGTCTGAATCTTAACGACTACGAAAGACGCCTTTTTCTCTATCACGTTTGGGAAATCACAAGAAAAAGATTTAAATATTTTTTCCTTAAAGAAAATTGCGCATACAAAATTGCCGAACTCTTAGATGTTGTAATTGCTGAGGATGTCCTATGGAATAGTGATTACTGGTACGCACCTTTGGATCTGTTTAATCGGTTGACCACTTTGGACAACCGCCGACGAATAAATAATGATCAACTGATAAGTGAAATAAAATATTTACCATCAAGCCAGAGGAAGCTCTATTCCCAGTTAAAATTCCTCTCAGATGATGAGCTGGGCAGCGTAAAGCAGATAGTGAAGCAGCAATACAAAAACATTGGAAAACAGCTAGATAGGTTTGACAGTCAGGGCAAGACGCAAATACTGGATGCTCTACTTACCTATCATCAATATGAATCGATAGCCAATGGAGATTCCACTTCACCTGATTTTAAAGAGCGCCAACAGGGGCTACTCAACGCTCGTTTCAGCTTGCCAGCAAGCCATGACACGAACCTCGTAATCCCTGAGATTCTCGCACCGACTAGGCGTTCGCCACCAATTAAAGTAGGAACCGGTTTCCGCCTCGGTGATGACATACGCTCCTTTGCCTTTCTGAATTGGTCACCATACAGTGCTGAACTTGTGGGGCAAAACAGCCACACGACAGATGAATTGGTTGTCTTAGATGTTACTGTCGGCATAGATGACGGTGATCGTTTTCTATTTTTTGATAAGATCGACTTCTTGAAAATAGCCCACCTTAACACCATGTCCATACAGATCGACGAGCAGAAACCTTGGTCGTGGCAATTAAGATTTGGTCTTGATCAAATATATGAAAAGCAAAGGGAATCCTTAGATCTCAGTATGAATTTTGGTTTTGGAAGGGCATGGGAGGTTTTTAATGACGTCACTTTTTATGCAATGTTGGACATCGCAGGTCATTCAGAAGCTACCAATTTTCGGGCAACCCCTCAACTCGGACTTCTTGTCAAACAAGGTGATTTTAAAGCGTTCGGATATTATGGGCGAGAAACAGAGGGATACTCTGGACAGCATAAGCAAAAGTGGGAGGGGACTGTGCAGTACAACGCCAGCTCGAAGTATGCATTCAAAGTCAACGTTACGAGCCAAAACTCAACAATCTATTCCTTTGGGATTAGTCGTTTTTATTAAGGCATACACGATTTTATGGTGAAATGCTCGTGTTAGGAATATGAAGTTTCGTTGTACAGCTAAAATCAATCTTTCTACGAAAGTCAACTGATACGACAATTCATTGGACACGCAGGATTCTTATATGTCACCACTGCCAGGACGGATTAAAGTGGTGCGTCATTTTCTTAGATTGCAGGGTTAACAATAATTTCGCATTTTGGCCAAGATGAGCACCTCAAAGCAATGTAAGAGCATAAATAGGACATTCTTCACATGTAAACTTGACCGAATAGACTCAAGTGTCTTTAACCATTTAATAGTTTTATAAGAAGCAACATGCTAGATTCCTACTGTTAGAATTGTAACTCTCCGATAAGAGCAAACCAGTAGCAATGCTGGGGCGCAAAGCCGTGGGTCCCCTTTCTGGATGGCCGGGTTGCCGAAGGGAGTGTCAGAGTAGATTCAATGACGCCCATTTTCGGTTTTTATCGGAGACGGGTATTTTTTTGTGGGTTTTTGATTGTGGTTATGAACTGAAGTGGAGATTTCATTATGCGTTTAGTTGTTCTGTTGGTTGTACTTTTTCTATTGTCACCCTTAACTCTTTTGGCTGCCTCTGCAGAAGTTCCAGTAACGGGACAAACTACTTCGTATGCAATTGGTGACGATGGTTATTTGCAAGCTGGTGTCGCTACTGCCGACCCACGCTTCACCGAAATTGGCGATGGCACGGTTGCAGATAATCTCACTGGTTTAGTGTGGAGCCAGAATGCCTCAACTCTCACCGTTTCTACCTGTACCGGAGGGTTAATGACCTGGCAAGAATCCCTAGATTATGTCGCCTGTCTGAACAGCGAGAGTTACCTTGGTTATAGCGACTGGGTTCTGCCTAACATTAACGAATTGGGAAGTTTGGTTGATTTTAGCCAAAACGACCCCGCACTCTCGGCAGGACATCCGTTCACAGGCGTCCATTTCGGAAGCATTGAGTATTCTGGATACCTTATGTGGCCGACATACTGGTCGTCGAGTTCAGATGCTTCTTCCGCTAAAACCATCGGTTTTGATGCTGGTGATGTCGATGGCAACGATAAGGACTACGGCCTCAATTATGTCTGGCCCGTGCGCAGGGGGCAGTCAAGTTTGGCTATTGTTCTTCCTAAAACAGGCCAAACGTTCAGCTATGCGCCTGGTGATGACGGTGACTTGCAAAGAGGGGCAGCCTGGCCATCTCCACGTTTTACCGATAACAATAATGGCACTGTAACAGACAACCTTACTGGCTTAATATGGTTGAAGAATGCAGACTGCTTCAATCTTCAAACGTGGAACTCCGCCTTGACCAGTGCCAACTCTTTAGCGAATGCCGACTGTGGTTTGAGTGACGGATCTGTCGCAGGTGATTGGCGACTTCCAAATATCCGCGAATTGGGTAGTTTGGTCGATTCTACTCAAAGCAACCCCGCACTTCCCGTCGAACATTTGTTCGCTGACGTTCCAGACACTCAGGGCGCTCAACTATTCTACTGGACATCAAACACCTTCGCCGGCAATACAGATAAAGCCTGGTTCAACTACTTGGATTTAAATGTTACCTGGATGTTCGATAAAACTTCTGACCTTTACGTCTGGCCCGTGCGGGGGGAACAGTCAACGTTGCCCCTAAAAGCACCAATGCTTTCTACCACAACAAATGGAGTCGATCTCACGGTATCATGGACCTCTATTCCTGAAGCAACTGGATATGAACTCTATTATGTCCCTGTAGCGTCGTACACGGGACCGGAGAGTGTTCGTAGTATAGATCTCGGCGCCAGCACCACATTCAGCTACACATTGTGGGATGGGGCGTCTTTTTATCTTGCCGTCAAAGCTTATAACGATCAAGAGAGCAGCTCTTACTCCAATGTTGAAGTCGTCACTATAGAGGTGGTCCCAGTCCCGCCAACGGCCCCGGAGCTTTCAATTACAACAACTGGTTTGAATCTATCACTATCTTGGGCAGCAGTTCCTGATGCTACGGGATATATCATGAGTTATGCACCATCCTCTTCATATACTGGGCCAGAAAGTTTCATCACTAAGGATATGGGGGGAGAAACAACCTTTGCTGCAGTTTTATGGGATGGGGCGGATTTTACTGTTGCCGTTCAAGCTTACAATGAACAAGGGAATAGTGGATATTCGGATATCGGACATTTTGTAATTCAAGAGCCTTCTCCAATCAGCAGTTACAACCTCCCTGAGACAGGACAGACCTCCTGCTACGATACCGCTGGAACGGTAATCAACTGCGCTGGCACTGGCCAGGACGGAGAATTCAACATAAACCCCATGTCTTTTACTAATAATGGTAACGGCACTGTTACCGACAACGTCACTGGTCTGATCTGGCAGCAGTCCGATGATGAGCAAACCCGCACTTGGCAAGCAGCCATTGACTACTGTAGCAGCTACTCTCCAGACGGTTCAAGCTGGCGGTTGCCAAGTGTTAGTGAATTGCAAACTATTGTCGATGCTGGCACTTATTCGCCAGCCATAAATGCTGTTTTCACTGGCACGAATGAGTCTGTCTACTGGTCGTCTACGTCTCTCGCTAGCAATCCGGATTACGCGTGGTACGTGGTCTTCAGCTATGGTTACGTTAAGTACTACAATAATACGAACAACGGCTATGCCCGTTGTGTGCGCTGAGGACAGTGGCTTGGTCATTGGGCTTATTTGAAGCTTTTTTGGGTAGATTTGTCCGCAGTAGCCGTCAGGAGTTGAATAAGATTGGCTCACTATGAACACCGGCCTGTCTACAAACAGGCTATGCAGCTGATTATCTCAATAGTAAATGCCGATTATCATCGCAAAAGAGATCAAGTCTTTTAAAAATTTCAGTCGGTTTTCTATTTGAGTCTGTTGAAAAAAATAAAGCATCAAGCCAAGTATGCCTTAATCCCCTATATTGTTGTTACATAGATGGGTTCTTCTGCAACAGGTATACAAACAAGAGTGATTACAGAGAAACTACTATTTAAAGGAGAGTCCTCATGGTAAAAAGCAGTTTTCTGATGATTTTGATGGTGTTGCTCTTTGTTGCAACCGGATACAGCGCCCCATTTACGGCTCATGGTGATGGCACTGTCACGGATCAGGATTCGGAGCTCATTTGGCAGCAGTCTGATGATGATCAAGCCCGCACTTGGCAAGCAGCCATTGACTACTGTAGCAGCTACTCTCCAGACGGTTCAAGCTGGCGGTTGCCAAATAAAAAAGAACTGGAGTCGATTGTTGATTACACCACTTATGCCCCTGCAATAAATGCTGTTTTTACTGGTGCAAATGTGTCAGGCTACTGGTCGTCTACGTCTGACGCTGGATATCCGAGCTTCGCGTGGATCGTGGGCTTCTACGATGGCCAGGTCAACTACTACGGAAAGTCGCGCAATTACTATGCCCGTTGTGTGCGCTGAGGACAGTGGCTTGATTCTTTGATTTGTTTTATCCTTTTTCTCTTTGTATGCTTTGGATTTTGGGGAGAGGAAGCCTTTTAGTTGTATATGATCAGTTAAAATGATGCTGATGAAAACTAAATTCAAGCCTCGCTACCCATTTCTCAGGTGGTGAGGCTTTTCTTATTTATCACCACTGCCAGGATGGATTAAAGGCGGTAGTTATTTTCTTGGAATGCAGGATCAGTAAGAATTTCGCAAAGCTGCCAATCTGACCATACCAGAACAATGTGAGAGTACTTGTGAGACGATTGTGAGTAGTCCAATGTTATGTTGTCGTTGATTTGCTGTTTTTTTAAATGTCGGGGGAGAGGCGATTGTAACTTTTGGTTATCCGTCTCGGGAGACAGTTACATGGAGCTGCTAACTTTAGAGTACAAGAGAGCCTGGGTGATAGGTCTTGCCTTCGATTGCCCATTCGGCAAAGCATTTGATACTTGTCTTACAAAAGAGATCAGAAAACTAGGTATCACAGACCGAACCGATATTTCGAATAGTATGGATGAGAATCAGTTAGACCAGATTATAGCTCATCATCAGGACTGTCTTCTCCAAAGAGAGGAGAGTTTATCTGGAGTCAATAGTTAACAATTAGCTCCTGTCAGCTTAATCCGTTCAGATAAATCACTGCTGCCAGAAAGCTTTCAACGTTACTGGAATGCAGGGGTAGTAAGAATTTCGCATTTCGGCCAATCTGTCTGCTTGAAATCAATGTGAGAGTACTTGTGAGAAATATGTGAGTAGTCGTGTGCTATGGAGCGCTAGGGTGATTGTTTCCATCTTGGATAGTCCTCAATAACTTTTTTATTGCGGAAGTAAAGACTATGAGCCATCTCTTTCCACTAAAATTTATTCTGCTCAGCTGTTTCTTTTCGCTCCTGTTGGTCCTTCCTCAACAAAACCTCTACGCAGAGACCACTCAGAAGGAATCGACAATCTCCCTGACAGAAGAAGGTATCTGAGAATTTCGCAGATCGGCCAATTTTACGTCCTCGATACAATGCAGTAATATAAATAAGGCACACATCTCTTTGACATCTCCCAATGGCTGCGATAGTTTGACAAGTGTCTGATTTATGTAGGTATCTGAGAATTGCCAGGGGGTACGACAAGGAATGACCATAGGCCATCCGTAAAGAAGCGGGTGGCTTGTTTTGTTTTGAACTGTCCCTTTTGTAGGAAGCTTACGTCCGGACCAGCTTATGGTGTCCACTATTGCGGACCGACCTCAGTACCAGATGCCACTGGTTACTGACTCTACTATGCGCCATACCCACATAAAGGTTTGTTAGTCAAGGTCACCCTGAATAGCAAAAGGCCCTGAAGCTCAGACAAACAGAAATTTAGTGATTTTAGGAAACATGACGACTCGTTGGAGAGCCGAGAGTGTCTAGATCAATAACACTGTCATAACGGTTGCAGCTGACCAAACGAACATTAGCTCAGGTGTCCCGCTCAAACATCATTGTTACTCTTGATTGGCTGATCTTCATCGTCAATCAGGTTTGGGTCCATCCCGTCCTTGAAATTACGGAGACCCTTACCGAGGGAGCCAGCCACTTTTGGCAGCTTGCCCGCGCCGAAGACGATCAAAACCAGCACCAGGATAATGATCAGTTCCGTTGTCCCTAAACCAAACATATGAATCTCCTTAATGTTAATGCCGACATGCTTATTGCTCAACTTGTGAAGCTTAGCATCGGTATTATAATGCTGGCCTTTTAAAAAAACCATTACTTTTAGTTTGATTCAGTTTTATTAAGGGCCTTATGGCAATAAGTGGAAGATATATCTCGTAAATATTGTTCAACGCTCTCTGGCCAGGGATCATCTTAGTCCTTGAAATTCCAGCAGCCACAAATCCGATAGCATCTACAACAGCCCTTAATCAAGGAAGCTGTAATGTTTCCCGGTATTGATCGTGCTGCTGATCGGGATCTTAAGAATCTATCTGTTATTTTGGATGATCCTTGATATTGTTTTCAAAACAAGATATGATTTCAGAACAATTACATAAGGATAAGTCTTTAAGGGATATTAAAGTCGTTAGGGCGTTCTGCTAGTCGGTTGGATTGCTATTTCTTGGCGTATGAAGTGGAACTACTGCGTAGCACAGTTTCTGGATATTAGGCTAAGAGATTAATCTGTAAGCGGGAATGGTTGACGAGTCGTGACTCGAAAATTGTGTGGTGTATGAAATGATTTGTTCCGATTGCTGTCAGGGTGAGATGAATGAAACCTGTGAGTTAGTTCGCTATGGCGACTTGGGACTGCCGAATGTAGTGTTGAAAGACATCACAATCAAAAAGTGCCCAGAATGTGGCCATAGTCTAATGTTGATTCCTGACCTTGATGGGTTGAGCCGTTATGTCGTTGAGTGCCTAATAAATAAGCCAGAGCGGTTGTCGCGGCCCGAAATCAGCTTCTTGCGCAAATCACTTGGTTGGTCGAAGGCCGATTGTGCACGCAATCTCCATGTGTGGCCTGAACAAGTGTCACGCTGGGAAAGCGATGTTACGCCAGTGCCTATGCAGGTGCAAAGCGAACTACTTTTGCGAGCCATTGTTGCGTTAATAAAGCAGGTTGAAGGTTTTTCGAATCATCTTGAAGAGATCGCAACGGTTAATTCTGCGCAGACTCCTCTGCTCTCTATACATCATGGACATAAGGGTTGGGAGACTGTATTGAAGAAAGACGCGGGAATTGTTTAGATTTCTGGTGTTTTTAAGGCGGTAATGTCTAAGAAGTATAAACAGGGACAGATCAGAATTGAATATTGCAGGTTCAATCTCTGCTAAGAGTGCCATTGCGCTGACCTGGTTACGGCATCTTTAAACTTTTCTAGCATGGCCTGCTTGTCAGTTTCAGGTGAATAACAACGAAAAGAACTATTCCTCGGTCTGTGCTCAATATAACTACCACCAGCTAATAGCGCTGTCCCAAGCGCGGTCAACTCTGTCGATGATTGTACGATAATCTGTCGCCTCAACACATCAGCCAAAAACTGGCAAAAATAAGGATTTGTTGACAATCCACCATCTATCGAAATCTCGTCCTGAATTGGTGTGAGTTCATTCATCGCAGATATCACTTCAGCTGAGCGAAATACGATGCCTTCTAAAATGGATTGCATTAAATCTGCTGGCAGAGTGTCTAGAGATAAGCCGATCCATAATCCTCCAGCCTTTCTATCCCAGTACGGACAACCAAGGCCGGTCAAAGCTGGCACAAAAACCAAATTACTTTCTATGGCGCTGGGCTTTGTAAATTGATGAATCTGATCATATGTTTCAAACAAACCGAGAGATTTCGCCCAATTTATGGCAGATCCGGCGGAATAGACCCCTCCATCTAGAGCATAAACTGGCTTCTGGTCAGCAAGTTGCCACGCTATCGTTGGCAACAACCCCTGCCCCGTTGCTTGATAAGGCTTATCTCCAGTAACCACCAGCGTGAAAGCCCCCGTGCCGAAAGTGATCTTGGCATCACCTGGCTTTATGCAACCATGGCCATATAACGCGGCCTGTTGATCAACAATACTTGCAGTGATCGGGATGCGTCGACCCTTTGACAGAATTGTACCAAAATCACCAGTTGTTGAAATTATTTCTGGTAGTGATTCAATTGGTACCCTGAAGAGATCACATAGCTCTTCATCCCACTTCATTGTTTTTAGATTCATCAGTGATGTTCTGGAGGCAGTGCTTACGTCCGTGACAAATCGATCAGAGAGGCGATCAAGGAAGAAGCTATCGGTTGTGCCCAAACGCAACTTTCCCCGACGAAGCAACTCCCTGGCTCCAGAAACATTCTCTACAATCCAAGCGAGCTTGGTTGCTGAAAAATAAGAGTCTAGTGGTAGGCCAGTCTTTTTCAGCACAAACTTTTGTATGCTCGGAGTCTTCAGTTTTTCGACAATAAGATGGGTACGATTATCTTGCCAGACAATGACAGGCGATATCGCTCGCTTTGAATCGGCATCCCAAGCTAGGCAGCTTTCTCCCTGATTATCAATGCCAATTGCTGACATGCCGTCACAACTATCAATACAGAGCTGAATGTTTTGAATTAGTTCTTCTGCATTATGCTCAACCCAACCCGGTTCAGGATAAAATTGTTGGTGTACAATTGTTTTAACTATCCTGCTAGCGCCTGAGTTTTCAACATATAAAGCACGCGTACTGGTGGTTCCTTGGTCAATTGCTAGTATTGACATCTAAAGTTCCCGTTAAAAATTAACATTTCGAACGCAAAACGAAACGACACTTTCTTGCTGGGACCCGGACCCCAACTTTGGGCGCCCCGAACAATAAGCAAAGATATGGACGATTCAGCTTGGTAGCGGAATGGTAAAGACTGGACACTTGGCCCGTTGAAGAACCTTTTCGGCAACGCTACCGAGGAAAGCGTGCTCCAGAACGCCTTTACTGTGGGTCCCCATAACAATGACATCGGCGTTTAACTGGTCTGACCTTCCCAGAATTTCAAGCATTGTGTTGCCGATGAAAACTCTTGTTTCGGCAAAGCGCTGCTGGTCTTCAGGGTAATCAGCCAGTTCCGTTTTGACGAATTTATCCAGTTGTTCTTGTATCTTGGCAAGAGCGTCCTGCTCGTGCTGTTTTCTAAGGCTGTCCAGCTTTTTTTCCTGCCCAAGCATAGAGGACATATATGGCATGTCGATCTGCTGAATTACGTGCATCAGATGAATTTTGGCGTCATGCAACCGAGCCAAGAGTACCGCATGCTTAAAGGCGTGGTCCGAGTTTTCGGTGAAATCAATGGCAACGAGAATGTTCTGGTAGGTTGGGAGCATTTTTACACCTCTTATATGAGTTAGTCCAGCACGGGAATCGACCCTTTTCCGCAACCTCGGCTTGATTGTGCGGCGAAAAGGCATACGACTACGCCAAAATATTCGACTTCATAGAACTTGTAAAAATTGCTGGTTACAAATCAGAAGCTTACAGCTAACCCAACATGAGTGTCCCAATGGTCACCAGTTAAATCAGGAATCGTCAAAGACTCTGTAGCGATACCTCAGGTTGGTTTTACCTTGGTCACATGACAACGTTAAGACTCATGAAGCGATGTGTGCCTTGTTATAAAAAGATACCTGTAGATGGTAGAAATTCAAGCGAAGCCAGGTGAGAAGCCTGGATGTCTCTTGGGGAAGCTTATCCACGGACCGTGCAAATGTTACGCGCACATTCAAGCCTGACGCTTGGACATTAAGCAGAAGCGGCAGGAAGAGCTCCGGAGAGATCTTTAACGATGTGGCCCGCGGCCAGTTTTCCTTCTTGCCAACATTGGCCCGCTACTTTCACCGGTTGTGGGAGGTTGTCCGCGGTGTAGTAGAGAGGAACAGCCGCCGAGGTGTCGCTGCCGAACCGGGGTTGCATGACATTGCCGGCGGCGTAATAGGACAAATCTGAACAGCGACCAAACTGGTCGACGACTGGGCTGCCTGTAACAGGGTCGAAGGTAAGGTGACTCATCCGCGCAAGGCTCGATTCAGGTGTGAATTTTCCGGTAAAGAGAACACCATCGCAGGCAATTTCTCGCAGACTTCCATTTTCATCTGCAACCTGGACAGCCTCGACGCGTTCGTTGCCGAGGATATTGACAACACAGGTGTTTAATAACAGTGGCACGCCAAACAGATGTGTCGCGTAGTGAAGCGGCCACCTTAGCGTTGGGCGTGTATCTTCTTCAAGCATCGCGACAGGGCAAATGCCTGCTTTCTTGCAGTTTGAGAGCGCAGAAAAACTAACAATTTCTGTGCCGACAACAACCGGACGACGAAACGGTATCATTTTTTTTAAATGGAACATCGACTGGAGCGTGCCGGTGTTGCAGATTCCAAGTCCTCGATCACCCGAAACCATTCGAGCCGATCGCGGCGTTTCACGGACTCCTGTTGCAAAGAGGACGCGCTTCGCCGTCAGTTCCGTTAGACCTTCAGGTGAGGCGACCGTGAGCACCCCCTCCGGCTTCAATTCTGTGACAGTACTTTTTAGCTCGATGTTAACATCGGCTTTCAAGGCCGTATCAACAAGCATTTTTGCATAAGATGGCCCTGTCATAAGGCGTTTGTATTCACGTATGCCAAAAGGGGGGTGCCCGCATTGGCGCGGAATCCCACCAGCTTCAGGTTCGCGATCCAACACCATGACATGTTCGATTCCTGCGCGCTTCAATGCTGTTGCAGCGGAAAGACCGGTTGGGCCGGCGCCAATAATGACGACATCACAACTTGCGTATTTAAGGGTGTCAGTCATTGACCTCTCCAACGTCAAGTGGCTCGGCAAACTTCCCCTTGGTTAGTTCAGCAAGGCGTGCTGAGCAATAGAAGCCTTGACATCGACCCATGGTCGCGCGCGTACGCCGTTTCAAGCCAGAAAGGCTCCCCGCTGGGGCTTGCCCTTCCAGGGCTGCATTGATTTCCCTCTCTGTAACCATCTCGCAATGACAGACTATTTCACCGTATCCTGGTTTTTGCCAATCACGTGGAAGGTGCTCTGCCAGGTTTGGGATGCACGGCACGGCGGGCTCTGTAATTGTTTCAAAATGGGCACCTTGCTTTGCAAGTAGATGATGAACATGCTGGGCAAGGCCGAGCGCCGATGTTAGCCCGGTTGAACGGATTCCGCCAAGGGTGATCCAGTTGCGAGTCTTATCTTCGATGATGCGATATCCTTTCTCTTCAGTTGCCGGTCTTATGCCAGCGTAAGTGGCTGTCACCGGAATCGTAGCGAGATCTGGAATTTTTTCGATTGCCTGCATACGAAGAACTTGTAAGTTTTCTTTATCAACGGAGGCGTCATCTCGGCCTTCCTGGTCTTCTGCTGTTGGACCGACTACGAAGTTTCCGAAAATGGTTGGAAAGAGTACAATCCCTTTTGTTCGCTCGGTCGGAACCGGCAATATGATCGACTTCACCAGCTTAGCCGCTGCCTTGTCGAAGACCACAAATTGACCTTTGCGTGGTTTGATTGTGAATTCGCTGCCGCCTAGCACATCGCGGTCGAGAATGTCCCCGTAAAGACCAGCACAATTGATCACATAGCGCGCCCGTACTTGTCCTTGAGCAGTATTGAGTAGCCAGTCGCTACCATCAAACTCACCGCCGGTTACTTCAGCATTAAAGAGTGCTTTACCGCCATTCTTCAGCGCTTGCTGCAGATACGCCAGCGGAGTTGACCAAGGGTCGATTACGTACTCGCGCGGAACGCTTATGGCCGCCCGAACAGTTTGGCCAAGATTGGGCTCAAGGGAAATTACTTCTGCTCTGCTCAGAAGGCGCAAATCCTTAACGCCATTGTCTTTGCCTTTGTTCAATATACCGTTAAAGCGAGACTCTTCCTCTTCTGTCCATGCGGCAACCAGTGCCCCGGATTTGAGGAGTGGTAAGTTGAGGCTTTTGTGGATCGCATGGAACTCCTCGTAGCCTTTTTGCACGCATTGCCATTCCAGAGTGCCGACCGGAGCGTCGAAGCCGGTGTGAAGGATGGCACTGTTGCCTTTGCTCGCTCCATCAAGGATATCCGCTGCCTTCTCGATCAGGATAACTGAGGCACCTTCTAGGGCCATTCTGCGAGCAACGGCGCAGCCGACAACGCCGCCACCGATGATTGCAACATCGCCTGAGGCGATCAATAAGCCGCTAGTTCTTTTATCGTCGCGCGTGTTTCTTCCTCTTTGCTGTTCAATTGTCATGACTGAACAGTAACAAATGATGACCAAGCAGGCAAATCAAAAAGTTAGTAAAGATGTTGGCTGTAAGAAATTTGACGTCCCTGATTCGGTTGCGCTGAAGATGTGATTGGTTTGTCTAAGGCAAAAGGCTCGTGCGTTGATTCAAGCGTGTGGTTGGATAAGGGAGAGGAGGTGGTGTTACTGTGTGGCGCTTAAAATATTTACATCGACATTTAGCAGTGCTGCTTTCATTTTGTCTGATGGTGGCTTTTCGCAGACGAGGTTAGTTACTTTAGCCAAGCCGCACACTTCGAATGATGCAATTTGTTCAAACTTTGAACTGTCGGCAAGAAGGGTGAGGGACTCGGCCTGTTCGATCATGGCGCGAGCCAACTGAGCTTCTTCGACGCTGTAATCCATGACCCCGGTGCGCGAGTCGAGTGCGCCGATGGTCAAGATTGCATGGTGGGCACGAAAAAGTTGCACCTGAGAGATAGCCATACTGCCGATGGTTTGCCGGTTGTCACCGTTAAATTCTCCCCCGAGCAAGAAAGTTCTAGCTGGCGCTGAACCAGCACTCATGATTCGAGCAATCTTTGTTGAGTTGGTGACCACGGTCAGGTTGGGAATCTCAGCGAGCCTTTCAGCAAAATAGAGCGTGGTTGAGCCGGTGTCAATCAGGATCGTTTCACCCGGGGAGATGAGTTTTAATGCTTCCTCAGCGATTTGAACCTTTGCTGTCACATTTTGGCTCAGGCGGTCGCGGAAGGGGCCCTCACCAGAAATCAGTGGCAAAGAGGCACCGCCATGGAATTTGTGCACTTTTCCGAGGCGTGCAAGCTCAGTCAGGTCCCGTCGGATAGTCTCCTTTGACAGGTCGAGTACTTCGGCCAAATCGTTCACTGACACGCGATTACGCTGCCGAATTATGTTGGCAATTTTGGCCTGTCTGGCAGTTGGTATCATAATTTAGTCTGGGGTATCTTTAAGAAAATTGTTGAGTGATGGAGGCCTTGAGTCGAACAAGAGATCAGCGTTTGAAGTTTGATAGAGGCAAGCCCTTGTTGTTAGTCACGCTAGCTCTTTGCGGTTTGATTGTCAAGAATTGGTCGACTGATGAAGTGGGCTGCCTTTGGTGGTCATTCGGGCAGAGTTAATGCTTGTTCGGACAGAACCTCTGTGCTAGCTTAAGGTTCAAAGTTTAAAGTAACAGCGTTTTGAAAGGGTCTAGTGAAAAGGATCTATTGCTGATAAGCCAGACCGGAGTTTAATTTGTTCCTGCCAAGGTGATTTGTTTTCGTTGGTAGAAGGCAAGGCAGCAAGATGCCGCCTTGCTTGATTGGCGCGTCTTATGGGGAAGATGAGCGCATCTGAGTAATTTAAGGCGAACGCATGACCAGTCCCAGAAAAATGGCAGATTCTGTTCCCTGGAAAAGAGACTAATATGCCCTGTGAAAGAGCGAAAAGGTGTTTTCCGGTTGGTGGTTTCAGGCTTGCTGCCTTTATTTCTGGCTACGCTAACGTGCTACACTTGCTTGAGTTTCACTTTAAGCAATTTAACCTGAGATGACGGTCGCTGGAAGAACATGTGCCTTGCAAATAAAAGTCATATTGTGTTATTCCTTTTGCTCTGATCAATAGTCACCCAACGGCGGGTGACATAGCAATGGCGCTTGTGTTGAGAAATTACTTAAATTTCTTTTGCAGGCGTTTTTTTTGACTGAATGTGTTTAGTTGATGCTGGCTTTTTGAGGTGTTATGAAGCGACGCTGAATGGTGGCCAATAAAACGTTGTATTATTCAAGGGAGTTATTTCTAGGCCAACTTCCTGTTTTTAGTTTATGTGCGCAAACAACCTGAAGGTTGGAAAAAACTTTATTTAGCGTGGCTTTGAGAGTGTGCTTGTTTAAACCCGATCACTAAACCGACTGAATAAACTCAATTGCTTCGTTGATGTAAAACCGGAGGAACATACGTAAGATGCCAAAGTTTATAATCTGTTATGTGAGAGCCGTTGATTACATTTCTACTAAAGTTGGTCGAGCAACAATGTATTTGATCTTCCTTATGATCGGTGTTTTGTTACTTGGTGCCATCACTAGAAATGTTATAAACATGCCGCTTTCCTGGACTGTGGAAATGGCGCAATTCATCATGACAGCATATTACATTGCTGGCGGCGCTTATTCGATGCAACTGAAAGATCATGTCCGAATGGACCTGCTCTACGACCGGTGTTCAGAGAGAAACAAAGCCAAGATCGATGTTTGTACGAATATCTTTTTGCTTTTATATCTATGTGCTTTGCTTTACGGATCGATCTCGAGCACCATGTACGCCATTGAGTACGGGGAACGGAAATTCTCTGAGTGGAACCCCTCCATGATACCTATAAAAATTACTATGGTGGCAGGAATTATTTTAATGATACTGCAAACAATATCCACCTTTTTCAAAGACTTGGCCAAGGCTAGAGGGACCTCAATATAATGGGTTACGAAATTTCTTATGAAATGATTGCTCTCACGATGTTTGGGGGCATGCTGGTCATGATGTTGACTGGCCAACGTGTGTTTGCAGCCATTGGTTTTGTCTCTGCGGCTGCCGCCATGTGTTTGTATGGCAGAGGCGCCATTGAAATGCCATTTAATGCTGCATTTCAGCTGTTTAACTGGTACCCCATGTTGACACTGCCGCTATTTATCTACATGGGGTATATCCTTTCTGAATCAGGTATCGCGGATGACTTGTATTCGATGTTTCATGTCTGGTTTGGTGGACTTAGGGGAGGCTTGGCCATTGGCACGATCGGTCTGATGATTGTTATCTCAGCGATGAACGGACTCAGCGTTGCGGGTATGGCCATCGGTGCGACTATCGCACTTCCGGAAATGCTTCGCCGCGGATATGACAAGGTTATGATCACGGGGGTTGTGCAGGCGGGCAGTTCGCTTGGCATATTGGTTCCTCCCAGCGTTGTCCTGGTCCTCTACGGTATGATTGCGCGCCAACCTGTCGGCCGGCTCTGGTTGGCAGGTGTTGTCCCCGGCCTGATGATGGCAGGAATGTTTATCCTCTACATCGCCATCAGATGCAAATTGCAGCCTCATCTCGCGCCCACGGTCAGTGAAGAAGAATTAAACATGCCGTTTAGCGAGAAGCTTAAATACCTGCGAGCCGGCATCGTCCCGTTTCTGATTTTCTTTTCTATGACAGGTTTGTTCATAATGGGCGTTACCAGTCTGGTTGAAAGTTCCGCTGTTGGTGCCACCGCCGCGACTATCGCTGCATTTGCCAAACGCGCTCTAACCAAGAAAGTTATCGAAGAGACCCTCCGTAAAACGCTCGGAATCTCTTGCATGTTTATGTGGATTATCCTGGCAGCCATCAGTTTTGGTGCTATCTTTGACGGGATCGGCGCAGTCAAAGCTATTGAGTCTTTGTTTATTACGCAATGGGCCTTAAGCCCATGGGAAATACTCATAATGATGCAGTTGTCGTACATCGTGATGGGGATGTTCTTAGATGACACTGCGATGTTGGTCATTGTTGCGCCGCTTTATGTCCCTCTGATTGTGTCCCTAGGATTTAACCCCATCTGGTACGGGGTTCTGTATACGATCACATGTCAAATTGCCTATATGACGCCACCCTTTGGTTATAACTTGTTTTTAATGCGTGCGATGGCCCCCCCTGAAATTTCGTTAACTGACATCTACCGCTCTATTATCCCCTTCGTATTGGTTATGACTATTGCTCTGATATTGATAATGGTTTTTCCGCAGATAGCACTCTGGCTACCAGATTATGTTTATTCAAGATAGTTTGCACGTGGCCCAACTTAGTCATTAGTTTCGGCATTCATCTTTAACAACCAACAAAGAGGAGGCTACCGATGAAAGATGAAAAGATTTTGACCGCGAACCAGAGCCAAGACCAGGACAAAAACCAGGACCGAAAGCTTGACCGCCGAGAGTTTATCAAGAAAGCTGGTGTCATAACCACGGGGGCTGTTGCGGCCTCAACGGTGTTCAGTGTTCCAACAGTCTATGCCACGACTAACCCAATTAAATGGCGTATGCAGACCTATTCAGGGGCTCCTCTGGGTGCCCACGTCATCAAGCCCCAGATTGAAGCGTTTAACCGTGCTGCGTACGGCCAGATGGAGATCGAGTTGTACTATGCAGATCAGCTTGTTGCGACCAGTGAGCTTTTCCGTGCGATGCAAAATGGTACCATCGATGCCGTGCAGAGTGACGACGCGACCATGGCTTCCCCGGTTGATATCAATGTATTTGGCGGGTACTTCCCCTTCGCCACACGTTACAGTCTGGATGTGCCGGTTTTGTTCAAGTACTATGGTCTCAACGAAATCTGGCAAGAAGCTTACGACGAAGTTAAAGGCGTGGAATGGCTTGGTGCCGGAGCTTGGGATCCATTGCATATTTTCACCAAGAAGCCGATCCGCAGCGTAGCAGACATGAAGGGCATGCGCGTGTTCGGTGTGCCTACCGCCGGCAAGTTCCTGTCGCGTTACGGTCTGGTGCCTGTCACCCTGCCGTGGGATGATATTGAGGTGGCGATTCAAACCGGCGAGCTCGATGGAGTGGCCTGGTGCGGATTTACCGAAGCCTACGAAGTCGGCTGGGCCGATGTCTGTAACTATGCTTTGTTGAACAACGTGACCGGTGCCTGGTTCGGCTCATACTTCGCGAACAGCAAGAGCTGGGCAAAAGTTCCGCCGCATTTGCAGGAGCTGTTCAAGCTCTCCATGGACAGCTCGCACTACTACCGCCAGGTTTGGTATTGGGGCGGCGAGGCCAAGTTGCGCGTTGAGGGCAAGAAAATGGAATTGACCACGATCCCGGCCCATGAATGGGACCAGGTGGTTAAAGATTCGGAAGACTTTTGGGATGACATCGCCAAGAGCAGCCCGCGTGCCGCCAAGGTGGTGCAAATCTTTAAGAACTATCGCAAGGTCATGGAAAAAGCCGGCGTACCTTACCGTTACAGTTAATTGCCAGTCGGCTCGCCCCTGCGTCACTGCAGGGGCGAGCTTTCTTTGTTGATAAGTTATTCAAAAACAGCTTGTTACGCTATATAGTTACTTGTCGTAGTCATCAAATAGCATTACAAAGGGGTTACTGGTCACGCAATGGCGTGTGACACAAGACGGTGAATGCTTTCATAAAGCTGACAACCCTTGCAGGCTTTTTTTGGGAGTGGATAGTGGCTGATCTCGAAGACAAGCAACGCATGATTCAAGAGTATGTGCCCGGCAAGCAGCTGACGTTAGCGCATCTTATTGCGAATCCTCAGAAATCTATCTGTCAGAGCCTTGGTTTGGATGATGACATAACTGGTGCCATCGGCATCTTAACGATTACTCCTGGTGAGGCGGCCATTATTGCTGCCGATGTTGCGACAAAGGCAGCGGATGTACAGATCGGTTTTCTAGATCGGTTTGGTGGTGCACTTGTGATTACAGGCGACATTGCAAGTGTAGAATCATCGATCAACAATGTTATTGAAGTGTTCGAGACTGTTTTACATTTTGCGACAACTGCGATCACTCGATCTTAAATGGCATTCCGATGAAAAGAATGTTGCTGGTTGGAAAAACTGGAAGTGGCAAAACGTCCCTCATTCAAGCCTTACTAGACCAGGAATTGAGCTACAGGAAGACTCAGGCGATAACCTTTAACGGAACCTTTATTGATTCACCGGGTGAATTCTTGGAAAATAGGCGCTTATACTCTGCTTTACTGGCTTCTGCCATGACGTGTGATGTTGTTGGTCTGGTGCAGGATGCAACGGGGAGAAACAGTCATTATCCTCCTAACTTTGCATCTATGTTTAAAAAAGAGATGATCGGGATTGTCACTAAGGTGGACAAGGAATCGAGTAATCCAGAAAGAGCTGAAAAGTTCCTACGCTGGGCTGGAGTCGAAAATATTGTTAAGACAAGCTCAATTGATAAAATCGGGCTTGAGCAACTAAGGCTATGCCTTATTTAAGGTAAATTTATGGCGTATAAAATTGTAATAGCTGATGATGAACCCATTACCAGGTTGAATATGTATGAAATCCTGGTTGGTTCTGGCTACGATGTTGTCGGTGAGGCTGGCGACGGGTTTGATGCCCTGGAACTCTGCCGAACTCATTGCCCCGAGCTGGCTATACTGGATATCAAAATGCCATTAATCGATGGCTTGAAAGCTGCGCAACAAATCAAAGAAGAAAAGTTAGCTGGCAGCGTTTTATTGCTGACCGCCTATAGCGGCAAAGAGTTTGTGGATCAAGCTAAAGCGGTTGGAGTTGAAGGTTATCTTGTTAAGCCGGTGTCTGAAGAGTCGTTGCTCCCCATGGTCGAAGTTGCCATTGCCAAGGGCATGGAAATGGATCGTATGAGAGAAGATATCCGTAAGGTTCAGGGCGAGCTTGAAGACAGAAAGTTGATTGAAAGAGCAAAAGGGATATTGATGGTCCAGGACCAACTCTGCGAAGGGGATGCGTACAAGAAAATACGCAGAATAAGTATGGATAAAGGGTGTCCAATGAAAGAAATCGCCAAGGCTATCCTGATCAATGGTTGCTGATGCTCACATGCTTCCTGCCCTCTCTCTGCAGCATTCAGACCTGACTGAAGAGGATAGTCAAACCATTGCAAAGATTGCTGGATGTCTTAATAGTATTGCTGACTTGATGGAATCAGATGTTTTTATCGATTGCTGTACAAGAGATCCAGATGTCGCGATCGTGGTGGCACAAGCTCAACCATCAAATGCAAAGTCACTTTATCTAGGATCAGTAGTTGGTAAATTTGCTCATCGCAGCAAAGAACCGGCCGTTATCAGGACCCTGGAAATTGGGATGCCCACAATGGATATGAGAGGTGTGACGCAAGAAAATAAAAACGTGCGTCAAAGTGTCTCGCCGATCAAAAATTTAGAGGGTGAAGTTATCGGTGCCCTGATCGCCGAAAAAGATGTGACCAAAAGCGTTAAAGCAGAGGAAAAACTTTCGGTTTTGACTCGTACAACAGAACAATTGATCGAGAGAGGGGCCAGCTCTAAGGGTGGTGAAAAAAGCCTTCCATACTATGTGACTGACGGTATCCTGATGTTTAACCGTTCCGGAGTGTGTACTTATGCTAACCCGGTCGCTGAAGATATTTATCAGAACCTTGGCTATATAGAACCACTTGAAGGTTGCAGCTTTTCAAATATGACTTTTCATGGGGTAGAATTTGACGATATTTTAGAGAGAAAACAAGTCAATCTCAACGATCTAGAGGTTGGAGGTTATAACTTTCATATCAAATACACGTATGTAAAAAATAAAAACGATGACCTGTCCGGGGTTGTCATGCTGATTAATGATGTAACGGATGTTAAGAATAAAGAAAAAGAACTAATCCTTAAGACTGTTGCAATTAGTGAAATTCATCATCGGGTGAAAAATAATCTGCAGGCGATTGCGAGTCTTTTAAAACTTCAATCTAGAAGGATTGATAATCAAGCAGCCAAAGATGCCTTCAATGAAAGCATTAACCAGGTTCTTAGCATTGCAGCAACGCATGAAATATTGGCTGAGGAAGGTAGTGATGATGTAGATATAAAGACCATGTTGAACAAGATAAAAGCCAACACGTTGAGACATGGTCTGGCAGCAAGTAAGAACATCTCTATCAACGTGAAGGGTGACACCTTTGTGTGCGACTCTGATATGGCAAATTCAATAGCTTTGGTCGTCAATGAATTAACTCAGAATTGTTTGAAATATGCATTCACTGGCAGAAAATCTGGGACAATTGAAATTGAAATTTGCAATGGTGCGATGTATTCTAATATTTCAATCATCGACAACGGCGTCGGTTTTGATATGAAGAAAGAATGTTCAGACAATTTGGGGCTAACCATCGTGCGTCGTATCGTCACAGAAAAGTTATGCGGGAATCTCACTACTGAATCCAACACTAACGGTACAAGGGTCTTGTTTGATTTCCCTTTGGCTCAGGTGAGTGTCAAGAGTATGTAAACGGTCCAGCAGGAACAATTCCTGAAGTACCGAGGGTATGTTGACAAGTTAAAACTATATTTGTGCGCAACGGCGTGCACGAATAAGGCATCGGAGCCAGGATCTGCGTTTTATTATACGCGGTTTCGGGCTTTTTGTATTATTAGGGGCGCGAGTGAAGGAACATATATTAAGCGTCGGAATTGACATCGGAACCACAACGACCCAATTGGTGTTCAGTCGTCTTACATTGGAAAATACGGCATCTATGATTTCGATACCTCGAGTTGAAATTATAGCCAAGGAGGTTGTTTTTCAGAGCGCAATCCACTTCACACCGTTGAGGTCGCAAAGCGAAATTGATGAACATAAAGTAAGAGAATTGATTGAACAAGAGTACCGATCTGCCGGTATTACTCCCGACCAGGTTCAGACCGGTGCCGTTATTATCACCGGCGAAGCGGCCAGGAAGAAGAACGCCGAAAGCGTTTTACGCACCCTGAGCGGATTGGCCGGGGAATTTGTCGTGGCCACGGCTGGGCCGGCGTTGGAAGGCATTATCGCCGGCAAAGGCGCCGGCGCAGCACAAGAGTCAAAGAAAAGAGGCGCAACGATCGCGAATTTGGATATTGGTGGGGGTACCACCAATATTGCCGTGTTCAGAAATGGCGATGTTATCGACACTGCCTGTCTGGATATTGGCGGCAGGTTGATCCGTTGTAAAGATGAAGGCGGCGAGGTGGCTTATGTCGCCGACAAGATGCGGCATCTGACTCGAACCATGAACCTGGTCATCAATGAGGGCCAGAGCCTCACCAAGGCGCTGAGTGAAAAGATTGCACGACGCATGGCGGGCATCCTGGAAGAGGTCCTGGGGGTTTCTCCAGCGTCGCAGGAATTGCCTTTCATGCTCAACGATCATGACCTGAAGAGAGATTACCGGATCGATTATGTCTCCTTTTCGGGGGGAGTTGCCGATTCCATCAACGACATAAGGGGGGAGGCCGATTTTCAGTATGGGGACCTCGGTAAATTCCTCGGCAAGGCGATTGCCGACTCTAGGATTCCCCAGCAGTTGAAAATTCTTAAGGCTGTCGAGACCATCCGTGCGACCGTGGTCGGTGCCGGGTCGCACACGACCGACATCAGCGGCAGTACCATCTCGGTGTCTCCTTCGGCTCTGCCGTTGAAAAACATACCGGTGTTAAAGCTGTCCGCCGAGGATGAGGCCCTGCCGGTGGAGGCCTGGGGAGAAGCCATCCGCAAAAAGATGCAATGGTTCAACTTGGAAGGGGAGAAACAGCAGATGGCGCTTGCTTTTAAAGGCCCGGACAACCTTGGTTTCCACGAGGTGGAGACACTGGCGGCAGGTGTTATCAAAGGGATGGAAGACGTCCTTTGCAAAGACTGCCCATTGATTGTGGTAATTGAAAGAGATCTGGCAAAGGTCATGGGGCAGACCCTGCTGAGTCAGTTGGGATTTAAGAAGGATGTCATCTGCATTGATACGATCAAGGTCGAGAATGGGGACTATATCGATATCGGCAGGGAACTTGCCGAAAGTAATGTTGTCCCTGTGATCGTCAAGACTCTGGTTCTTAATTATTAAAGGAAAATAAGGATCGCCATGAGATTGAAAACGGTGCTGTTCGGAGTGACATACGAATTCCAAGATCTCAATGACGTCTTGGCCAAAGCCAATGAAGAGAAGTCGGGTGACCGTCTGGCTGGGCTTGCCGCGGAAACGATTACCGAAAAGATCGCTGCTAAAGAGGTCCTCAGCAACGTGACCCTCAATGACTTGCGGAACAATCCGGCCGTACCCTATGAGCTTGATGAGGTCACGCGGCTTGATCAGGACCGTGTTAATGAAAGAATATTCAATGAGATCAAGGGGCTGACAGTCGCAGAGTTCAGGGAGTGGCTACTCTGTTACCAGACCAGTGGTGGCGATATCCTCAGGGTCTCACGGGGCCTGACGTCTGAAATAGTCGCGGCTGTTGCGAAGCTGATGTCCAACCTGGACTTGGTATATGCGGCAAATAAAATCACTGTGACTGCACACTGCAACACCACGATTGGTGAGCCGGGAGTCCTGGCCTTCAGGCTCCAACCCAATCACACCACCGATGATCTTGATGGCATTAGGATTTCGCTCTTTGAAGGTTTGAGCTACGGCTCCGGTGATGCAGTGATCGGACTCAACCCTGTCAACGATACGGTGGACTCCCTGTCAAACATCCTCAAAATGTTTCAGGAAATCAAGGAGACCTACCAGATACCGACCCAAAACTGCGTCTTGGGGCATGTCACCACGCAGATGGAGGCGGTTAAAAAAGGCGCACCTGCCGATATGATCTTCCAGAGCATAGCCGGCAGTGAAAAAGGCAACAGTGCCTTTGGCCTGAACGCAGCCATGCTCTCTGAAGCCAGAGACCTGATGCTCAAAGAGGGGACCGCTACCGGGCCGAATGTCATGTATTTCGAGACCGGACAGGGCTCGGAACTCTCCTCCGACTCCCACCATGGTGTGGACCAGGTCACAATGGAGGCCAGGTGCTACGGCTTTGCCCGGCTGTTTGATCCCTTTTTGGTAAATACGGTGGTCGGGTTCATCGGACCTGAGTACCTTTACGACAGCAAACAGGTCATTCGTGCCGGTTTGGAAGATCACTTTATGGGTAAACTCTCCAGTATATCCATGGGCGTAGATGCTTGCTATACCAATCATATGAAGACTGATCAGAATGATATCGAGAACTTGGCCGTGTTGCTGGGAACTGCGGGGTGCAGCTACCTGATCACCGTACCGCAGGGGGATGATATTATGCTGAACTATCAAAGCCTTGGTTATCACGAAGCCGCGGCCTTGAGAGGACTGCTCAACAAAAGGCCGATTCCGGCCTTCGAGGCCTGGCTTGAAAAGATGGGCATCTATGAAAACGGACAATTGAGCAAAATCGCCGGTGATGCGTCTATTTTTATCCGATAGGGAAAAGCGGGGAAGAGGTCATGGTGAATATGGACACTAAAATCAAGAGACTCATCGCGGAAGTCTTAAGCGAGATGGGTGGAGCTGGAGCTGCTTGCTCTGATGAGAGCTCTGCGCCGGCAACAAGCGACACACAACCTGACGACTTAACCGTTGAAAACTTGAAAGAGCAACTCTTAGTCCCGGATCCAGCCAATCGGGACGCATATCTGAAAGCCAAGGGAACGACAGTGTCGCGCATTGGCATCTGGCGTGCCGGTCCCAGGTACCTGACGGAATCGCTGCTGCGCTTCAGCGCCGATCATGCTATAGCGCAGTTCGCTGTTTTTCATAATGTTTCAGAAGCATTTGTCAAGGAGTGGGGCCTTCTCGAAATCAAGACGAAATGTGTAGATAAAGACCAGTTCTTGACCAACCCCGATTTGGGCCGGGAACTTGACGAGGAAAACACCGAGCTGCTCAGGAAACACTGTCCGGGCAAGGCCAGGGTACAGATCTATATTGCCGACGGCCTCAGCTCTACAGCGGTAGAGACGAATGCCAAGGATACCTACCTGGCCCTGGTGCAGGGTCTTAAAGGCCACGGCATTGAGGTGGGCACGCCGTTCTTTATGCGCTATGCCCGGGTGCCTGCCATGGATAAGATTTCAGAAATCCTGAATCCTGAAGTTGTCGTCGTTTTGATTGGTGAACGGCCAGGTTTGGCGACCGGGGAAAGCATGAGCTGTTATATGGCTTACAGCCCGAAGGTTGGCATGCCCGAAGCGAACCGGACCGTAGTGTCCAACATTCATCGTGGCGGTACCCCGGCCGTGGAGGCCGGAGCGCATATAGCGGACGTTGTGAAAAAAATGCTTGATCAAAAGGCCAGCGGTCTTGCACTGAAAAAGTAACAGGGAGGTCGGCGACCATGAGGGACGATGTTCTGCGTGCAACAGTTTTAAGTGTAAAAATGATTCCCAATGCCAGTCCGCAAATGGCGAAGGCGCTCAATCTTAGTAAGGGTCCTGTCAGCCTGGGCCTCTTGACTGTAGATTGCGACGACGTGGGTTACACCGCCCTGGATGAGGCGACCAAAAAGGCTCAAGTGGAAGTGGTTTATGCCAAATCCTTTTATGGTGGTGCAAGCAATGCCAATACCAAGCTTGCAGGCGAGTTTATCGGCATCATTGCCGGGCCGACCCCGGGCGAAGTCAGAAGCGGTCTGAACGCCGCCGTCGATTTTATCGAAAATGACGCGGCATTTGTCAGTGCCAATGACGATGATTCAATTGTTTATTACGCCCATTGCGTTTCCCGGTCAGGATCCTATCTGTCTAAAACCGCCGGCGTTGCAGAAGGGACCTCCCTGGCTTACCTGATCGCTCCGCCCATCGAGGCAATGATTGCCCTGGATGCCGCCATGAAGGCGGCAGAGGTTAATATGGGTGCTTTCTTCGGCCCGCCATCGGAGACAAATTTTGCTGGTGGCTTGTTAAGCGGAAGTCAATCCTCCTGCATGGCAGCGTGTGCAGCCTTCTCTGATGCTGTCCAAGCCGTCGCTGACGCGCCCAAAGCTTATTGATATGGCTGAGAGAGCTTTAGGGATTATTGAAACGTTTGGATTCGTGGCTGCCGTTGCTGCCGCCGATGCCGGGTTGAAATCTGCCGAGGTCGAACTGCTTGGCTGTCGTTATATCGGTTCGGGGCTGGTTTCCGTGCTCTTCTTGGGAGACGTCAGCTCGGCCAGGGCTGCTGTCGATGCCGGTTCCATGGTGGCGAATCAGGTTGGCGCTGTCATGTGGAGTACCGTCATAGCCAGAACCGCGGAGGGTTTGTCTGACGTTGTCATAGGTAGCCAACAGAACGCGAAAACAGCGCCCCTCAGCAAAGAGCATACCGAGGGACCTATGGCCGAACCGCGCCCCAAGCAGGCAGAGCGGCCAGTGGTGGGGCTCTCTTCACGCAACACCTCGCAGTTCGACAGCAAGTCTGTTAAAGAGCTCAGGGAGTTGGCCAGGCAGCTTGCAGGTTTCTCTCTTGGACGGCGACAAATCAGATCGGCACGCAAGGCTGAATTGATTGAAGCTCTTATCATCTATTACCGGAAGCAGGAGGAGTAACTATATGGCAGATAAGGATTTAGCATCGATCCAGGAAGCCAGAGACCTTGTCCGGAGCGCAAGAATCGCGCAGCGGGACTTTGCCAAGCTTGACCAGGGGCAGGTCGATCAGGTCGTGCAGGCGATTGCCAAAGTACTGACTGCAATGGCCGAAGATTTGGCCCGTCTGGCTGTGGAAGAAACCGGTTACGGCAATTGGCAGGACAAAAAGAAAAAGAATCAACTTGCCTCCGAGAAGCTTTATGAACACATCAGCGGCCTGAAAACGATTGGGGTCATCGATGAAGATCGCGAAAAGAAAATCACCAAGATTGCGATTCCCGCAGGGGTGATCACGGCTCTGGTGCCTTCGACCAACCCGACTTCGACGGCTATTTATAAATCCTTAATCGCGCTGAAAGCAGGTAATGCGATTGTTTTTAGTCCCCACCCCAGTGCGCAAAACTGTATCGGCAAAGTTGTCGCTATTGTCCGCCAGGTCCTGAATGAGATGAAACTCTCCGAAGACCTGGTAAGCATGGTGCGGATGCCGACCCTTGATGGAACCGGGGAACTTATGCGGCAGTCCGACCTGATCCTGGCCACTGGCGGACCAGCAATGGTTAAGGCCGCTTATAGCTCCGGCACCCCCGCGCTGGGGGTTGGATCTGGCAATGTCCCGGTGTTTATTGAAAAGAGTGCTGATATCCAGACCGCCGTTCGTCTTATCATGTCGAGTAAAACCTTTGATTACGGCACTGTTTGTTCTTCCGAACAGGCGATTGTGACTGAAGAGGCCATTGCGTCCCAGGTCAAAAAAGCCTTGATTGCCCAAGGCGGCGTTTTTCTCGAAGGTGCCGCCGCTGAAAAGGTGAAAGCGATCATGCAGCGTCCGGGTGGGGGAATGAATCCGGCCATTGTCGGCAAGCCCGCAAGCGAACTGGCCAGAATGGCTGACATCGAAATCCCGGCTGATGCCAGGCTGCTGCTTTATGAGGAACAGGGCGTTGGCAGGGGCTACCCTTTCTCCTATGAAAAGTTGACCGCGCTCATGGGCTTCTATGTAGTGCGGGATTGGCAGGCCGCAGATGAGCTGTGCATCAAACTGCTGCACAACGGCGGACTGGGTCATTCGATGGCGATTCACTCAAAAGATGAGGCTATTATCAGGCATTTTAGCCTGACCCAACCGGTCTCCAGAGTTTTGGTTAACACACCTTCGACCCAGGGCGCCGTCGGCATCAGCACCAACCTGGACCCTTCATTTACCCTGGGCTGTGGAACTGTGGGCGGCAGCTCAACCACGGACAACGTCGGCACCCAGCATCTCTTTAATTTCCGCTATGTAGCTTATGGCCTGGAAGAGACTACACGGCAGAGTTCCGATAACAGAGCCGTCGATATAGAAACCATTACCAATCTGGTCCTTGCACAACTGGAAAAAATGAACTATGTCCCCCCTGTCACCTGAAACTTGGGTTTGCAGGGAGTTAACTTAAACCTGATCAATAACTGGAGGAAAAAACAATGGCAACGCTAAGTGCATTAGGTATGGTCGAAACAAAAGGGTTTGTTGCCGCAGTCGAAGCAGCAGATGCCATGGTAAAGGCTGCCAACGTTACACTGATTGGCAAGGTTCAGGTCGGTAGTGGTTTGGTTGCGATCCTGGTCCGCGGCGATGTCGGCGCGGTTAAGGCTGCGACCGATGCCGGGGCCGCTGCCGCCAGCAAGGTAGGCGAACTGGTCAGCGTTCATGTGATTCCACGGCCTCACGACGAAGTTGAGCTGATCCTGCCGCAAAAGCAAGGCTAACGAATTTTTAAGCGCATCTATCTCGGGCTCGGGTTCTCTCTTCCGAAAGGCACCTTTACCCGGACAGCTCTAAAGGAGTAATGAAAATGGCAAAGTCAAGCGCGCTGGGAATGGTAGAAACAAAAGGTTTTGTTGCGGCACTGGAAGCGGCAGACGCCATGCTCAAGGCCGCCAACGTGACACTGGTTGGCAAGACTCAGGTTGGCGGCGGATTGGTCGCTATTCTGGTCCGTGGTGATGTCGGCGCCGTCAAGGCCGCTACCGACGCGGGTGCCGCGGCTGCTGAGCGGGTCGGCGAGCTGATCAGCGTCCATGTCATCCCGAGACCTCATGATGAAGTTGAGATAATTCTGCCGGGAAGCGAGGCGTAAATGGCAGAAAAGGTCGTAACGGAATCTTGTTTGCGCAAGCTTTTTTTACAAGGAGTTCCTGAGACTTTTTGCCTGGAAGAAGGCCAGCTCCTGACGCCCGCGGCGGCTCAATTCCTGAGTGAAAGAAAGGTGCGGCTTACCAATGGTAGCTCTGCCGAGGTAAAACCGGGGGGAGCTTCGCTCAAAGTGGCCCTTGGCGCGGCACAGGGGTACGTGGCCGTGGCCGACGGCAAGGAATACGCTGTTAAGCCGGCACACCTGACCCACTTGATCAGTAACCAGCTGATCCCGAAGAACCATCCACGGATTATCTTCCGTGGCCAGCTGGACAGGTTCCAGGCAGAAGTTCTTCTCTTTCAGGGAAAAGTGAGCAACTGTGGCGACAGAACCCTCGCTGCCGTCCTGGGCGGGCTGCTGAGCCGGGCCAGGGCAATCATGCGAGCGGATGTCTTGGGCGAGACCTTGATCAGCTGTGTTTTCTTTGGTCTTGATGAGGAGGAGATCTGGAAGCGTTCTCACGATCCAGAACAATATTATGGTCTCAAACATTTGGTCCTCTCTGCGGAAATGGACCCCGACATCCTTGCCCTCAATCGGTTGCGAACCATGGTCAGGGAGGTTGAAATTGCTGCGATAACGGCTTTTGCCAATGCTGCAGGAATCGAGCGGATCGATATTGTACAGGCGTTGAATCGATTGAGCAGCGTGATCTACGTGATGATGTTGAGGGCCGCCCTGCCTCGAGCCACTGGCCGGGACCAAGCAAGCCGAACGACTGAAGACATTGTTGACTCGGTTATGGCCAGGATCGGTGAGTCCGGGCATCAAATCCCGGTGGAGCTGTCCGCACGCCATGCGCACCTCAGCGAAGCTGACGCTCAAAAGTTGTTCGGTGGCAAACTGACCATGCTCCGAGAACTGTCGCAGCCTGGGCAGTACCTTTGCCAGGAACGGGTGTGCTTGATTGGTCCAGGCGGCAGGCTTGAAAATGTTGCCGTGCTGGGTCCTGTCCGCAAGCATACTCAGGTCGAGGTATCGTTGACCGATGCCAGAATCCTTGATGTGAAACCACCGGTTCGACAGTCCGGTGACACCGCAGGCGCAACTGGCATCCAGATTGGCACAGAGTTGGGGACGGTGGATCTCGAAGAAGGTTTGCTAATACCGGGACGGCATATTCATATGCGCTCAGAAGATGCCTCAGCGATTGGCATCAGTGATATGGATTTTGTCCGGGTCCGGGTGGGCGATGTCAGAGCGTTGGTCTTTGAAGAGGTTCTGGTTCGAGTCAATGAGAACTATCGGCTCGCCATGCACATTGACTTTGACGAGGGCAACGCCTGTGGCTGGACACCTAGTATGACCGGCTATTTGCTGAAGGGACATTTGTAGAGGGCCTGTGGATTTTACCGAGATTAACCAAAAAATATGCGCGTTGGAAAAATGCTTGGAAAACGCCGCCACAGTACAAGTGGATGAACCGCTACATGTCGGTGTCGATCTTGGCA
This sequence comes from Deltaproteobacteria bacterium, assembly GCA_024636155.1. Lineage (GTDB taxonomy): Bacteria > Desulfobacterota > Desulfuromonadia > Desulfuromonadales > BM103 > M0040. Next base: position 31,377 of record JAGXHM010000129.1, read on the forward strand.
CAGCCTATATTGTCGTGGTGGTTTTAAATCGGGGCAAAGCACCGGTGGCTTGTGCCATGGAATTTTCTCATACCGTCAAGGATGGCCTGGTTGTGGATTACGGTGGCGCGATTCAGACGGTGAAACGGCTTGTTAACCGGATCGAAACCCAACTTGGCAGAACCTTGGAGCGGGCCGCCATTGCCGTGCCTTCGGGAACGGGCAAAGCCAACGCGAAAACCCACTGCTATGTGGTTGAAGGTGCTGGCTTGGCAGTGACTTCAGTGCTGGACGAACCGGTAGCTGCAAATGCAGTCTTGAATATCGACAACGGGGTGATTGTCGATATTGGTGGCGGCACAACCGGCCTGGCGGTGATTGAGGATGGGCAGGTGGTATATACGGCCGATGAAGCGACCGGTGGAACGCACGTCTCGCTGGTGCTGGCTGGCAACTACCGGATCAGCATTGAAGAGGCCGAAGCGCTTAAAAAACAACAGCACAGACAGCAGGACGTCCTTGCTGTGGTGCGCCCGGTCATCCAGAAGATGGCCACGATTGTCGGCCGTCACATCAAGAATAAACGACCGGAGGCCTTATTCCTGGTTGGGGGGACCTGCTGCATGACTGGAATTGAGCAGGTTTTCGCAGAGGAACTGAATCTGCCGGTATATAAACCTGAGAATCCTTTTCTGGTGACGCCTTTGGGGATAGCGCTCAACTGCACGCTTCAGGAGAATAACTGAACATGGAGCTTGAGGTTTTGGTTCAGAGCATCACACGGGAGGTCTTAAAGCAGCTGCAGTTGGCTCCGGCTTCTCCTCAGGTGTTAATATTGTCCGAACGGGACAGCGCCAACGTGCCTTTGATCCTGCAGCAGTTGGGGGCGGACACGCCGGTCTTTTACTGGGCTCCAGGTTGCCGACATCCTGCTGTCGCGCGTGTGATATTACCATTGCTGTCTTGCAGCCAGATGTCGGATCTGGCCTTGGGCCGGGCAGGTGACCCGATCATGGAGAGGGTCCTGTCGACGCTGCTCTGCGGGGGTGGCGTGGAAATTTTTGAGTATGAGTATGTGCGCTACCGAGACACGGCACCACAGAGGCTTTTTGAACTTTACGCCACTTATGAAGACACCCTGCGTAGTTTCGGTCTTAAGCCATTTGCATCAGGAACCACAAATGGTGCCCGATTGAATCAATCGCTGGTGACGGAAAGAGATATCATCGAGGCTCACAAACGGGGTGATATGCTCCTGCACGTTCGCTCCGATGCCAAACTGACCCCGCTCGCTCTCGATTGTGCGAGAGAACGAGGGGTCCAAATCCAAACCATGGAAGGATGAAATAGATGATTATAGGCAATGTGGTCGGAAATGTGTGGGCGACAAGAAAGAATGATTCACTCATCGGTCTGAAGCTGATGATCGTCAGGCGTCTGGACGTTTGCAGGGGCGAAGAAACAGAAAGCTTTGTCGCTGTGGATCTCGTTGGCGCCGGTATCGGGGAGCGGGTACTGGTCACCACAGGCAGTGCGGCCCGCCAATCGCCAGAGCTTAGCAACACCTTGGTCGATGCTGCCATTATCGGCATTATCGACGAGGTGGAAGTTCAGGCAGAGATGTGAAAAGAGTCGCTCTGCGATTGATGTTCAGGATCAATAATTGGCTGTGAGGTGAACTATGGGGAAACAATTAATCGGACGTGACAATGTCGAACAATTCATCTGTCACGATGAGCGCAAGCTCTACGTTAATAAGACGATGATTCTGTCTCCCGGTGGGAAAGACTACCTGCATGAACAGGGGGTTACGATCGTCTACGGCGAGAGACCGATGACAGGCTCGAAGCCTGCTCAAAAAACTGGAAGCGCGGGCGCACCGGATTTGAACCTGACCGTCCAGGAGATACTAAAACGCGATTATGCCATCACTGATATTTTACAAGTTTCCGCCATCACAAAGAAAGTTTTGGCAAAATTGGATAACGATCAGTAATGGAGCCTTTTTCCTTCAATGAAGAACAACTGAAGGCAGTTATCCGGCAGGTCCTCGCTGAACAGGAGAAACCACAGTCAAGCAGTTTCGAGAAGACTGCCGATGCGAAGAGTGGTGTTATCTCCGTCAGGGGTGCGAGCGTAAAGCCGGAAGCGTTTGATACCGGTAAGGCGGGTGACCAGGTCTATCTTAAAGATGTTTTCTCCCTTGAGGAAAGCCCCAGGCTCGGATGCGGGATCATGGAGATGACGGCGTCCTGTTTCGACTGGGTGCTTAAATACGACGAAATTGATTATGTTATTGAAGGTCGTTTGGAGATCGTTGTCGATGGCAACAAGATTGTTGGCGAAGCCGGGGATATTCTTCTGATCCCCAGGAATACTGCTATTCAATTCAGTGTTCCAAAGTTCGCCCGCTTTCTTTACACCACTTATCCGGCCAACTGGGAAGAACAATAACTCTTGAAGACCATTGGCCCGAGCTATGATAGCTAATCACCGATCAAAGTCATCTTGAATTAGGGATTGAAAATGAGTGAACAGATTGCCGAAAAGATAAAACTCGCTGGTGTCGTTGGTGCTGGCGGTGGCGGCTTTCCGACCCATGTGAAGGCGCAATCTCAGGTAGACTGCATTTTGGCCAATGGTGCTGAATGTGAGCCTTTGATCCACAAGGATGTTGAGTTGATGACGCATCACGCGGCTGGGGTTTTGGTCGGTTTGCGACTGATGATGCAAGCCACCGGAGCAACCAGAGGGATCATAGGCATCAAGGGGAAAAACAGTCGTACCTTACAGGCCTTTCGTGAGGTTCTGGCAGGCTCAGGGATTGAACTTCTTGAACTCGGCGATTTTTACCCGGCAGGGGATGAGTACGAGCTGGTGCAATTGGCGATCGGAAGACTGATTCCGGCTGGGGGGATTCCTCTTGATGTCGGCTGCGTGGTCTGCAACGTCGAAACCCTGTTCAATGTCAGCAAGGCTGTTAATGGTTCGCCGGTCACCCACAAGTTTGTCAGCGTGGCAGGTCTGGTCCAGGAGCCGAAATCATTCTGGGTGCCTATCGGTACCAGCTACCGAGATTTGCTGGCTTTTGCCGGTGGAGCAACAGTGCAGGGTTTTGCCTTGTTGACCAGTGGAGTGTTGATGGGAGGCCTCAGTCGCAATCTTGATGAGGTCGTGACAAAAACCTGTGCTGGGCTCATTGTGTTGCCGGGTGATCATTATTTGATTTCAAGAAAAACTCGATCTTCCGGGGAGATGAACCGAATCGGTAAGTCTGCTTGCGATCAATGTACCGCATGCACAGAGTTTTGTCCCCGCTACCTACTTGGCTATGACATCCAGCCGCACAAGGTGATGCGCTCCTTGGGCTTTACCGCGAGCGGTGCTGAATACTGGAATAACTATGCCACGTATTGTTGCTCCTGCGGCCTCTGTACGCTATATGCTTGTCCCGAGGATTTGTTCCCGAGGGAAGCTTGCGAGCAGGCGAAGAATACCATGCGTGAGGATGGCAAGAGCTATCGGCAGACGAAGGCGCCCAAATTGCACTCGATGAAAAACTACCGTAGAATCCCAACAAAATCTCTGCTGAGGCGTTTGCGGATCGGAAAATATGAAAGAGAGACTCCATTCGTTGAAGGGTTCCCAGACCCGGCGGAAATCAGCATCCCCTTGCAACAGCATATCGGTAAGCCAGCTATCCCGGTAGTACAGCCAGGAGAAACAGTGAAGATCGGCGACTTGCTTGCCGAGCTTCCAAAAGATAGCCTTGGAGCCAGAATCCACGCTCCGCTGGCCGGCCAAATAGCAGCAGTGGCAGATGATCATATTAGAATTATTGCCACCCCATAGCGGCTTAACTTAGGAGGAACACCGGGATGAATGCTATCGGTTTAATTGAACTTTCAAGTATCGCAGCCGGCATGCAGGCTGCAGACATGATGCTTAAGACGTCATCTATTGAACTTATCCTCTCGCGAACGATTTGCGCTGGAAAATATATGGTCCTTGTCGGTGGCGATGTTGCGTCGGTCAAGGCGGCTGTCGATGTCGTCAATGAAGAGATAGATGAATCCATCATCGACACATTTGTTATCCCCAGTGTCCATCCAGATATATTCCCCGCACTTAATGGAACGAATGCCCCCCCTGAACTTGAAGCTCTTGGTATCCTCGAAGCCTTTTCCGTGGCATCGCTCATTGAAGGAGCTGATGAAGCCTGCAAAGCTGCTGATGTCCAGTTGATTGAGCTGAGACTGGCTATGGCTTTGGGAGGAAAGGCCTTCTGTACCATAACTGGAGATGTTGCAGCGGTTACCAGTGCTGTAGAGGCGGGGGCGCAGAAAATAGCGTTAAAGGGGCTGTTGGTTAATAAAGTGGTTATCCCAAATGCCAGCCGGGAGTTGCTGGATGAAATGGTCTGAACCCAGTCAGTATTAATAGCATTATTATTTTGTCGGTATGTTTGGCCAGCAACAGAACTCTCCCGGAACAGGTGACAAATAAGAAAGGCTGATACATTGCAGGAAACCGGCGAACCTGGTATGTTCATGGATAAATCTGAAGACCAAGTTTTTTCCGAATAACGTCACTATCAGACACAAAGACATTACCTATGTCTTTAATGCAAAAGAAAGGGTCGATGCTTCATGGAGTCGGCCTTTTCTTATTTGTCACGACTGGTGAGATAAAAATGGCTTCTTAATTGATCTGTGTTTTTTAGTACTTGAAAAAGCACCTGAAGAGGTTAGTGTTAAATTAACCTGTATTTTTACAACAGGCCCTGCTGATACGGCCCCTAGGGATTGGCTCTAGGGGTCGTTTCTTATTTGTCACGACATATGAGAAGAAAACGGGCGTGTTATTGATAGAGGTATTTAGGACGCACTTTATCCATCAAAAAAACGAAGCCCCTGGACAATCCAAGGGCTTCTTCATTCCGGTCTCTCGCGTAGGGAGACAAGAATAGGGCTTAAGGATATTGTAGCCCAAAATCATTGAGAGAAAAGCACAAAGTTGACAATATTTTCTTATATGTCAGGGTCAGTAAGAATTTCGAGGTTTTGTCAATTTCACTCCTCCAAAACAATGCAGTAGACATAATAAGAAAGAAATTGAATCGCCCCTAGTTTTCTAGACATGTACAGGTTAAATGAGAGCTCCCACAAATCACGACTGCCAGGAAGCTTTCAGCGTTACTGGATTGCAGGCAACTAAGAAAATTACATTAACTGTAAAATTGATCGCATCAAAACAATATGAGAGGATTTCTGAAAATTTTTAAGTGTGTCAGTTTCAGGGTATTCAAAATCGCTCAGATCGAAAGAATTTGACTTTCATTAGCCACCAGCACAACTTCTAAGAAATCCTTATTTTTGACATTTGAGGATAATCAGCACAAATTAAAGAAAACGTCAGTTACTTTAGGGTGATCAGTCGTGTAAGAGCCTAATTCCAGACAGGCATGGTGCCCCCTATTTTTTGCTTCGTTTGATCACCACGATGACGATCAGAACCACCACCAGGGTGCCGATCAGAGGCATAATTCACATTCCGCCGTTCATCCATTCATGCATCCCGACGTCGTTCATCAAGTTGTCGTACATCACAAAGCTCCTTTCGTTATGCCGGGTATTCCCGTGTCTGACCAGTCAAGACCCTGAACGGTGGCAGCAGTAGCATCAGCAACCCGCTTGCCGATGCCTCCATAGCCATTAGTTTCGACTCTTATAGAATTGATTGTCATGTCTGGCACTTTTCGATTTTTGACATGACGTTCATGTGTGTGCCCGGACAGGTATCGTGGTGCCATGATGCCCTTGGCCTGTTTCCGTTGCGGCTTTCTTCGACTGGGGCTTGCTTTCTCAGGTCAATCCGTGGTCAATGGTTTCCTGGTTGCTATGACTCGCTCGGGGTTTTTCTACCCGATGGCTTGGTACCCCGAACAGTTCCAGACCAACCGGCAGCCACGGCCAGCGCGACGGCGATTAAGATCAAACCTACACCGCCCCCCTGCAGCGCATTCAAGCGTTCTCCGAAGCCGCCCATGGCAATCAACAGTCCGGCCACCGGAACCAGGAACAAATACAACGAAAGACGGCCCACCTCCGCTCGCTGCAACAACCAGAACCAGAGCCAGGTACTCAACGCAGTGCCGGCCAAAGCCAGGAAGAGCAAGAGACCGACAAAATCTCTTGTCCACGCAATGTTCCACTGCGGTTCAAAAATCATCGACAAACCGAGCAGCACCACGCTTCCGACGATGAGTTGCCAGGCCGTCAGCGACAGAAGGTCTTTACCAGGGCGAAGCCTTTTGACGGTCACGCTGGCCACCGCCGCGCTGGCCGAAGAGCCCAACGCCAGTATTGCGCCGAGAAAAGGATGGCCGGTTGGTGCGCGAAAGGCGGGCAACGCCAGCAAAGTTACGCCGGTCAATCCAAGC